>CAYGSH010000035.1:0-20132 GCA_964352515.1 uncultured Methylophilaceae bacterium | reverse complement strand
ATCACAGCATTGGGTTGGCCGCTGATTATGATAGAAGGCGTAGAAGCTGACGATGTAATTGGTGCATTAGCCAAACAAGCAGAAAGCCAAGGGATACGCACCATTATCTCAACCGGTGATAAAGATATTTCACAGCTAGTCAATGA
Source organism: uncultured Methylophilaceae bacterium (assembly GCA_964352515.1). GTDB lineage: Bacteria > Pseudomonadota > Gammaproteobacteria > Burkholderiales > Methylophilaceae. Next base: position 19,986 of record CAYGSH010000035.1, on the reverse strand, counting down.
GCACATCACCGTGGTTAATACTATGCGTGACGCCTTTAGAAGAACCGATGACGTGTTGGATATTGCAGGGGTAGAAAAGAAATTTGGCATTCCACCTAGCTTAATCATTGATTACTTAACTCTGATTGGCGATAAAGTCGATAACGTGCCTGGCGTGGAAAAAGTGGGGCCTAAAACTGCTGTTAAGTGGTTGCAAGAATATGGCAACCTAGATGGCATTATTCAAAATGCGGAAAACATCAGCGGCAAAGTAGGCGAGAATTTACGCGCAGCCTTGGACTGGCTCCCCACTGCCAAAGAGCTGATTACAATTCGTTGTGATATTGGAATACAAGACAACTTAACCGATCTTGCACCTCGCCCTTTAGACAAACCAAAACTGCTTTCACTATTTGATCGTTTTGAACTCAGAAGTTGGAAACGTGATGTTGAAAAAATGGATGAAAATGGCGTCGTGCCAACTGGCATTAGCAAAGGGCCCGTTTCTCAAGCAACGCATGAAGCCAAACAAGAGGCCATCCAAATTACACATGATTTATTTGCAGAATCAGTGAATACTGATCGTGCCTACGATACCATTCTAACAACTGAGCAATTAGACAAATGGCTAGTTAAACTCAATACTGCAGATCTGATTTGTTTTGATACCGAAACCACCAGCTTAAACCCCATGCAAGCCCAAATTGTCGGCATGTCATTTAGTATAGAAGCGGGTAAAGCAGTTTATCTTCCACTGACGCATGATTATTTTGACGCGCCTGTTCAGCTCGATTTTGACGAGACCATGGCTAAAATCAAACCGATTTTAGAAAACCCTGGCATCAAAAAAGTGGGCCAAAACTTAAAGTATGACAAACATATTTTGGCTAACCACAGCATTCAACTTAACGGCATCGCACACGATACGCTACTGCAATCCTATGTATTAGAAAGCCACCGCACCCACAATATGGATGATCTAGCCATGCGCCACCTTGGCTTAACAACCATCCACTTTGAGGACGTGGCAGGCAAAGGTGCTAAGCAGGTCAAGTTTAATGAAGTGACGGTAGAAACTGCCGCAGAATACGCGGCAGAAGATGCCGATATTACTTTGCAACTACATCAAACCTTACACCCGCATGTGGCAAAAGATGAAAAATTAAACTTCATCTACAGCCAAATTGAAATGCCTTCCATGGAGATTTTATACACCATCGAGCGCAATGGCGTCTTGATTGATGCGGATATGCTCAATCGACAAAGCAATGAAATTGGCATGCGCTTAGTTGAGCTAGAAAATAAAGCCTATGAACTCGCTGATCAAAAATTTAACTTAGGTTCACCAAAGCAATTACAAGAAATCTTATTTGATAAGCTCGGCATTAAACCCATTAAAAAAACGCCTTCTGGCAAACCGAGTACCGATGAAGATGTGCTACAAGAGTTAGCACTCGATTATCCATTACCTAAAGTATTACTAGAATATCGTGGTTTAGCGAAATTGAAATCCACCTATACCGATAAACTACCAAAAATGATTAACCCCAATACTGGCCGCGTCCATACCAGTTACAACCAAGCCGTTGCCATTACTGGCAGGCTAGCTAGCTCAGACCCTAATTTACAAAACATTCCTGTTAGAACCGCTGAAGGCCGCCGCATTCGTGAAGCGTTTATCGCACCAGTAGGTTCGCAGATTGTCTCTGCCGACTACTCACAAATTGAGCTACGCATCATGGCGCATTTATCAAAAGACGAAGGCATGTTAAAAGCCTTCGCCAACAATGAAGATATTCACCGCGCCACCGCCGCTGAAGTATTTTGTGTAGAAAAAGACAAAGTAGAAAGCGAACAACGCCGCTTTGCCAAAGTGATTAACTTTGGTCTTATTTATGGCATGAGCGCATTTGGTTTAGCCCAAAACCTCAACATCGAACGCAGCGCCGCTCAAAGCTATATCGAACGCTACTTTGCCCGTTACCCTGGTGTGCGCCAATATATGGATGATACCCGCGAGCTTGCTAAAGAAAAAGGTTATGTCGAAACTTACTTTGGCAGACGCTTATGGGTACCAGAGATTAACAGCCCTAATGGCACCAGAAGAGCCGGCGCAGAACGCGCCGCCATTAACGCACCCATGCAAGGCACCGCGGCTGACTTGATTAAACTCGCCATGATAGCCGTACATAACTGGCTAGTGAGTGAACACTTACAAACCAAGCTCATTATGCAGGTGCACGATGAATTAGTGCTGGAAGTGCCTGATGGGGAATTGGAATTGGTTAAGCAGAAACTACCTGAGTTGATGCAAAATGTGGCTAAGTTAGATGTACCGTTATTAGCAGAAGTTGGAGTTAGTGGGAATTGGGAAGGTGCACATTAATCATATTAATAACGACTAAGATTAAATTGATTACCATGATCACCTTAATTAATTTTGCGCTTGAAAAATGAACAGTTTAGAATCTTTACAAAAGAAATGCTGCGTCTCCTTTACCATATTTAGATGAAGAGACAGAGAAACAATAAAACTAATAAATGACAAGGGTTTACAGCGATGAAAACGAAAAATTCAAATATTAATAAAGAGACCCATGGGTCTCTTTATTAACTGTTAGGCATTCGAAGGAAAAATAAAAATGGGACAAGTATATTCTGAGATTTCAGATAAACTAAAACAGCTCATCGAAAATCAAAAAATATTCTTTGTAGGCACTGCAACGACTGATAGCAGAGTAAATATATCTCCAAAGAGGATGGATTCTTTACGAGTCCTAGGTAAGAACCGAGTTGTGTGGCTAAACGTAACAGAAAGTGGAAATGAAACATCGGCTCATATTCAAGAAAATCCTAGAATGACCATAATGTTTACTGCTTTTGAGGGAAATCCAATGATTCTTCGTCTTTATGGTAATGCAAATGTAATTCATAGAAATGATTCAGAATGGAACGAATTATTTTCTTTGTTCACCCCTATTCCTGGCGCAAGACAATTATTTGATCTAACTGTCGATCTTGTTCAAACTTCTTATGGTATGGCTGTACCATTTTTTGACTATGTAGATGAAAGAGAACAACTCAAAAATTGTGCGACAAAAAAAAGAGATACTGGAATAAAAGAATACTGGTTAGAGAAAAACCAGATAAGCCTTGACGGAAAACCTACGTATATCAAAGATAAAAATGCCTAACAAAAACATCAAGTTCAGTCCCGCCACAAAAAGCGTGGCTTCCGTTAGGATGCTCTTACCTCGCGCTCCTTATGTAGATCGTTGATACTGGAGATAACTATCCAATATTTTCTAGAAATGTGGCAGGTAGCAATTAAAGGAGAAACTCAGGGAATCTTTTTCTGGGTTGCTATTTACACACTTACTCTTTGCCTTTATTCGCTTGTACGTCAAATTCAAACAAGATACTGGCCTTTTGTATATGGAGAAATAGTCAATTTAGGCGTTGGTAAATTTGGCGCTCCTGATTTAGTTAGATCCGATCAAGACTATATTTCTACAGCACTGTATACATACAACGTTTCTGGCGTGAGCTATGATGGAAAAAGGCTGTCGCCTTGGATTTTTGTAACTAGTCATAACGCCAGGTTTGCTTTGATAAAGCAACTGTCTGCTATTCAACTGTTGCCTGATGGCAAAGTGAAAGTTTTTTATAATCCAAGAAACCCAAAAAAGAGTTTTCTAATCATTGCAGGTAAAATAGGTATTTTTATTACTTTTTTAATATCTGTCTTACCGCTATTTTTATATTTTTTAAAATATCATGCTTAAGTCTTATAACCCATCATCCTAGCAAGCTTAGGGCGTTATAAACATGGCGGCAATACGCTGTAGGGCATTGCACCGTATTTGTCTCATTTAAGTTACATACACTAGTCTTGAGTTGCGAGTAATTAATCAGTTAAAATATTTTCAGCATTTACAGGAAAAAATGATGTCTTATCAATGTATCTCAGTATCAGAAGCAGTGGAAATGATGAAATCCGAAGCAGTCACTTTATTAGACATTAGAGATCAACACTCCTTTCAGACTGGTCATATTGCAGATTCCATTCATCTCTCAAATGAAAACGTTGCTGAAGTTGTCGGCAGTTTGGATAAAGAAAAGCCGGTGATTATTTATTGCTACCATGGCAATAGCAGTAAGGGTGCTGCTGATTACTTTTACAACTTAGGGTTTAAAAAAGCCTATAGTGTTAACGGCGGTTATGAAATCTGGAAATTAACGGCTTAATTAAATGACAATAGCGGAGTACCCTCTCGGCGCCTTTGAAAAACTAAAACCCACATGGATTCCCGCTTTTGCGGGAATGACGATGGGGCCAACCATAAGACCGCAAGGGTCTTCCCCAACTTCACTAGCCACTTAAGTGGCAAGTCAGTTGCGATGTTCCCTTAAAAACACCCACTCATCCCCTTTTGATTGTTCGGCACTAAAATAGTAGCCTTCGCTATTAAAGTTTTTAATCGCGTCAGGTTTGGTGATTTTATGGTCAATAATATAACGGCTCATTAAGCCACGTGCTTTTTTTGCATAGAAGCTAATCATTTTATATTGTCCATTTTTCGCATCTTTAAACACTGGCGTGATAATGCGCACATTGAGTTGTTTGGCATTCACTGCTTTAAAATATTCATTTGAAGCTAAGTTAATCAATATGCCATCTGCCAGCGCAGGTTCAGCTTCTAAGGATTGCTTGAGCACATCGCCCCAAAATGCGTATAAATCCTTGCCTTTTGTGTTGGCTAATTTGGTGCCCATTTCTAGGCGATATGGCTGCATATAATCGAGTGGCTTTAATACCCCATATAAGCCAGACAGTATTCGTAAATGCTGTTGCGCAAATTCAAAACCAGCTTCATCTAAGGTCGCTGCATCAAGCCCAGTATAAACATCTCCATTAAAGGCTAAAACTGCTTGCTTGGCATTATCCGCATTAAATGGGGTAGACCAAGTTTGATAGCGTCCTAAGTTAAGGCCAGCCAACTTATCACTTAAACTCATTAAAGAAGCAATATCCTGAACAGAGAATTGCTTTAGTTGTTTAATTAACTGCTTTGATTCAGCTAAGTATCGAGGCTGGCTTGCGGTTTGAGTTACCGCAGGGGTTTCAAAGTCTAAGTTTTTAGCAGGGGAAATTACAAGCAACATAAATTATTCTTTCCTAACAATCGTCATCGTCAGTTTTTATTTCTCAGTGTGGAGGCATGTATCATACAACTGTGACATTTGTTGAGCAATAAAATTTCCTTTTACGCACTTTTACGCATTGCGATAACCTAGAGTATCCATCATGATTAAAGTGTCATGATAATAGGATCACTAATGAAACTTCTTTCTGTCAATGTCTCGCAACCAGAATCGATTCAAATCAATGGCGATGCTGTATTAACTGGTATCAATAAACAACCACAATCAAAGCGGATTTGGTTAAATAAACTGAATTTATCTGGGGATGGGCAAGCAGATTTAACTGTCCATGGCGGTGAGTTTCAAGCGGTTTATAGTTATCCTGTTGAACACTATGCGCACTGGCAACAAGTGTTAGGAAAAGCAGCATTACCTTATGGTACCTTTGGTGAAAACTTTACCGTATCTGGTTTGCTAGAAACAGATGTTTATGTGGGGGATATTTTTCAAGTCGGTGGTGCAGTGATTCAAGCCACTATGCCACGTATTCCTTGTTTTAAGCTAGCGAACAAGCTCGACAATACCGCAATTATTTCAGATTTTTTATGGAGCGGCTTTAGCGGTTTTTATCACAAAGTGATTGAAGAGGGCGAAGTAGGCGCGGGTGATGAGATCACCTTGATTGAACGTGACAAAGATAGTATTAGCATTCGTAGTGCTTTAGGTTTATACAAATTAAAAGAGGGTGATGCGACTGCCTTAAAATATGCGCTTAATATTGAAAGTTTAGCTCCTTTATTTAGAGAAGCATTTAGCGCACGCTTAAAACATAACCTAAGCAACTAATCGCGAAAATTGCTAGCTTAATTAAATATCAAAAACTCTTTATACCCAAATGGGTCTTTGCAAAACGGAACATAAACCCGTATGGTGATAGGTATCTATACATCAGTATAGTTTATAGTAATTAAATATCTTCACGTTTACTCACAAAAATCTAATAATGAATTTGCATGATGATTCTGCAACATAAAAATATTTATTGATTTTAAAAAGATGATGATTAAAAAAAACAACATTGGCTTTATAAGGCTTTTATTTGCATACCTTGTGATCATTTCGCATTCACCTCAATTGATTGACAATAATGCGACACGAGAATATTTTTACCTGTTAACAGGAACTGTTGACCTTGGTGCGTTAGCAGTAAATGGCTTTTTCTTATTCAGCGGCTATTTAATCTACCAAAGTTACAAAAATTCATCCTCTTTTTTTAATTGGTTAATGCGAAGGGTACTTCGTATTTACCCAGCATTTATTGTTGTTTGGTTTGCGTGTGTGTTTATTGTTGTCCCTCTCTCTGGCGCAACTTATTTATTGTCAGAATACACCAATGTTGAATGGATTAGAATGATGCTAAAAGTGTTTTTTTTATCTGTTCCTCATATTGATGGTTTATATGAAGCAACAGGAATTCATACGATTAATGGTAGCCTATGGACAATACGATATGAATTTCTGTGCTATATGCTTATTCCTTTGATTGCCTTATTAGGCATGAATAAAAGAAGTTGCTTTATTGCACTATTTATTTCAACAGCTATCTATTTATATACAAAAATAGTTAGTGATTTTGGTATTGATACCCCTTTTTCTCTTAGTGCAGCATTAATGTCAAGGTTAGCTTGCGCATTTTTAATTGGTGTCTTTTTTAATAAATATAAAGATGAAATTGTCTGGAGCTATAAACTTTCCTTCGCTTGTTTTATTTTATTAATCGTTTCATTGAACAGCCCTATATTTGCAACATTAGGATTTAATTTATTTGGTGGGTATTTATTATTTAATTTTGCATTTAACTTTAAAAATAGCATCATTCAAAAGATTAATAATAGCTATGATATTTCTTATGGCGTATACATTTATGCATGGCCAATTCAGACTCTAATCATACAAAACCAACCAGATATTAGCCCTTGGCTATTATCAGCACTATCAATTTTGATAGCTTCGACATTGGGGGTTTTAAGTTGGGTATTTATCGAAAAACCATTTCTTAAACTTAAAAAATTTATTCCTTTAAAACTTAATATGAACATAAATAAATTTTAATAACCAACTATGACGCCTCATGATCAAACCTCGCTTTTCACTTAAATCTAATTAAACTAGCTTTTTGTATTAATCTTAATTAGTATCAACCGTTAAGCAGCATCAATTTCGTAAACTCAATCAAAACTGAATTTTTATATAATGCAAAATATCGGACTCTATATTATCGGCGATGAAATCCTATCCGGTAAACGCAAAGACGCTCACCTAAGCAAAGTCATCGAACTGTTGTCTTCTCGTGGATTGCAATTAAGTTGGGCGCATTTTTTGGGTGATGTACCCGAGCAAATCACCCACTTATTTCAAGCCAGTATGTCTCGTGGTGATATTGTATTTAGTTTTGGTGGCATTGGTGCCACACCCGATGACTTTACCCGCCAGTGCGCAGCTGATGCGGCTGGGGTGCCAATTGAGCGGCACCCTATAGCTGTAGCAGAAATCGAAGCACAATATGGCGACACTGCATATCCTAAACGGGTGTTAATGGCTGATTTTCCACAAGGAGCTGACATTATTCCCAATCCTGTTAACCGTGTAGCCGGCTTTAGCATTAATGAACATTACTTTGTGCCAGGCTTTCCCGAAATGGGGCATCCCATGATTGAATGGGTATTAGAAACCTACTACCAACAGTTGTATCATCAACAAAATTATTTAGAAGCTTCAATCTTAGTTACAGAAGCCGGTGAAAGTGATTTAATTGATTTAATGAATCAGATGTTACTGCGATACCCAGCGCTAAAAGTATTCAGCCTGCCTCGATCAAATCAACATCGGACAACTGAACTTGGCCTAAAAGGTGAAAGTGAACAAGTCAGCGTAGCCATTAAGGTGTTGAAAACAGAAGTCTCTGCTTTAGGTTTTCCTTGGATAGATATCGTATAAACCCATTAGGAATGGGCTGTTTCTTGCATTAAAAATACCGAAAAAACACTGATCATTGCCATCGCAGAAACGTAATAACCAACCCACGTCAATCCACCTGCAATGGCTAACCACTGTGAAATACTTGGCGCAAAAGAAGCGCCAACAATACCACCCAACTGATAAGCCAAGCCCGCACCAGTATAGCGAACTGCAACAGGAAACTGTTCGGGCAAAAAAGCACCCATCGGGGCAAAGGTGGCGCCCATTAAAAACAATGCTAAAGATAAAAATATGGTAATTGTTAGTAATGAACCTTCACTCATCAACGGATGCATAGTAAAACCTAAAATCACAGCCAAAAAGCCACTTACCAATAAAATTGGACGGCGACCATAACAATCGGACAACCAAGCAGAGATGGGCGTTGCAATCGCCATGAACATCACCGCAAGACACAACATCAGTAACAAGTCTTGCCTTTCGATGCCTAGTTGTTTTGTGCCATAACTTAAACAAAAGACGGCTGCGGTATAAAATAAGTTATAGCACACCACCATCGCTAATGCACCCAAGATAACTGGTTTAAGATGCGCTTTTAATAATGGTTTAACTGGCATTGTGTGTGTGGTTTTATCCGCTAAGACTTTTGCAAATGCGGGGGTCTCCGCTAACTTAAACCGCACATACAAACCCACACCCACCAATAATGCACTTAAGATAAAAGGTAAACGCCAACCCCAGCTTTTAAATTGAATATCAGTTAAAAACAAACTGAGCCCTAAAAAACTGAGCGTAGCTAATAAAAAGCCGACAGAGGGGCCAAGCTGTGGAAACATACCAAACCAACCACGCTTTCCTTTTGGGGCATTTTCGGTGGCTAACAAAGCCGCTCCGCCCCACTCTCCACCCAAACCAACACCTTGACCAAAACGCAAAATGCAAAGTAGTAAAGGGGCCCAAAATCCTAATGTGTCATAACCAGGTAGCAAGCCAATCAATAACGTTGAAATTCCCATCACCAGCAAAGAAGCGGCTAATGTTGTTTTACGGCCCACTTTATCGCCAAAATGACCAAATAATAAGGCACCAAATGGACGCGCTATAAACGCTAATCCAAACGTGAGAAAGGCATTTAAGGTTTGAACTGCAGGATCACTCTCAAGAAAAAAGACTTGCCCTATGACTAAAGCAGCCGCCATGGCATAAATATAGAAATCATAAAACTCGATAGCTGTACCGATAAAGCTGGCAAAGGCAATTTTGGTGACTGACGGTTGTTCCATGTCGCTTATGATAAAAGCGGTGGAATGAATTGCAAAGTGTTATTTACTTATCACTTCATACGCGCTTATTCTTGTACTGGAGCAATCTCAGCTTGTTTCTCATTTTGCCAACCTCCGCCTAATGCTTTGAATAAATCAACGGAAGCTGTTAATGTATTTTGACGACTTTGCACATAACTTTGCGAAGCTTCAATATTGCTACGCTGCGCTTCTAACACATCTAAATAACCAGAATAGCCTGCTTTATAGCGATTTTGTGCCACGTTCAACATGGCCTGAGTCGTTTTCTTTTTAGAGTCCGCAATCTTCTCTATCGCCTTATATTGACGTAGGTTCACCAAAGCATCATTCACTTCTTTAAAAGCAGTTGCGACAGTACCAATATACGATTGCAAAGCTTGTTTTTGTCGCGCACTGGCTTGATCAACCTTTGAAGACAAGGCTCCACCATTAAATATAGGTAAATTTAAACCCAACCCATACGACCAAATACGCGAAGCGGATTTAAGCACATCGCCCAACTGTACACTTTCACCACCAAAGCTCCCAGTTAAAGAAATACTAGGGTACAAAGCAGCTTTGGCTAAACCAATATTAGCATTGGCTGCAATCATGCCTTGCTCTGCTTCTCGAACATCGGGTCGATTCTCTAAAATCTCAGAAGGCAAACCTAATGGTGGTGAAGGTGGCATTGGCAAGCTTGTTAAATCAGCTTGATCAAGTTTAATTTCTTCTAAAGTTAAAATGTTAAGAATATGTTCAGTTAGTTTTCTAGTTCTTATTAGATCTTGCTCTTGCAATAGTAAGTTATCACGTATTAAGGATGCTTGTTGTACATCTAAAATAGAAACAATGCCGCCTTCTTGGCGTCTTTTTGCTAAGGCTAGACTTTCCTCACTAATGCTCAAGTTTTCTTTCACATTGTTCAATTGTGAGTCTAGACTGCGAATATTTAAATAAGTTGAAACCACCAAGCTTTCAGTTGAAAGTTTCACCGTCTCTTTTGCATAGGTTGTGGCGAGATAATTAGCTCTTGCTGCTTCTTTGGCACGTTTTAACTTACCCCAAAAATCTAACTCGATCGCTGAGTTTAAACTCAGATTAAAGTTATTACGTGGATTGACACCAAATGGAGGGAAAGGACCTAATTCTGTTAAACGTGTACGGGCGCCATTCCCGCCAAGTTCAACTGTGGGAAGTAAATAAGCACCAACTTCACGCATCTGCGCATCGGCTTCTTCGATTCGTGCAACAGCACTTTTAATACTGCTGTTATTTTTAAAAGCCTTTTCAATAATCGCATTTAGCTCAGGATCATTGTATAAAGTCCACCATTGATTTGGAATTTCGTTGAGTGTACTTGGCTCAAGCGTTACCCCAGTTTCACCATACGTTTCGGGAAGTGCTAGTTTGGGGCGTTCATAGTTTGGCCCAATCAGCATACAACTAGGCAAAGCTAGCAATAGTGTTATCACACTGATTATTGTTATCATTGGTTTAATCATGTGCTTTTTCTCCAACCTTTGTATCTATCCCTTCAATATGCCCATGGTGTCTCACATGTTTACTATCGGTTAACCAAGTAAAAAATAACGGAATGAAGATTGTCGCCACAAAAGTGGCTAAAATCATGCCGCCAAATACCCCTGTTCCCATAGACTGTCTTGCTGCAGCGCCGGCACCTGTCGCTATTACTAATGGCACAATCCCTAACACAAAAGCCATAGAGGTCATGACAATCGGTCTAAAACGCAACCTTGCTGCTTCTAAAGCCGCTTGTCCAACAGGCATTCCTTCTTCCATTTTTTGGCTAGCAAACTCTACAATCAATATGGCATTTTTAGCCGCCAAACCAATGAGCGTAATCAGTCCAATTTGGAAATAAATATCGTTTGGCATACCGCGAAATAACACAGCCAATAGTGCGCCAGTTAAAGCAAACGGCACAGCCATAATCACAGCAAGAGGAAGCGCCCATGTTTCAAACTGTGCGGCCAGAATTAAAAACACCATAATAATGGCAAAACCAAAAGCCAACATGGCCGCATTACCTGTACGTTTTTCTTGATAAGCTTGCCCAGTCCATGCAATTTTGTAGCCATCTGGCAAATTTGCTTTAGCAATATCTTCTACCATTTTTATGGCATCACCCGAACTAACGCCTGGGCCTCCGCTACCAAAAATTTTGGCGGATAATAAACCATTAAAGCGCTCTAGCTGTTCTGCCCCAACAATATTTTGCACTGTACTAATGGCAGACAATGGAATCATATTACCTGATGGATTTGTCGCGGTTGGTTGGCTGCGCACATAAACCTTTCCTAGGTCTTCAGGCTTCATTCTATATTCAGGCTCAGCTTGCAACTGAACGCGATATGTTCGGCCATTTTTATTAAAGTCATTGACGTAATATTGCCCCATCGTACTTTGTAAAGTAGCGTAAATGTCTTCGATATTCACATTCAATGAAATGGCTTTTGCTTCATCTACTTCAATTTTAAGTTGCGGAACCGTTGGGCGAAAAAAGCTATTCAAACCTTGTAATCGAGGTTCTTTTCGCATTGCATCCATTAAGTTATTCATGACTTGTGCCAATTTAATAGGATCAGAATCCCGTTGGCTTTGCACATAAACTTCAAATCCGCCTGAAGAGCCCAATCCTCGAATTGCTGGCGGGTTCACTGCAAAACCTAAGCCATCAGGTTGTTGCATCCCTATACCGGTGACTTTTCCCACCATCTCATCTGCACTAGCACTACGTTCATTCCAATCCGTCATTCTCACAAACATTGTGGCTGCATTCGTTTTATTAGCACCAGTAAATAATTCAAATCCATTAATCGCAAACTCGGATGCTACCGCCGGATCTTGCGCCACTGCAGCACGAATATCTTCCGTTGTTTTTGTTGTTCGATTTAAGGTTGCATTGTCAGGCATCACCACAACAGTGATGATGTAACCTTGATCTTCGGGTGGAACAAGACTGCCAGGTACGGTTCGAAATAACAACACCATGGCCAAAACAAAACCGCCAAAGGCAATTGCCCCTATGATTTTATGGTGCAAAGTTAAGTCAACAATACCCGTATAAAAACTCGTTAATCGACTAAATCCACTGTTAAATTTTTTGAAGAACGGACTTTCTTGTTCATGAGCTTTCTTCAAAATCATGGCACATAACGCTGGGGTTAAGGTCAGAGCTACCACGCCAGAAATCACCACCGCAATCGCAACCGTAATTGCAAACTGTCGATAGAGTTGTCCTGCAATGCCACCTTGAAACGCAACTGGCACAAATACTGCACAAAGCACCAACACAATCGCAATAACAGCACCAGACACTTGGCTAATCGATTTAATTGCTGCTGGCAGTGGATCCAAGCCCTCTTCTTGCATTAATCGTTCGGTATTTTCCAATACAACAATCGCATCATCCACTACTATACCAATGGCTAAAATCATGGCAAATAAAGTCAGTAAATTAATAGAAAACCCAAAAATATAAAGTCCTGCAAAAGTGCCGATTAAAGAAATTGGCACCGCAATGATAGGGATAAGCGTTGCACGCCAGCTTTGTAAGAACAGAAACACGACCAATACAACTAATACCAAAGCTTCAGCAAAGGTGTGTAGCACCTCATCAATCGTTGAACTCACAAAGTCACTGGTGTCATATGGAATGGCATAAGTCATGCCTTCAGGAAAGTTTTCTTTTAATTCGTTTAATTTATCTTTTATTGCACTTGCAGTATCAAGTGCATTGGCGCCACTTTGTAGAAACACTAAAATGGCAACACCAGTTTGACCATTTAATGCAGAAGAAGCGTTATAACTTTGAGCACCCAACTCAATTCTTGCTACGTCTTTTAAGTACAAAATACCATTAGGGCCATCTGCACGCACAATAATATTGCCAAACTCTGCAGGGTCAACTAACCGACCTTTGGCTGTCACGGTATAAATTAATTGTTGTGTATCTGGTGCAGGATCTTGCCCAATTTTACCGGCTGCATATTGATTGTTTTGCGTATTAACTGCTGCTGCAACATCGCTGGTACTAACCCCTAATTGCGCCATCCGATCTGGCCTTAACCATATACGCATAGAATAATCTTGACCACCCACTATACGCGCACTACCAACACCTTTAATTCGTTTTAGCTCGTCTAAAACATTTAGTGTACCGTAGTTACTTAGATATAAACGATCATGCTTTTCGTTGGTAGATGTTAACATCGCTGCCATTAAAATATCGTTTGATTGTTTTTGAACGGTTAACCCATTCCGTCGCACTTCATTGGGTAATCTTGGTGTTGCAATATTAACCCTGTTACTCACATTAAATGTTGCTTGATCAACATCTGTTCCAATATCAAATGTAGCCGTTATGACCAGCGTACCACTTGAGTCCGCACTTGAGCTAAAGTACAGCAAATTATCAACCCCACTCAATTGCTCTTCAATTGGTGCGGCTACTGTTTTTGAAAGCGTGTCTGCACTGGCACCTGGGTAGGTCGCAGTAATTTGTACAGAGGGCGGTGCAATTTCTGGGTATTGTGCAATGGGTAACTGAAAAGCCGCTGCCAAGCCAGAAAGCACAATAATAATAGACAATACAGAGGCAAATATGGGCCTAGTGATAAAAAACTTGGTCATTAGCTATTCACCTATTTTTAAATATTTTTGCTTGAAGTAGACTGTTTATCAACATCAGCTGCATTTTTGATATTTGGTGCAGAGTCATTTGGTACAACGGGTGCGCCCGGCCTAACTTTAATCAGGTTATCAACAATGACTTTATCGCCTTGCTTAAGTCCATCCAACACCACCCAGTCCTGACCATTCCAGCCACCTGCTTGTATTGGCCGTATCGCTGCAATAGTCTTACCTTCTTTATCTTGTTCTGCAACAAATACAAACTTTCCTTGCTCATTCGTTTGTATCGCGGCCTGAGGTACTAAAAAGACACCATCTCTAGTACCGGTTGTTACAAGAATTCTGACAAACTGACCAGGACTCAGTTTTTTATCTGCGTTCTTAAATTCAGCGCGCAGTTGCTGTGTACCTAATGTGGGATCAATTTGACTGGCTGAAAAGTTTAATTTACCTGTTTCAGCATAGATTGTGCCATCTGCTAAAATAAGAGAAATTCCCTTGACTGTTTCATCAGTCAACATCCCGCCCAATTGCTTTAATTCAGAGTCTGACAAACTAAATCTAACCCAAATAGGAGAGGTTTGAACAATCGTCGTCAACAAACTGGTATTGGCATTAACCAAAGCACCTTCTGAAAATAAAAATCGACCTGCCATGCCGCTCTCTGGTGCTTTTACTGTGGCATAGGATAAATTCAGCTCAGCCTCATGTAACAGAGCATTGTATTGCTGTGCACTTGCATTGGCCATTGCAAAGTCTGACGCTGCATTATCATACTCACGCTGACTAATGGAATTACTTTCTAGTAGTTTTTTTAATCGATCAGACTCTCGTTTTGTTTGCTCTACGCGCGCGCTTTGCTGAGCTAGCTGCGCGCGCGATTGTGCCACCTTCATTTGGTAAGGTACAGGATCAATCAAAAACATTGGCTGTCCCGATTTAATCTCAGCGCCTTCTTCAAACATTTTTTTTAAGATAATACCGCCAACTCGCGGTCTAATCTCAACTTCTTTTGCACCCTCTGTTTGGGCCACAGCTTCAGCTTGAATAGGCACTGTG
This sequence comes from uncultured Methylophilaceae bacterium, assembly GCA_964352515.1. Taxonomy (GTDB): domain Bacteria; phylum Pseudomonadota; class Gammaproteobacteria; order Burkholderiales; family Methylophilaceae. The sequence goes on along the minus strand of CAYGSH010000035.1, from coordinate 4,885 downwards.
GTTGGCTGAACAACTAATACACTAACTGGCATTGGCGGCATAGATGAAGACTGTTGTGATGCTTCTTCTTGGCTACAGGCAACCAACAAAGTGGCCATAAAGACAAAAGAAATTAAATGTTTTGTTAGATAAAGGAAATTAGCCATTACAACCTCTGAGTTGATATTTTTTAATTGAATGTCACTTGCATACATACAACAATGAATGTATATTATATACAAACATGAATGTATGTAAATAGTTTTTAGGATAAAATTCTGGCAATTCATAAAAGGTTCATTTAAAACCCATGGTTCGTAAAACTAAAGAAGACGCAGAAATCACACGACAACATATTATTGATGCTGCTCGGGCGCTTTTCTCACAAAATGGTGTCAGCAAAACTAGTTTAGAAAAAATTGCCATCCATGCAGGTGTCACACGCGGTGCAGTCTATTGGCACTTTAAAAACAAAACAGAATTATTTCACGCCATGCGTGAGCAAGTATTTCTTCCGCTTATTGATCGGATTGATGATACATTACTCGCTAATGAACAAGAAAAAAATCCATTGATTCGCATTGAAAATTTTTTTCTCGCGACCATTCGCACGCTAAACGATGATCAAGCAACACGCCAAACTTACGAAATATTCATGACTAAGTGTGAATATGTGGATGAGCTGGCTACAGTATTACAACAAATATTGAACAACTGCTCTGATATTGTAGGAAAAATTGAGCAAGTTTACCAAGAAGCGCATGAGCAAGCTCTTATCAATACAAACCTCTGCCCTGCTGAGCTCGCCATGGACACGCACCTATTTTTTAGTGGTTTATTGCATATGTGGGTCAAAGACGCTGACAGTAATAGCTTTAGAAAGCAAGCCGAAGACTTAATTAAAACGCACATTAATTTACGTAAAAAATAACCGCCTGTTTCTATATTAAACGTATTAAACACCATAGCATCAAAAAACCACGTCTAATCCACCGATAAGGTGCTGATTTTGATTCCCTATAAGCCAAATTGCGTATAAAATAATCAACTTTTCGTCGAATACCATTCATACGCTTAATAACATGCAAATTGGCAATCATATATTGAAAAACAATTTGGTCGTCGCACCTATGGCTGGCGTCACGGATAGGCCTTTCCGTCAGTTATGTAAAAAAATGGGGGCTGGTTTAGCCGTTTCTGAAATGGTGACGTCTAACTCTCTTCTTTATGGCAGTGAAAAAACGCTTAGGCGTGCTAACCATGAAGGTGAAGTCGACCCGATCTCGGTTCAAATTGCAGGTGCTGATCCAGCAATGATGGCAGAAGCGGCCAAGCACAACGTTGATAATGGCGCACAAATCATTGATATCAACATGGGGTGTCCAGCCAAAAAAATCTGTAATGTAATGGCTGGTTCTGCGCTATTGAAAGATGAACCGCTTGTTGCACAAATTCTTAGAGCTGTAGTAAATGCTGTCGATGTGCCCGTCACACTTAAAATAAGAACTGGCTGGGACAAAGACAATCGAAATGCAATCCAAATAGCCAAAATGGCTGAGGACATTGGCGTACAAGCACTAGCTATGCATGGCCGCACTCGTGCATGTTTATATAAAGGCGATGCTGAGTACGACACAATAGCGGCAGTCAAACAAGCGATCAACATTCCATTGATTGCCAATGGCGATATCACAACCCCTGAAAAAGCAAAATACGTTTTAGATTATACAGGTGCAGATGCGGTGATGATTGGCCGAGCTGCCCAAGGCAGACCATGGATTTTCCGTGAGATTGAGCACTACCTAACAACAGGCACGCATATGTTGCCACCTACTGTTGAAGAAATTCATACCGTAATGTTAGAGCACCTGCATGACTTATATGACTTCTATGGCGAACTGACTGGTATGCGCGTTGCCCGCAAACATATTTCTTGGTATACAAAAGGACTTTCTGGCTCTGCTGCTTTCCGTCACCATATGAATACGTTACAAACAACTGAATTGCAACTACAAACTATCAGCGACTTCTTTACAGAACTAAAAACAAGAAATGAAAGATTAGTCTACGATGAAGAGAGCCCAAATACATCGGAGGCCATTGCAGCATAATGAGTAAGGACTGCAAACTGAGCCAAGCAATCATAGAGTCTCTAGATGATTACTTTATGCATTTAGACGGTGAAACGCCACATGCAATCTATGAAATGGTGTTGGGTTGTGTTGAGCAACCAATGTTGGAATATATTTTAAATAAAGTTGGTGGCAATCAAAGTAAAGCAGCTGAAATGCTTGGCATCAACCGCAACACATTGCGTAAAAAAATGGCGCAATACAATATAGACTAAGCTTCAGCTACTTCAGTACACATTTCGCCACAATGGCTTTGATTGCTGAGCGTTGACCAAGAATTTATCAAACCATTATCATAAAATATTAAAGTAAATTATGGCTACTATCAAACGTGCGCTAATTAGCGTTTCAGACAAAACTGGTATTGTTGCGTTAGCAAAAAGTCTAAACCAATTCAATATCGAAATTCTTTCTACAGGTGGTACAGCAAAACTGTTTCGCGAAAACAACATTCCAGTAATTGAAGTGAGTGATTACACGGGGTTCCCAGAAATGTTGGATGGTCGAGTAAAAACGCTACATCCTAAAGTGCATGGCGGCCTGCTTGGCCGTCGAGATTTACCCGCTCACGTAAAAACGATGGAAGAAGCAGATATACCTGGCATCGACATGCTAGTAGTTAATCTTTATCCTTTCGAGGCTACAGTGGCCAACCCTGATTGCAAGCTAGAAGACGCAATTGAAAACATTGATATCGGCGGTCCCGCCATGTTGCGTTCAGCTGCAAAGAACTGGAAAGATGTCGCTGTTTTAACAAGTGCAAATCAATATCAGCCTGTGATTGATGAGCTAAAAGCAAATAACAATACTCTTACAGAAAAAACAACGTTTGCACTTTCTGTCGCAGCATTTAATCGTGTGAGTGATTATGATGCCGCCATTAGTGACTACCTCTCTAGCTTTAATGAAGATGGCACTCGTAGCGCATATCCAGCACAAATGAATACGCGCTTCTCTAAAGTGCAAGACTTACGCTATGGAGAAAATCCACACCAAACGGCCGCCTTCTACCAAGACCAATGTCCAGCACCAGGCTCATTAGTCACTGCAGAACAGCTGCAAGGTAAAGAACTTAGCTACAACAATATTGCTGATGCAGATTCCGCATGGGAGGCAGTCAAAGCATTTGATAGCAATGCATGTGTCATTGTGAAGCATGCAAATCCATGTGGTGTAGCCTTAGGCGCTACCGCATTAGAAGCCTATAGCAAAGCGTTTAAAACTGATTCAACTAGTGCTTTTGGTGGCATCATCGCTTTTAATATGTCTGTTGATAAAGAAGCTGCTGAAGCGATATCTCAGCAGTTTTTAGAAGTGTTAATTGCGCCTGATTACACGCCTGAAGCCCTTGAAATTTTTAATACTAAAAAGAATGTACGCGTATTAAAGATTTCATTACCAAAAGGTGGAATCACGCCTTGGGAGCAAGGTCGCAACGCACACGACACAAAACGCGTTGGTTCAGGCATCTTAGTGCAAACCGCAGATATTCATGATTTGCAAATGGCTGATTTAAAAGTCGTTACAAAAAAACAACCGACACCAGCACAAATGCAAGATTTGTTGTTTGCTTGGAATGTAGCTAAGTATGTCAAATCAAATGCCATTGTATTCTGTGGAGATGGCATGACCTTGGGCGTAGGTGCTGGCCAAATGAGCCGTGTTGATAGCACTAAAATTGCCGCGATAAAAGCTGAACATGCTGGCTTAAGTCTACAAGGTTCAGTCGTTGCCTCTGACGCATTCTTCCCATTCCGTGATGGTGTGGATGTTCTTGCTGACGCTGGGGCTAGTTGTGTCATTCAACCAGGTGGCAGTATGCGCGATGATGAAGTGATTGCAGCCGCTGACGAACGCGGGCTTGCCATGGTAATGACTGGCATTCGTCACTTCAGACATTAATCAAAGATCATCAGGGGAAACGTATGAAAGTATTAGTAATTGGTTCTGGCGGTCGTGAACATGCCCTTGCTTGGAAAATTGCAGAGAATAAAAAAATCAGCCAAACCTATGTGGCGCCCGGCAATGCAGGCACAGCAACCAACCCTGATATGGTCAATGTCCCTATTACAAAAATTGACGAATTAGTTGCGTTTGCAAAAGAAGAGAAAATTGCTATTACGGTCGTAGGACCAGAGGCACCATTAAGTCAAGGTGTAGTAGATGCGTTTCAAAAAGAAGGGCTTAAAATTTTCGGTCCAACACAAGCTGCCGCCCAGTTAGAGTCATCAAAAGACTTTTCAAAAGCTTTTATGGTGCGTCATAACATTCCAACGGCAGCCTATGAAACATTTTCTGATGCAAAAGCTGCCCATGCTTACATAAATCAACAAGGCGCGCCAATTGTCATTAAAGCCGATGGGTTAGCGGCTGGCAAAGGTGTTGTTGTTGCCATGACAGACCAAGAGGCCCACGATGCAGTAGATATGATGCTGGGTGACAATAAGTTTGGAGATGCTGGCGCACGTGTTGTGATTGAAGAATTCCTAACGGGTGAAGAAGCCAGCTTCATGGTAATGGTAGATGGCAAAAATATATTACCTCTTGCTACTAGTCAAGACCATAAACGTTTACTAGACGGTGACCAAGGTCCTAATACTGGCGGTATGGGAGCTTATTCTCCGGCACCCGTTGTTACCCCTGAGATTCATGCTCGAGCAATGCGTGAGATTATTCGTCCTACTGTAGAAGGCATGGCAAAAGATGGTATTCCCTACACAGGCTTTTTATATGCAGGCCTTATGATAAATCAAGATGGTTCACTTAAAACTCTA
>CAYGSH010000034.1:9456-20203 GCA_964352515.1 uncultured Methylophilaceae bacterium | reverse complement strand
ATATCATTATGGTGGGCTATTTCATATGTATATCGGATGTTTAACTGAAACGGAATCAGTTTTATGCGCGAAAAAGCAACATTACGCAGGCGGTTTGCAGCTATTGTTTATGAGGGGTTGACATTACTAGCTATTTGGCTGGTTTGTACTTTTATTTTCGTATTAATCATAGGTGAGGTGGATACATCTATTAAGCGGCTTATATTGCAGCTGCTTTTATGGATGATAACAGGGGTTTATTTTGTCTTTTGTTGGCATAAAACTGGCCAGACTTTAGCAGCCCAGGCCTGGAAAATAAAATTGGTTAAAACCGATGCAGAATTGCTATCAATTAAACAGTCTATTATTCGGTACTGTCTTGCATCGATATCATTTTTTGGATTCGGGTTCGGATTTTTATGGGCAATTGTTGATAAAGAAAGATTGTTTTTACACGATAGATTAGTCAAATCAGTCTATATTAAAGCTGTTAAGAGCTAATAATAGATTAATGCCTTTCAACGATATAAATCATGGTCAATCCTGCCAGTAAAAAGAATATAGTTGGCAATGTTGCACTCATTAACGGTGGCCAATCATTTAAAACACCTAAGTGAATAAATACACGATTCATGATTTGGTAAACCACGCCAAGTAATATCCCAATGAAAATTTTTGAGCTGGCGCTTGATGAGCGTTGTTGTAAAAAGCCAAATGGAAGTGCCAAAATCACCATCACAGCGCATGCTAGTGGGTAAATTAATTTAGACCATAGGGCTACATCATAGCGTGTTGTTTTTTGTTTATTGTTAGCAAGATGATTAATAAAAGAATAGAGGTTCCAAGCGGACATTTTTTCTGGAGAAACCATCAATACATTTAATAATTCTGGCCTAATCGCAGATTCCCAGTTTGCTTTATCAAAAAAACTTGTCTCGATTGTCTTTTTGCCATTATTGTCTCCAATATTAAATCTAGTTTGAACTACTTCACTTAATTTCCATTGACTATTAAGGTAGTTTGCTTGTTTAGCATTGCTAATGGTATTGAGTTTAAAGTTGTCATCAAACTCATATATATTGAGGTTTAATAAAGAAGCATTTGGTAATACTGTTTCAACATTCACAAAGCTTTTATTATCTTTCACCCAAAGGCCGGATTTAAAATCTTGAGCTACGACTGCATCTGTCGCTTGAATACGCATACGTTGCGCAGTTTTTTCACTGATTGGTGTTATTAATTCACCTACAAAAAAAGTCAGTAAGGTAAATAATAGTCCGACTTTAATAAGAGATAAGCCGATGTTAAATATGGATTGCCCACTAACACGCATCACGATAAGTTCTGAGCCTTTGCTTAGCGAACCCAAACTTACCATCATGCCTATTAGAACAGCAACAGGAACAACTTCATAGACATGGCCTGGAATACTTAGAAAAACAAATAACAGCATATTGTTGATGTTGTAATTACCGCGACCCAGACTATCAAGTTCTTGAATGAGATCAAAAAAAGCAAACATAGAGAGTAGTCCCAGCATAATCATTAAAATGCTAAGGGTAGTTTCTTGCCATAAATATCGATTGATAATACGCATATTATTTAGTTTGTTTCTTTTTTCGTCTGGATATGGTTGGCAAGAGAGATGACACTGTTTGCGGGAATATCGGTAGCAAATAATTACGACGATAAAATAAATAGGCAACTAATAAAGCAAAAGTGAGATGGACTGGCCATAAGCCAATAAGTGGATTGATTTTTCCTTGCGTAATCCATGCTTCAAAAATGCTCAGCATATTGTTGTATATAATATAAATGAATATGGCAAGCATAAGGTTTAGTGAGCGGCCAGCACGAGGGTCTACAAAGCTCATTGGGATGGCTAATAATACTAGAATAATAGCGGAAATAGGAATGGCAAGCCGAGATTGTAATTCTGCTTTATCTCTTGGGTTGTCACTAGCAAGAAGTTCGTTTGTCGCAACCATTTCTGTTTTAATTGGTTTGCGTGCAACCTCCTTTGGCTCTAAGCGAATAGCGTAGCTTTCAAACTCTGTGGTAGAAACCTCAGAAGTGTTAGGAATCACTTCATAGCGCCTACCCTTTTCTAATAGAATGAAACTATCATCGTTTTCAGCTTGATATCGGCTGCCTTTGTTGGCAACAATAATGCCAGTTTTTTTGTGTTGAATGGATTGGATAAATACGTTTTTGACAACATTGCCGAGTTCGTCAAAGCTTTCAACAAAGTAAACACGTTGACCATTATTAGACTCTTTAAAAACGCCAGGCGAGATTGAAGAAGTTTCATCACGTGATTCAAGTTCAACTTTATAGTCTTCAACCTTTTGTATTGCCCAAGGCATGACAAAAAAGCTCAGCAAAGTAATGATGATAATGACTGGTGTTGCAAAGGCAATAATTGGGCGAATCCATTTTGTAATGCCAATGCCTGAGGTAAACCAAATCACCATTTCTGAGTCCTGATGCCATCGAGTAAGTGTTAATAATATGGTAAGGAAAATACTGAGGGATAAAATCATCGGTAGAAATCTGATTAAATTAAAGCCTAAAATCGTTGTAATAGCGTCATTTGGAATCCATCCTTTTGCGGCGCTGCCAACCAAGAAGCCGGCACGTTGCGCAACGACAATCCCAATTAGAATTAGGAATAATGCCCCAGCTGTATAAATCAGCTCTTGCGATAATGATTTTTTAAAAGTTTTCAATTTTTATAATACGCTTTGATTTCACGTCAAAACACTGGATAATTAATCAATAAATTAAGACAACAAGTATAAGGCCTAACAGATGGAATTTAGCATAAAAAACGGTAATCCCGAAAAACAACGTAGTGATTGTTTAATTGTTGGTGTATTTGAAGATAAGAAATTATCAGTCAGCGCAAAGATATTAGACGATATTTCTAACGCAGCAATTAGCGCAATCATTAAAGCTGGTGATATGCAAGGTAAGTTAGCCTCAACCGTACTAATGCATCAATTACCAAACGTAAATGCAAAGCGCGTTTTATTAGTAGGCTTAGGGAAGCAGATTGCATTTGGTAAAACTCAGTATTTAAAGGCTATTCGTTCTGCAGTAAATGCTTTACCAAAGTCTGTGCAAAGTGTGGATTTCTTTATGACTGAGTTGACTACTGCTGAAATGACAGTTCATCAAAAAACAGCGCAGCTTGTTGAGACTATTGCAGATGCTACTTATCAAGTAAATTCGCTTAAATCTGAAAAACAAGACGCTATATCGCTCAAAAAGATATCTGTTTTTGTTGATAAAGCAGAAGAAGTCGAGGCTAAAACCGCGCTTGCTCATGGCTTAGCCATTGCAGAAGGTGTAAAAATGGCAAAAGACTTAGGTAATTTGCCTGGCAATATTTGTACGCCAACCTATTTGGGTAAGGAAGCAAAGCAATTAGCAAAAGCATATGGATTTAAAGTTGAGGTGCTTGATCGAGCGCAAATAGAAAAATTAGGCATGGGTGCTTTTTTAGGTGTGGCACAAGGTAGCGATGAGCCAATGAGGTTAATTGTAATAGAACATAAAAATGGCAAAAAGAACCAAAAGCCAATTGGGCTAGTCGGTAAAGGCATTACTTTTGATACCGGTGGTATTTCATTGAAGCCAGGCGCTGATATGGATGAAATGAAATATGATATGTGTGGTGCAGCCAGTGTGTTAGGAACTTTTAAAACAATTGGTGAGTTAAATTTACCTATCAATGTTGTTGGGGTTATTCCAACTTGCGATAATATGCCAAGTGGAAAAGCTTTAAAACCTGGTGATATTGTGACTAGTATGTCTGGGCAAACCATAGAGGTTTTAAATACTGATGCAGAAGGGCGTTTAGTTTTATGTGATGCGCTCACTTATGTAGAAAAATTTAATCCAAGTACTGTAATTGATGTTGCCACTTTAACTGGGGCTTGTGTTATTGCATTAGGTCAGCATGCTTCTGCTGTTTATAGTAACAAAGACGCGCTTGCAAATGAGTTGTTGCAAGCAGGCCAAGAAGCAAATGATCGTGCTTGGCAGATGCCATTATGGGATGAGTACCAATCACAATTAGATAGTAACTTTGCAGATATGGCTAATATAGGTGGTCGTCCTGCTGGGAGTATTACTGCAGCCTGTTTTTTATCTAGATTTGCTAAAAAGTATGATTGGGCTCATATGGATATTGCGGGTACAGCATGGAAGTCTGGAAAGGCAAAAGGTGGGACCGGACGACCTGTTCCATTGCTCAGTACATTCTTAATTAACCGTGTTACAAAGAGTGAGTAACAATCAGTACAAATTATGACACGTGTGATTTTTTATTCAAATATAGAGAATAAGCAAGCAGCATTAACAGCACTTGTCCAACAAGCGCTTGAAAAAAGAAATGACGTAACTGTTATGGTTGAAAGTGAAACCATGGCAAAAACTTACGCTACAAATCTATGGCATACAAATAAAGTAAGTTTTTTACCCAATGTATTAGCAACTGATAAGCTAGCAATTCAGACTCCGATTGTGTTTGATTGGCATGAAAATGAGTTGTGCCAAGATGATATTTTGATTAACCTATCACAGAAACAGTTAACTGTTTTTAGTCGGTTTAGACAGTTAATTGAGTTAGTTGGTCTGGATGACTCAGATAAAGCGCTTGCAAGAGAGCGGTATAAGTTTTATCGGGATAGAGGCTACGAAATAAAACATATAAATAAAAAAATGTAATTCATTCATTAAGCATCATTAAGAAAATAGGCAGAAAGCATTTTGGCAGAAAATAAAATACCAGTACTGACAGAGGTCTATAAACCGAATAAAGTGTCCAAAATTGAACCTACGGCTGATATTCCAAAGGAAATGTCACCTGAGTTAATTGCTAAGATTGCTGCACAAGTAAAACCAAGGCTTGAGGCTGAGATTACTGATTTTGTATTAGATGAATTAAAAGCGGAGATCAACAAAGCACGTAATGAGATTATTACATCAACGAAAGATTTTATAGATAAAACCAAAGCAGATCTTAAAACTGAGTTGCCGGGTATGTATCAAGAGAGTGTTAAGTTGGCGCAGGTAAATCTCAGTGAAAAGTTTTCAGATTTACATGTCGAAGCAAGCGCAAAATTTGATAGTTCAATTTCTGAAATAGCACAAGCAGCATTACAATCTGCTGAGTCTGATGTCCAATCGCGAGTGGCAAACTCATATCAGCAGCATATGGAATCATTTGAACCGGCAGCATTAGCCAAGAGTCAAAAACTACTAGAAGCACAATTAGAAATCATCAATCAAGAAGCGCAGCAAACACTTACTCAACAGTTAAAAGCATTTCAAGAAAAAGTGATTGAAGAGCATCAGTTGCAACTAGAAAACTCGTTGCAGGCTATTCAAAAAACAGTGCATGAGTCAGCTGAACAATCAATGAATGAAACCTTAACAGCAGCACAAGAAAATTTAATGCAAATACATCAAAAGCAGTTAAATGAATCATTAGAAGGCTTTTTACAAACGAAAGGTGAGGCTGCAGAAAAAGAGTTATTACAAAAGGTTCAAGATCAGCAACAAGCTTTGCATGCAGATTATCAACAAAAACTAAGTGAAGAGATGACAAGTGCTATCAATCAGATTAAGCAGCTAGTTGAAGAAAGTACACAAGAACAAACCGATTTGATGTTTACGCAAGTGGGAACAATACAACAAGAAACCTTTGCAAAACTTAGAGAAGACTTAAATGTAGAGAAAATTCAAATCTTCAATGAAGCAGCAGAAGAAATCAAAACCGCATTTAACGATCAAATGATAGAACAAAGCCAAGAGGTCAAGGCGAAATTTTTAAATCAATTGAATGGAGATTTGCCAGACGTTCAGGCTGTCCTTCAAAGCAGTATTGAAACAATACTTTCTGATGCAGTGCCTGATTTAGAGGTGAGATTACGCGATCAACTCACTAAGGACATACAAGCATTATTATTAAAAGTTAAATTTGTATTGCCAGAATAAAGACTTAATCTTCAGAAACTAGCTGGTCGTAAGCGTCAGCAGATAGAAACTGGCCTATATCATCAGGGCTGCTAGGTTCAAATTTAAATATCCAAGCTTTATATGGCGCGTCATTAATGGCTTCTGGCGTATCGATTAGGATATTATTAATTTCAATCACCTTCCCATCCATCGGCGCATGTAAGTCAGATCCTGTTTTAACTGACTCAACAATGCCGCACGGTATGCCACTGCTAATACTCGCATTTAATTGCGGTGGTTCTAGATAAACGATATCGCCGAGTAAGTCTTGAGCATAATCTGTAATGCCTGCTAACCAATTACCCTCTGGGGTTACTTCTACCCACAAGTGATCTTTTGTATAAAGTAAATTGCTTGGTGATTTCATTTTTACCGTCATTAATTTTTCAATATAGTGATTATTTTCTCATATTGTTGAAATACTTGTGTTGCAAATACAATAAATTTATTAACTAAAGTTAATAATAATTTTCAATAAAGGCAATAACTGCTTGACTTATATATTATTTATAGATAATCTTAATTCAAGTCACACTTAACTCAAAGGTCCTTTGTGAACGTAATCCGCAAACATTATGCATTACTTTTGATTGTTGTTTCATTGGCATTTATGCCTATGCAAATTACTTCAGCCAATGCGGATACCCAAAAAAACACTCAATCAAGTGCAAAAAAATATATTAAAAAGACCAATTATCAACAAACTAAGTCAGTTAAGCGTAAGGAAAGATTAAAAGCACAACGGTTAGCAATAGCAAAACAGCGGGCAATCGATTTAGGTGAAAATTACGATGGTTCAGAATCGCCAGTGTTAGCTTCAAACAGAGTCTTAGTTGTTAAACAGAATACTGGTGAAGTTGTCTTTGCAAAAAACACGAATACGCTTAGCCCTATTGCATCTATTACAAAACTAATGACAGCAATGGTGGTATTAGATGCAAAGCAGCCATTGAGTGAAATTATCTATGTATCAGAGTCTGATGTAGACACCATTAAAGGGACGCATTCACGCTTACCTGTTGGTACCAGCCTAACGCGTGCTGATATGTTACAACTGGCATTAATGTCATCAGAGAATCGTGCTGCATTTGCTTTGGCTAGCAATTATCCAGGGGGTAGATCGGCTTTTATCAAAGCAATGAATGCCAAAGCACTCTCATTGGGTATGATGAACTCAAGATTTACAGAACCAACCGGACTGATGTTTCAAAACGTTTCTACTGCAGAAGATTTGTATATATTAGTATCTGCTGCACATCAATATCCAGAGATTAGAGAAGCTACTACAACAGTAGATTACGACATCTACATTAATGGACGTGAAAAGCCATTGCATTTTAAAAACACCAATACATTGGTTCGTGGTGGTGACTGGGATATTGGCTTATCAAAAACAGGATATATCAATGAAGCGGGGCGCTGCCTTGTTATGCAGGCAACAATCGCAGAAGAACCTATGATAATGGTATTTTTAGATGCTGCTGCCACAAGCAAGCGGACAGGTGATGCAATTCGAATTCGCAAATGGGTTGAACATCAAAACCAAAATAATCAAACTCTGCTGGCAGAGCAAGCTGTTTCGCAACAACCTGACGATTTACAACCCAATTTAGTTATGACAGATGCTATTTATGATAATTAAATTCTAATGAATAATAACAGCAGCACATTAAAAAGCGGACTATATGTCCGCTTTTTTTAACGCTTCCAACCTAGCTAACAATCTATTTAGATGCTGCCTTCTTCGGCGCCGCTTTTTTGGGCGCAGGTTTTTTTGCGGCGGATTTTTTAGCTACAGTTTTAGTCGCTGGCTTTTTCTTTGTTGTTGGACCTTTGGCCTCTTTTTCTGTTAATAAACCCATAGCTTCCTCGAAAGTCAGTTCTTCTGGCGTAATACTTTTTGGCAGCGTTGCTCTTATTTTTTTATGTTGAACATAAGGTCCATAGCGGCCCTCATACACTTCAACTCTACCTTCACCAGAAGGGTGCTCGCCTAGATCGGCAATTGGGGCAGGGCCGGTATGGGCTTGAGCAATTAATTCAACTGCTGCAACTTGATCAATTGTGAATACATTCAGTGTTTTAGGAATCGATTTAAATTTACCATCATGATTAACATAAGGACCAAAGCGGCCAATATTAGCAACAATTTTCTTATTGGTTTCCGGATGCAATCCCAAATCTCTAGGCAATGAAAGCAACATATGCGCAACTTCAAGGTTCACATCGGTAATGGGAATATCTTTTGGTATACTTACTCGCTTTGGTTTTTTCTTTTCACCTTCAATAGCCAAACCTAATTGAATGTAAGGACCATAAGGGCCATTCATTAATAGTATGTCTTTACCACTCTCTACGTCAGAACCTATAGTAATAGGGTCAGCACCTACTTCTGCTGCGCCATTTGCACTCCGTTTATAATCACATTTTGGTTCATCGTTATAACCAGTGCATCCAATAAAGGTGCCATAACGGCTCAATTGTTTTTGTAATTGTTTGCCACATTTAGGGCACATTTCATCAATTAGTTCATTGCCTGGACGGTCTACATCCGCTTTGCTAATTACTTGATTATTAAAGCCTTGCCAAAACTCATCCATCAACGGCAGCCATTCTCGAGTGCCTTCAGCAACATCATCTAAAGCCGATTCTAAGTTAGCTGTAAAATCATAATCGACATATTTAGTGAAATGCTCAGTTAAGAACTTATTCACAACGCGGCCAACGTCTGTTGGTGTAAAGCGCTTTTTATCTAATAAAACATATTCGCGATCTTGTAGGGTACTAATAATACTTGCGTAAGTAGAAGGACGTCCAATACCATATTCCTCTAATGTTTTAACCAAGCTTGCTTCACCATATCTTGGTGGCGGTTCAGTAAAGTGTTGTTCACCATAAATTTTCTCAACATCCAAAACTTCACCTGTTTCAAGATGCGGTAATTTGGCTTCTGCATCATCATCTTCTACATTATCAGTACCTTCTTTGTAAACACCAATAAATCCTGGGAAGACTAAAGTTTGTCCAGTGGCGCGGAATAAATTAGCTTCAGAACCAACACTTAAATCAACACTCACCGCATCAAAAATAGCGGGTGTCATTTGGCTGGCAAGGGTACGTTTCCAGATCAACTCATAAAGCTTAAATTGCTCATCATTCAAATATTGGCGAACGCTGGCTGGTGTACGTGTTACATCAGTTGGGCGAATCGCTTCATGTGCTTCTTGAGCATTTTTAGATTTGTTCTTATAGATGTTCGGTGTTTTAGGCACATAATTCGTATCAAAATTCTTTTTAATATAATCACGGATCTGCATTATGGCTTCTTGCGCCAAGCTAATACCATCAGTACGCATATAAGTAATTAAACCAACAGTGCCACTACCAACATCAATACCTTCATAAAGTTGTTGCGCAATACGCATTGCGCGGCTGGTGGTAAACCCCAATTTACGTACTGACTCTTGTTGTAAAGTCGATGTAGTAAATGGTGCCGCAGGGCTTCGTTTACGTTGCTTTTTCTCAACACGTGAGATGGTTGTTTTGCCTGCACTTGCAATTAACAGCTTGCCCACAATACTAGACTGTTGGTCATGATTAATCACAGTGAATTGGCTGACTTTTTCACCGTTTAATTGAATCAGTTTGGCGCTAAAGCTATTCTTTTGCTTGAGTACATCTAAATGAATACTCCAATATTCCTGGCTATTAAACGCTTCAATCTCTAATTCGCGTTCAACAATCAAGCGCAATGCGGGACTTTGTACTCTCCCAGCAGATAAGCCTCTTCGTATCTTTTTCCAAAGTAATGGGGATAAGTTAAAGCCGACTAAATAATCTAATGCCCGTCTTGCTTGCTGTGCATTGACTAAGTTCATTGCAATATCACGAGGGTGGTCAATCGCATATTTCACAGCCGTTTGCGTAATCTCGTTAAATTCAACGCGTTTTAATAACTTATTTTTCAACAGTTTTTTGTCAGCAAGCAATTCCGCAATATGCCAAGATATGGCCTCACCTTCTCGGTCCGGATCGGTTGCCAGATAGATACTGTCGGCTGCTTTAACTGCCTTTGCAATTGCATCTACATGTTTTTTGTTACGATCAATTAAGTCGTACTTCATGGCAAATTGATTTTCAGGGTCAACTGCACCGTTTTTAGGAATAAGGTCTCGCACATGGCCGTAAGATGCCAACACTTCAAAATCTTTTCCAAGATATTTTTTCAGGGTTTTGGCTTTTGACGGCGATTCAACTATGAGTAATTTAGACATTTATTGGGTAAGACAAAAAGGTTTTATTAGTAAACTGTTAGTGATAATAACAAGCAAAACCAAAATTACACAACAATACTATTAAGAAAGCATGATAAATAGTGTTAATTGCGGCTAAAAGCAATGCGTTTTGCGTCTGTACTCACTATATTGAGGGTAGCACTTGCTTTTTCAATAGCATCAAACAAAGGATCTTCATCTGTTATAACAGCTTGCGTTAGGCCTTTAAAGTCATATAAACTCGTATCGGCTAAGTGAGAGGGCTCCACATTTGTAATAGCACGAAAGATATTATTCACTCGGCCGGGTTGTTCTTTTTCCCACACTGCCAACATTTCTTTCACTTTAACGCGTTGTAAATTTTCTTGGCTGCCACACAAGTTGCACGGAATAATCGGGAAAGCCATGCCACGTGCATAGGCCGCAATATCTTTCTCGCTACAATACGCCAATGGGCGAATCACAAT
>CAYGSH010000034.1:0-9446 GCA_964352515.1 uncultured Methylophilaceae bacterium | reverse complement strand
AATCACAATATTCTGCTTATCGTTTGTTGATAGTTTTGGTGGCATCGACTTCATTTTGGCCCCAAAAAACATATTTAAAAATAAGGTTTCTACAATATCATCACGGTGGTGACCTAAAGCAATTTTATTCGCGCCAAGCTTTTTGGCTGTGGTGTAAACCACCCCGCGACGTAAACGTGAGCAAAGCGAGCAAGTCGTCTTTCCTTCAGGAATCTTCTCTTTTACTACAGAATACGTATCGGCTTCCACGATGCGGTAGTCAACGCCCAACTGCTCAAAATACGCAGGTAAAATATGTTCAGGAAATCCCGGTTGCTTCTGGTCTAAATTCATTGCAATCAGTTTAAATTTAATCGGCGCACGCTCTTGTAGCGCTAAAAGCATCAACAGCATGGTAAAGCTATCCTTACCACCACTCATGCAGACTAAAACCGTATCGCCATCCTCAATCATGTTGTAATCACCAATCGCCTTGCCCGTCGCGCTAATCAATTGATTACGCAACTTCAAAAAGTTATTACTGGCATTATCGGGATAGTGTTTTATTTTCATGGGAGAAGATTATAGCGTAATAGTAGAAATTGAGTGGTAAGTGGCTGAATGGGATTGTAAATAAATAGAAGTAGAAATCTTATCAATGCTTATTTTTGAAAATTTAGAATGTTTATGGATGAAAAAGTAATATAGATGGCCTATGTTGTCTTTTGTGAGGTAATTGATTAAGTTTGTTCTTAGATAAGTTATCGGGCAAAAGAATTATTTTTTCTTATCCAAATACGTTATTCAAAAATAAAAAGAGCCACCACCGGTGGCTCTTTTATGAAAATTAATTACCTAAGTAATTAAGCACGGCGACGTAGCGCGATACCGCCGAGTATGCCAAAACCAGCCATCATCAATGCCCAAGTGTTTGCTTCTGGCACAGGTGAGATTGTTAAGTTGTCCATGACGAAGCTACCATTTGCCAAGCCGAAGCCATAAATATCAGCTGATTGTCGTTGGAAGCCTATGAACATGCCTTCGTCGAAGCTATCCCAAGGCGTATCAATGCTAGATGTAAACGTGTCTAAGACATTACCATTCATATCATATGCAAGCACTTGAAGGCTATTATCAGTCGTATCAAATTCTTGAAACTGATTAACAAACATGCCTACTTGTTGCATAGGGGTGTCAAAACTAAAGTTAACTGCACCATTGTTCGAGAAAAAACTGGTAGCTAGAAAGTAACCGTCTCGATTACTGTTACCAACTGTAGACCAAGCGCCGTTGTCTCCCAAGTCGCTATTAAAAGCGCCAATTTCAATAAAAGGTGTAGATACTAATGTGACACCATTGCCTAAAGCAAAAGGCCCCGTTATTTCTAATGAGCTAAGCGTTGCTAAGTAGTTATCATCAAAGTTAAAGTCGATGACTGTACCTGAAAAAGTAGCAGAAGGTGCTTCGATTTGATTCGCTTGAGCGGCAGTGCTGATGGCCAGCAGTGCAGCTAAAGTCATTTTTATAAATTTCATGTTAAATTTCCTTTGTAAAAGTAAACATAAGTTAGTATTCGTTTCGAGATTTTTAGTTAAGTACCAATGATTCCACCGTCATCTTTGGTAATAACCACAATGCCTGAGCGTGGCCGACCAGGGTTCAATGGTGTAACACCATCGCTGGCAAAATCCCACTGGCTATGCGGCCAACTTGTGAACTCCTCTGGATTATCCGTACCTGCATTGTCGCCAGGATGTTGGATACCCACCCACATTGTTTTGCCGTCTGGTGTCATCGTTACACCAGTGACCTCAGCCTGCGGTGCAGCAGTTAAGAAGCGTTTTGTGACTTTGGTGCTTGGATCAACGCAGACCATTTGATCCATACCTAAATTGACGAAGTCGCCAGTGCCACTACCTGAATCGGTTTGAACCCACATACGACCAAAGTCATCGAACCATAGACCGTCTGGTGCGCCATAGTCTGCACTACCGTCTGGATTGTCGACAATGTTGCCTTTAAAGTCATTCGTTGGTAGCGCTGCTCTCGTGGTTTGTGTGTCGCCACATTGTACAAAATGGTCCCATGTAAAGGTCGTTGCGCGTGCATTCCGTCCATCTTCTCTCCAGCGAATAATGCCACCATGGACGTTGATTTCGCGAGGGTTAGCAGCATCAATGGCTGGGCGGGCAGAACCTGCTGCAGTTGAACCATCTGCAGCGTTTGCACTTGGGGTGGCGCTGCTGCCGCGACGGTTGTTGTTAGTCAATGTACAGTAAAGTTCTAACTCCTCAAAACCATCGATACGAGGGCGTGCACCTATCCACTCTGGGCGATCCATCATGGTAGCGCCAACAGCGTCAGCAGCCATACGCGTCTTGATTAAGATCTTCGCTTGCACATCAGCATCGTTATCACCGGCAAAGTTTGGGTTGTCGCGTAATGCAACGCCATCAACGCCCATGCTGTCTGGTGTTAATGGTAACCATTTGCCTGTCATGTTTGCATCGAAACTTGCCACATAAAGAATGCCGGTGTCTAAAAGGTCACGATTAGCCAAACGATTGCGTGGATTAAACTTAGCCGCAGCAACGAACTTGTAAATGTAGTCGTTACGCTCATCATCACCGGTGTACAACGCAAGATTATTCGCCTCGTCGACCACATATTGCACACTTTCGTGCTTCATGCGACCAAGCGCAGTGCGCTTCACTGGCGTACTTCTCGGGTTGAAAGGATCAATCTCGACAATCCAACCGAAGGTGTTTGGACCGTTAGGGTTGGTGTCCACATCCCAGCGCGGGTCAACCGTATGCCATAGGTAGCCAAACCCATTGTTACTAACACCGTATCTAAGGTTAAGTTTACCAATTTCAGTAGTTGGACTTCTGTCTATTGTGCCAGTTGCACTACCAAAGTAGCCGTTAAAATTTTCTTCACAGGTAAGATACGTGCCCCAAGGCGTGTAACCATGTGCACAATTGTTGGCTGTACCATAGCTATATGTACCGTCAGTCATGCCAATAGGTGTACTTCCATTGTCTGTAATACTGTAATCAACAGTCTTCATTAGTGTATGACCAGCTGCAGGGCCACTAATATGCATTTTAGTATTAGCATCAATTCTACGGCCATAAACAGAGTTGCGTTGAACACTCCATTTTCCTTTACGGCGTCTTGCTTCCATCACATTAACACCATGCGCTGCTTGCGATTTGCGACACTTAGCGATAGAGTAATTTGCTTGACCATCGGGATACAGGATTTCTTCATGGGTGTACTCAGTGTTTGCAACTAGCAAACCGCGCTCGCTGTTTTGCTGACCATTTCGCTCTGAAAATGGGAAGAAGTGCATGCCGTCTGTGTGGTGTCCAAACGCTAATCTTTGCTGAGCAGCTGTCTCACTGGCTGTGCCACTAAATGGAACGCCACCGCGCACGATAGGATCGCCCCATGCAACAAATAGCTCTGCAGTATAACCATCGGGTACTGTGACAGCATCAACAGGTGATGTAGCCAGATTTGGAGGCACTGGTGTAAAGCTAATTGGTGCTATTGGCATACCAGCAGCTGGCAGTGCTGATGGAGATGGCGTGACTGCATGCGCAAAGCCAGATAATGTGAGGCCGCCAGCAGAAGCTAATGCAGTTGCCCCAATGCCAGTCATGATAAATTTGCGGCGATTAACGTCAACTTTAGCGATTACATCGCTGATGGATTCGTTGCCAGATGTATTGAGTGAAACTTCATTACTAGGATGGTCTATACCCTTCATACTAAGCCCTTTCAAATAAAAATTTAAAATCGAAATCAAATCACTTATTCAATAAATTCAAACGAAATCTAAATTAATAAATCCAGAATTTTTTGATTTGATTAGTTTATTCTTTAGGGTTGTAGATAAAGGTGAACTCTTGGTGAAACGAGAGCTAGTAAAAAAGAACTAGTATTATTGATTGATGAAGTTAATTAAATAGAAAATTAAGTTTGTATTTTTATAGGTTGATTGATCGGCCTCCATCCACAGCTAATACATGCCCTGTAATAAAGGGTGCATCAGCCGCTAAAAACTTCACGGCTTTGGCAATATCGGTTGGTTCGCCTATACGTTTTAGTAAGGTTTGAGAGATGACGCGTTTGCGATATACCTCATTAAATTGTGGATTATTCTCTGGCCAAAGTACAGGTCCTGGCGCAACAGCATTCACACGGACCTCAGGGCTTAGTTCAGTTGCTAATGACTTAGTTAATGTCACAAGACCCGCTTTAGCTACGCTATAAACCACATAGCCTTTTTTGGGGTGTTCAATATGCATATCAGTAATGTTGATAATACATCCATGATTCTTTTTGAGTACTTTTGCCGCTGCTTGCGATAAAAACATAGGTGCTTTTAGATTACTGCCAACTAATGCGTGCCAGTTATCTTCATTAATTTGACCAACATCTGTTGGTTCATACAAAGAAGCATTATTGATTAAAATATCTAATTTGCCAAAGCACTGAATCACTTCTTCGATTAGGCTAGTGACAATGGCTGTATTAAGTAAATCACCTTGAATGATACTAACACTGTCAGGGCGCAGTAAATTGAGCTCAGCTTGTAAAGCTTTGGCTTCATGTTTGGATGTGTTGTAGTGAATCATGAGATTTGCACCATGCGTATGCAGTTCACGACAGATTGCGGCGCCAACACGTTTTGCTCCTCCAGTAATGAGGACAACTTTATTCTGTAAATTTGTGGTCAATTGATTACTCGTTTCTATTTGAAAAATATTATAATGTCTTATGTCTGCTTTACCTATTCCATCTAAGGAATCACAAAAATATAGCCAACAATTATGTGATTTAGTTCAAATTAAAATTAAGCAAAGTGGTGGTTGGTTGCCATTTTCTGATTTTATGCATATGGCGCTTTATACGCCAGAAACTGGTTACTACACTGGAGGATTGAAAAAAATTGCAGACACTCAGTCTGGAGGTGGTGATTTTGTGACAGCCCCAGAGATTTCGCCTTTATTTGCACAATCGCTTGCTGCCCAAATGGCTGAGATGTTAGAGCTAACGGGAGGTAACATATTAGAGCTTGGTGCTGGTACTGGTAAAATGGCAGCAGGCATTTTGCAAGCATTAGCCAAGCAAGGTTGCTTGCCAACGCATTATTATATTTTAGAAGTCAGTAATCACTTACGCAAAGTGCAGTCTGAAACTATTGATGCAATATTACCTAAGTCTATCAATGAGCGTGTAGTTTGGTTGGATGTATTGCCATTAGAGCATACCGGTGTCATTGTGGGCAATGAACTGCTGGACGCTTTGCCAGTGCATTTGCTGACCAAAAAAGCAGGGCAAATGTTTGAAAGAGGCGTGCGTTTTAATGGTCAGTTTGCCTGGTTCGACCAACCATTACAAGATCAGCGCCTATTGGACTTAATTAATGCAAATGCTTGGCCTGATGGTTATTTATCTGAAGTGTGTCCTGCAGCTGTGGGGTTGATGCGTAGTTTGGTAGATTCTCTCAAACACGGTTTTATCCTAATGATTGATTATGGTTTTGGCGCCAAGGAATATTACCATCCACAGCGAAATCAAGGCACACTGATGTGCCATTATCAACATTATGCACATAGTAATCCTTTAACGTATATTGGCTTACAGGATATTACAGCACATGTAAATTTCACCGCCATCGCTGAAGCAGCAACACAAAAAGGGCTTGTGCTTGAGGGGTATACCAATCAAGCGCAGTTTTTGATGAATTGTGGATTGTTGAATTTGTTAAATCAGCAGGCAATAGATCAATCTGCAGAGTACTCACAACTTGCAGCGGGGGTGCAAAAATTACTTTCACCAGCTGAGATGGGTGATTTATTTAAAGTAATTGCATTTAGTCGCGGGATAAAAGAAACGTTATCAGGTTTTGCAAACGGCGATAAGTCACATACTCTCTAGTATAATCAAGCCCATGACTGATGAAACCTCAATTTATCATAGACGCGTATTTGAAGAAAGCGAAGACCCTACCAAGCGTAAGATTCGCAGTTTTGTATTACGTCAAGGCCGTTTAACACCCGCTCAGGAGCGCGCATTTTTATCGGGATGGCCTGTTTATGGCATTGATTACCAAAAAGACCAGCTGGATTTAAATCAAACATTTAATCGGACCGATAGCAAGAAGGTGTTAGAAATTGGTTTTGGCATGGGTGATGCAACAGCTAAAATTGCCCAAACCTTACTAGACCATGACTTCTTAGCAGTTGAAGTACATGCGCCAGGCGTTGGGGCTTTGTTAAAGCTGATTCAAGAGGGTGATATTGATAATATTCGTATTGTTCAACATGATGCGGTAGAAGTGCTTAATCAAATGTTGGCAGATGCTTGTTTAGATGGTGTGCATATTTTCTTTCCTGATCCATGGCATAAAAAACGGCATCATAAACGTCGTTTAATCCAGGCGGAGTTTGTTAATTTGCTGTGTAGTAAGTTGAAAGTGGGTGCATACATGCATGTAGCAACTGATTGGCAAGAGTATGCTGATTGGGTACTGGAAGTGTTGCAGGCTGAGCCGCAATTAAAAAATACCGCAAAAGACTATGCAGAAAAACCCAACTACCGACCACTTACAAAATTTGAAAACCGTGGTATTAAGTTAGGTCACGGTGTATGGGATTTAGTCTTCAGGCGTGTTTGATGATTGGCTTAACAACCATTTGCCAATGACCAATTCAGCTTCTTCTACACCTTGTTTTTTTAGGCTAGAAAATAATTGTACTGTGACATTTTCACCCCAAGTATCGGTGAGTGTTTTTCTTGTTTTAAAGAGGGTTTGATTGGCTTCATTTCGGGATAGTTTGTCTGATTTTGTCAATAAAACATGCACGGGTTTACCGCTATGACAAAACCAATCAAGCATTTGTGTGTCAAGAGGAGTAAGCGGTCTTCTGCTATCCATAACAAGCGCGAGTCCATACAAACTTGTACGATCAGTTAAGTAGGTTGATAAAACCAGTTGCCAATGATTGCGAACACTGACTGGCACTTTAGCGTAACCATAGCCGGGCAAGTCGACTAAAAACTGATCATTGCCTTTGTCAGGGTTTAAGCTAAAAAAGTTTATCAGTTGGGTGCGACCAGGTTGTTTACTGACATATGCTAAGCGATTATGGTTGGCAAGGGTATTCAGTGCGCTAGATTTTCCTGCGTTAGAACGGCCGGCAAAAGCAATCTCAACACCTCTAGCAGGTGGTAGGTCACTTAACTTATGCGCGGAAATATAAAAAGCAGCGTTTTGAAATAAAGACATGATATGATTTTTACAAAAGGGTATGGAATACCTAAGCCGCAAATGCTATCACGAACTAGTGTTCTTTGATAAACTATCGACTTAAATTATTTAATATAGTATCTGGAGCAAGTATGCGTATCAGGGGTTTAACTTTATTTATCTCATCACTTTTTGTTTTTGGTTCAGCCAGTGCGGAAGATGCGCAAACAACTGCTTCACCAGATGTGGAACAAATTGTGCAAACAGTTTGTGCTGCTTGTCATGGCGCTGATGGGAATAGTGCAATTGCATTAAATCCAAAAATTGCGGGTCAGCAAAAAGGGTATCTTTATAAACAGCTAAGTGAATTCAAATCAGGTAAACGAGCCAATGCGGTCATGGCGGGCATGGTTGCGAACTTATCAGATGATGAAATGCGAGGATTGGCCGAATATTTTGCATCACAAGCGCCTAAGCTTGGTGCAGCAAAATCAAATGGTGTTGGTTCCTTGGGTGAAAAAATTTACCGCGGTGGCATCAAAAATACAAATGTACCTGCATGTGCATCTTGTCACGGCGCTAATGGTGAGGGGATTCCAAAACGCTTCCCCCGTTTATCAGGACAGCATGCAGAATATACTACACAACAGTTGAAGACTTTTAGAACAGGTGAGCGTGCAAATGCGCCAATGATGCAAGTTATTTCAACAAAAATGACAGATGCTGAAATGGCTGCTGTTGCCGACTATATTCAAGGTTTAAGATAGACGGTTACTAACGGCCATTGAGAGACAGTCTAAAACAAACAGCTCCATCTCTATTGTGCGCTAAGTTAAGCTCATAGCCTGCTTGTTTGGCGTCGTAATCGGCATGGTAAAGGCCCACACCCATGCCGTTTTCTGAGGCTACATGTTTTTTAAATAGCTCTTTTGCAATATCGGCATCCATTCCTCTTCCAGTGTCAATTACGTCTATGCAATAGCCGCTTTCATTGTTGTCGTATATCGTGACACTAATACGAGTATCAGGCTGATATTTCATTTTTTCTAAAGCATTACTAATGAGGTTTTCTAATACACTGTCCAATACCTCCGCGTTAATATCAAGTGCGGGTAATTTTTCAGCGTTAAATTGAATATCACTTAATTGATGGCGCATTTGCAGGCTAGACCACCAGCCAGAGATTTTATCTAAGCGTTTTTTCTCTTCACCTGGCGCTTTAAGTTTATCAAGCGTCGCAGCAATTCTTTGGTTAAGTACTGGTAGTTGACGGCGTATTAACCCTAATAATGCCTCATTCTCTGCTTCTTCAGTTTGTTCAGCCGCTTTTACCAGCGTGCCAACAGATTGCAAAATGTTTTTTATATCGTGTGTTAGTCGTGATCCACTCTCATAAAATGCTTGCATATAGGCATTTTGACGCATGGTTTCCTCACGTCGTTTAGCCTCATAAAATTCTCCCATTATTTGTGTGAGTAACTTCACATGAACATAGAGAGCAGGCGAGATTTTCCAGCGTGAATGTAAAGTCATATTTAAATCTTTAAAGTTAAAACTAGTCGCATGTTCAGACTCTTTACCTATTTCGCCTTGCGCATGATCGGCCATCCAAGAAACACCAGTCACCCAAGGTAATAAACTCATTTCTTGCATTGCTCCTTGCAAGAAGCTGTTGGCATTCAGTTCAATTTCACCTAAATTTGAAATGTTTCTGACCCATTTCTCAAAAGGCATGCCTACGCTAGATAAGTAGCGAGACATCATGAGTTCAACACCAGAAAAGCGAGCGCTAGGCTTCCATAAAAAGCTAAGTGCAATGAGCGATAGTGCAATGGCAAAAATGGTAATAAACATCACTTGAATATAATTAACCTGATTCTGACTACCAATGGCGTAACTGGCTAAAATGATAATGATTGCAATCAGCGTAATAATCAGTGTGTAAAAGAAGTCTAGTATCGGCAGTTGACTAGTTTTAACGGATTGCGTGCTTAAGAATAAAATAGCTAAGGGGAGTAACGGCATTAAATACGAGATGGTAAAGGTTGCCGCCTCTAAATCTTCTGAAGCGTTCAGAAGCTTGGGAACAACCCAAAGTAAAAGCATTGTGAGTAAGTAACTTGCAGCAAGAATATGAATAATACGATTAGGTCTAGCTTCTTCTGCAAAAATACGCCCACCAAGTAACCCAACCAATATGGCT
>CAYGSH010000033.1:0-20868 GCA_964352515.1 uncultured Methylophilaceae bacterium | reverse complement strand
AGGTGGTCGTGGACCGCAATTAATTCTATCTAGAGTGTCTCCAGACTTCTTGAAGCGTTTGTTTGAGTTAGAAGTGCCAGAAATTGAAGAAGGGCTTTTAGAGATTCGCTCTGCTGCTCGTGATCCTGGCTTGCGATCTAAAATTGCAGTTAAAGCAAATGATCAGCGCTTAGACCCTGTTGGTACATGTGTTGGGATGCGTGGCTCACGTGTGCAAGCAGTAACGAGTGAATTAGCCGGGGAACGCGTTGATATTGTCTTGTGGAGTATGGAGCCAGCACAATTCGTCATCAATGCAATGGCCCCAGCTGAGGTTTCAAGCATTGTGGTAAATGAAGACACGCATAGTATGGATGTTGTTGTGGATGAAGAGCAATTAGCATTGGCAATTGGACGTAGTGGGCAAAATGTTCGTCTAGCTTCAGAGTTAACTGGTTGGACATTGAATATCCTGACTGAAGAAGAAGCTGAGAAGAAAAATCAAGATGAATATGCTAGCGTTAGTCAGCTTTTCATGGAAAAACTAGATGTTGATGAAGAGGTTGCAGATATTTTAGTGCAGGAAGGATTTAGCACATTAGAAGAAATTGCTTATGTGCCAATGGCTGAAATGACTGAAATTGAGGCGTTTGATGAAGATACCATTAATGAACTTCGTTCTCGGGCTAGGGCAGCCTTATTAACTGAGGCAATAGCAAAAGAAGAGAAAGTGGAAGATCCAATAGAACAGTTGAAGAAAATGAATGGTATGGATGATGCAACATTTGCATTATTAACTTCTCATGAGATTGCAACAATGAATGATTTAGCTGAACTTGCAGTCGATGAGTTAGTAGAGTTAACAAGTATGGATGAAGAACGCGCGAAGGAGCTCATCATGACTGCACGCGCACCCTGGTTTGAATAAGACATGGATTTTAATAAGTCATGACTTAAGATAATAATTTAATTGTAGTAAAGAAAAGTAGAGAGACTGGAGCAGTACATGGCACAATCAACCGTTTTACAATTTGCGAAAGAGTTGGGTTTACCAACTGCTTTGCTATTAGAGCAATTGAAGAGCGCGGGAGTAAATAAATCTGCTGTCGATGATCAATTAGATGAAGCTGATAAAACAGCTTTGTTAGATTATTTACGTAAAGAGCACGGTGCTGCTCAGGCTCCTAAAAATAAAATTACACTGACGCGCAAGCAAAATACAGAAATTAAAAAAACAGATAGTGATGGTCGGGCTCGTACTATTCAAGTTGAAGTGAGAAAAAAACGTGTATTGATGCGCAATGATGAGGCTCAAGAGGCGCAAAAACCAATTGAAGAAAAGGTTATTAATTCAGAAGCAGTAGTTGAGCCGTTGGTTGAAGTTATCCCAGAAGCGCCAACACAAGCCGCCCCAGTTAATGAGGTAATTGAAGAGCTTTCTCAAGAGGAGGTTTCTCAAGAGGAAGTTGTGGTTGAAAGTGTAGCAGCTCCAATAGAAGAAAATGAAGTTTCTAGTAATAAGCGTAAAAAGCAACTACTTACACCTGAGCAAATCGCAATTCGCGAGCAAGAAGCGGAACGTCATGCAAAACTAATTGCATTCCAGCAAGAAGACGTACGAAAAAAAGAAGAATTAAAAAAGCGTAGAGCTGAAGAAGAGCAAAAAAGACTAGAAGAAGTTGAAGCTGCAAAAATTAAAACAAAAAATCTTAGTGAAGGCACTTTGCATAAGCCAGTAGGAAAAGATGGCGTAAAGTCTGGTAAGGATGCAAAAAAAGAAAAAGGAAGTAATAAAGATTGGAATGAAGAAGAGAATCGTAAACGTGGATTAAAGACACGTGGAGCAGCACCAGTTGCTAATGGATGGAGAACACCAAAAGGTAAAAACAAAGGACATGTTAGAGAAGAAGAGCATGCGTTTACAGCACCAACTGAACCAGTTGTACATGAAGTGTTAGTGCCTGAAACAATTTCTGTCTCTGATTTGGCCAAGAAAATGGCTGTTAAAGCAAATGAGGTGATAAAGACTTTGATGGGTATGGGTATGATGGTGACCATCAACCAAGTGCTTGACCAAGAAACAGCTATTATTATTGTTGAAGAGATGGGACACAAGGCAACTGCTGCAGCTGAAAATGATCCAGAAACATTTTTAGAGGAAGCAGAGCATGAGCATGCCATTTATGAGCCACGTCCACCAGTCGTCACTGTGATGGGCCATGTCGATCATGGTAAAACGTCATTGTTAGATTATATTCGAACAAGTAAAGTCGCTGGCGGAGAGGCCGGTGGCATTACTCAGCACATTGGTGCTTACCATGTAGAAACACCTAATGGCATGGTAACCTTTTTAGATACACCAGGCCATGAAGCTTTTACGGCAATGCGTGCACGTGGTGCAAAAGCAACGGATGTTGTGATTCTAGTGGTATCAGCTGACGATGGTGTGATGCCACAAACAAAAGAGGCGATTCATCATGCAAAGGCTGGTAATGTACCTTTAGTGGTTGCAATCAATAAGATTGATAAACCTGAAGCTGATCCGGAAAAAGTAAAGATGGAACTTGTATCTGAAGAAGTGGTGCCTGAAGATTTTGGTGGTGATGTCATGTTTAGAAATGTGTCAGCAAAAACAGGTCAAGGCATAGATGATTTATTAGAGGCTGTATTGTTACAAGCTGAAATCTTAGAGCTAAAAGCACCAAAAAATACACCAGCTAAAGGGCTTGTTGTTGAGGGACGTTTAGATAAGGGTCGTGGCCCAGTTTCTACCATCTTAGTTCAATCTGGCACCTTGAAAAAAGGCGATATGTTGTTAGCTGGTAGCACCTATGGTCGAGTTAGGGCGATGCTAGATGAAGTTGGTAATGAGATAAAAGAGGCTGGACCATCTATTCCAGTTGAAGTCTTGGGTTTGTCAGATGTGCCAGCGTCAGGTGAAGAAGTAATTGTGCTCAATGATGAGCGTAAGGCACGTGAAATTGCTATGTTCCGTCAAGGAAAATTCCGTGATGTGAAATTTGCAAAACAACAAGCTGCTAAATTAGAGAATATGATTGGTCAAATGGCTGACGGTGAAGTTAAAACGCTAGGATTAATTATCAAGTCAGATGTTCAAGGTTCTAATGAGGCTTTGGAAACCAGTCTGCTTAAGTTAGCTAATGAAGAAGTAAGAGTCAATATTATTCATACGGGAGTTGGTGCCATTAGTGAGTCAGATGTTAACTTGGCGGTTGCGTCAAATGCATTGTTGATTGGATTTAATGTGCGTGCTGACACAGGTGCAAGAAAACTGATTGAAGTAAATGGTGTGGATGTTAGGTATTACAATATTATTTACGAAGCAGTTGATGAAATCAAAGCGGCACTTGGTGGTATGTTAGCGCCAGAACAAAGAGAAAGTATCATTGGTAGCGTTGAGATACGTGAAGTGTTCCGTATATCAAAAATTGGCTCTGTGGCAGGCTGTTATGTGAGAGATGGTCGAATCACAATTGACTCAAAAATACGTGTTCTACGTAATAATGTAATTATTCATACAGGTGAATTAGACTCATTGAAACGCTTTAAAGATGATGTTAAAGAAGTTAAAAATAACTTTGAATGCGGTTTATCACTCAAAGGTTATAACGACCTAGAAGTGGGTGATATGCTTGAAGTCTATGAAGTTGTAGAAATTGCGCGGTCACTCTAGTCTCATTAAGACTTTTTAAGTTAGGAGATTATTCATGGCAAAAGCATTTTGAAGGTCAAGTCGTATTGCAGATCATATGCGGGGCGAATTAGCTGACTTGCTTCAGTTTGAGGTGAAAGATCCGCGTGTTGGCATGGTCACGATTACTGAGGTGGAAGTCACTGGTGATATGGAGCATGCTAAGGTTTTTTATAGTGCATCAGAAGGTACACAAGAGCTGCAAGCAGGTTTAGAAAAGTCATCTGGGTTCTTACGGTCGCAAGTAGCAAAACGTATGTTGTTACGTAAAGTACCACAATTACATTTCGAATATGATGCATCTGCAGACTATGGTATGAAAATGACCAAGTTAATTGATGAAGCCTTAGCAGAAAATACCAATAATAGTCAAAAAGATTAGGCCTTTGCAGTTTAAACGTATTAAAAGAAATGTCAGTGGGATTTTGCTGCTTGATAAGCCAATTGGTTATTCTTCAAACCAGGCATTGCAAAAAGTAAAGTGGCTGTTTCAGGCTGCAAAAGCAGGCCATACAGGCACCTTAGACCCGCTAGCTACTGGTTTATTACCTATTTGTTTAGGTGAAGGAACCAAGTTTGCGCAGCATGTAACAGACGCCAACAAAACCTATATTGCGCATATTAAACTAGGTGTCAAAACGACAACAGGGGATGCAGAAGGTGAAGTTATTTCAACTAAGCCAGTTAATGTTACGCGGGCGCAGCTTAATAATGTTTCACAACAGTTTTTAGGTGAGATTAGTCAAGTTCCACCTATGTATTCAGCGCTAAAACATGATGGTAAACCGCTCTACGAATATGCAAGAGCTGGCATCGAAATTAAGCGACCTTCAAGACAAGTAACCATACACAATATCGTTGTAAACTCGTTTCAACAAGATGAGCTTATCTTGGAAGTTACATGTAGTAAAGGGACTTATATTCGCACATTAGCAGAGGATATCGGAAATTCACTTGGTAGTTACGCACACTTAATTGGCTTACGAAGAACGAAAACAGCCGGGTTTACAATTGAGCAATCAATTACAATAGAAGCACTAGAAGCATTAACAATTGAACAACGTGATAATCTTTTGTTGACAGTTGATATGGCAGTTCAATCTCTTCCGGCTGTGACCATTTGCAATGATGCCGCATTTTACTTTAGGCAAGGTCAATCAGTATGGCAAGCAGGCCAAATATCCAATGTCGAGCTTCGTGTATATGATGATGCTGGCCTATTTTTAGGACTTGGTAAGTTATTAGATGATGGAAAAATAGCCCCAAAACGTTTAATCAATCAATGAATAAAAAAACGCTATAATCAAGCTATCCATAGGTAGATGGCTAAGGCTACACCTAATACAGAAACAAGGATTGACAATATAAATGCGAGTGTATTGGAATATACCGCAGGTAATTTTTCAAAGTCTAAAGAGGCAATAAATCGGCGATGTTGAACTGCAGCTATTCCGATTGATAAAGCGCCTATCAATACAAAACAAATACCTAACATCACAGAAAGCGAACTCGCTCTTGGCATTTGGTTGTGTTGCGTTTGTAAGCTC
Organism: uncultured Methylophilaceae bacterium; assembly: GCA_964352515.1. Classification (GTDB taxonomy): domain Bacteria; phylum Pseudomonadota; class Gammaproteobacteria; order Burkholderiales; family Methylophilaceae. The sequence continues at coordinate 15,630 of CAYGSH010000033.1, read as the reverse complement.
ACTAGTTGGATAAACAAACCAAATCTAGAGATGACGAAACCAAGACCGATAATAGTTAGCCCCGTGCGTAACCAAGCTAATAATGTTCTCTCAGCTGCAAAAAATATTCTCGGATCAGATTCTTCGTTTGCCATTATTTCCCCTAATGTTTAAAAGAGTTTAGCTGTGCATGCAGTGCCATGCAATATGTGTTTAAACCTAATTTACTTTGCACAATACAACAACTGCTATAACCTAGTAGATTATGTTTGTCATTTATCTATCAAAAGTTCAGGATAGTCGGCATTGCCGATAGATAAGATAGGGATATGAATGACAGCACGATTTCGCGTAAAGTATCAAACTTTTGAAGTAGGGACGATGGATATTCACATCTGTAGTCTGCGAGATAAGCAGCAGTTTAGCGACCCTGATGATGTGGCCCTGAAGTTGGGGATTAATGATTCACTTTGGCCATTATTTGGCGTAGTTTGGCCTTCTAGCTTAGTGTTAGCACATTATATGGATGATGTTAAAACAGATGGAATGCGTATTTTAGAAATTGGATGTGGGATGGCATTGACTAGTTTGATGCTGAATAAAAAGGATGCTGATATCACGGCTACTGACTACCATCCAGAAGTTGATATATTTTTAAAACGCAATACCACCCTGAATGATGATGCAGCAATTCAGTATGAACGAACAGATTGGTCACAAAATAAGGATACGCTTGGACGATTTGATTTAATTATTGGAAGTGATGTTTTATATGAAGATAGACATATAAAGCAGTTGGCAGATTTTATAGAAAATCATAGTCAGCCGAAATGTCATATTGTATTAGTCGACCCAGGGCGAGGTCGAAAAAATAAATTATCTATTCAATTGAAACAATATGGATTTACAGTGGAACAGTTAAAGCCATTGCATACAAATTACTTGGATGTCCCATTTAATGGCCATATATTGAAATATTGCCGCAATTGATCTATCAATGGAATTGGGCTTATTTAATCCAATAGCGTTGCATTTCGACATATAAAAACGATGCCGACCAAGAGATAAGTACAAGGCCAGTGAGTGACTCTATTCCTGTTAAAAATCGCAAATTACCATTCGGTTCTATATCGCCAAAACCAACCGTGGTGAATACGGTAAAAGAGTAATATAAACAATCCATTAAACTACCATCAAAATTACCTGAAAGCGATCCCCATCCATCAGCTTGATGCATCAAAAAGTAGGCTACTGCATAAATCCAAACTTCAAAAACATGCGCTAGTAATGCACCTAAAACACCAAAAACAATTCTAAAACGAGGCTTAACTTTCATTGTGGGTATTAGCAAACTGAGCCGATAAAGAAACTCATAATGTACGATGACAGTGGCTGCAACGACCATGGTATTAATAATTAAGACATAAAAGAGCATAGGTTGATAAAAGATTGTCTTTAAAAATAAAATGTAGCGGGCAAAATTGATTGTTCGCTTATCATAAACAATCAGACATGAAAACAAAATAAAAACATACGCTTAATCTTAAAAAGTTTGGTATTTTTTGGATTAGTGACTATAATGCTCGGCTTACGTAAATTGAATGCAAAAAATAGGTTAAGTAAATAGGTTGCTCGGCTTAGTTTGCATTGACGCTAACTAAAGGAAAAAAGATGGCAGTTACAGCTCAAGATACAGCTAAAATTATTAAAGAATATCAACGTTCAGCAAATGATACAGCAAGTCCAGAAGTGCAAGTAGCGCTTTTAACAAACCGTATTGTCTACTTAACAGAGCACTTTAAAATAAATAAAAAAGATAATCACTCACGTCGCGGTTTGTTAGCATTGGTTAGCCAACGTCGTCGTTTATTGGATTATTTAAAGGGTAAAGATGTAAGCCGTTATCAAGATTTAATTGCTCGATTAGGATTACGTAAGTAATTACTGTAAATGCGATTTTCGCTTTTATAGTTGTCTAGAAAGCCGATGGCATTATAAATGCGTCGGCTTTTTTTATTGTTTGATTGCTATTGGGTAGTGAATAGTAGTCTGTTGAAAAGGAAAAATAATGTTTAATAAAGTAACAAAAAGTATTCAGTATGGAGATCACACACTGACATTAGAAACTGGCGAGATTGCTCGCCAAGCAGATGCTTCAGTCGTTGTGAGTTATGGTGACACCGTTGTGATGGTGAATGTAACAAGTCGTCGTGAAGTAAAAGAAGGTCAAGACTTTTTCCCTTTAACTGTTGATTATATTGAGAAAACATATGCTGCAGGTAAAATTCCTGGTAGTTTTTTCAAGCGCGAAGGTCGTCCATCAGAAAAAGAAACTTTGACGTCACGTTTAATCGATCGCCCTATGAGACCATTATTTCCAGAGGCTTTTTACAATGAAGTGCAAGTAGTTGCTACCGTTTTGTCATCTGATCCAGAAATCGATTCAGACATTCCAGCCATTATTGGGGCATCAGCAGCGATGTCATTATCTGGTATACCATTCTATGGACCATTAGGTGCCGCACGTGTTGGTTATATTGATGGTGAATATATTCTGAATCCAAGCAAAACCCAAATGGAAACCACAGCATTAGATTTGGTTGTTGCCGCAACAGAAACAGCTGTAATGATGGTGGAATCTGAAGCGAAAGAGCTTTCAGAGGAAGTAATGTTAGGTTCAGTAACATTTGGTCACGAAGCAATGCAACCTGTGATTAAAATGATAAATGAAATGGCTGAAGAAGCGGGTAAAGATGCTTGGGACTGGACTGCTCCAGAGCCAAATACTGCCATTATTTCAAAAGTTGCTGAAATTGCGGAAGCAGATGTGAATGCCGCTTTTCAAATTAAAGCAAAAGGTGAGCGCTCAGCGAAGTTAGAAGAGATTAAAAATCGTGTGATGAGTGCATTAATCACTGCAGAAACATCAACAACAGAAGCAAATGAAATTAAAGGCGAGTTCTTTAATTTAGAGGCAAAAGTTGTACGTAGCCAGATCTTAAATGGTGAGCCACGTATTGATGGTCGTGATACTCGTACCGTGCGACCAATAAGCATTCGTACAGGTGTGTTACCTCGTACACATGGCTCTGCATTGTTTACCCGTGGTGAAACACAAGCATTAGTTGTTGCAACATTAGGTACGGGTCGTGATGAGCAAAAGATTGACGCATTACAAGGTGAGTATGCAGATAACTTTATGTTGCATTACAACTTTCCACCTTACGCAACAGGTGAAACAGGACGTGTAGGTACACCTAAACGTCGTGAAATTGGTCATGGTCGTTTAGCAAAACGTGCCTTAGTTGCTGCTTTACCAAATAAAGAAGACTTTGATTACACTATGCGCCTAGTTTCAGAAATTACTGAATCAAACGGTTCTAGCTCTATGGCTTCTGTTTGTGGTGGATGCTTGGCATTAATGGACGCAGGTGTACCAATGAAAGCGCCAGTAGCAGGTATTGCCATGGGCTTAATCAAAGAAGGCAATCGTGTCGCTGTGTTAACAGATATCTTAGGTGATGAAGATCATTTAGGCGATATGGACTTTAAAGTAGCGGGAACTACCAATGGTGTGACTGCTTTGCAAATGGATATCAAAATTACAGGGATTACTACTCAAATTATGCAAGCGGCTTTAGCGCAAGCCAAAGAGGGACGCGAGCATATTTTAGGTATTATGCAAGAAGCTTTGGAGAATGCAGATACTGAAATGTCTCAATTTGCACCACGTATTCTTACTTTAAAAATCAACCCAGACAAAATTCGTGATGTGATTGGTAAAGGCGGCGCTGTTATTCAAGCGCTTACTAAAGAAACCAATACAAACATTGATATTGATGAAGATGGTACAGTCAAAATTGCATGTACAAATGCAGATGAGGGTGAAGAAGCAAAACGTCGTATAGTAGAAATTACTGCTGATGTTGAAGTAGGCCAGATTTATGAAGGTCCAGTAGTGAAATTGCTTGATTTTGGTGCTGTCGTTTCATTGATTCCAGGTAAAGATGGATTGGTGCATATTTCACAAATTGCGCATCAACGTGTTAATTCAGTAAGCGATTTTGTAAAAGAAGGCGATATTGTTAAAGTCAAAGTTGTTGAAATTGATGCTAAAGGTAAAGTTCGTTTGAGTATGAAAGCATTGATTGATGCACCTGCTCAAGAAGAAGCAAAAACTGAGGAATAATCAGTGATCAATAAAAAAGCCCGCTAAGCGGGCTTTTTTATTTGAAAATATCAAGATTGTTTAGATAAAAATACTATTTAGCGACCTGTTTTTCTCTCATTTCATCTAATGTCTTACAATCGATACAAAGTGTAGCTGTAGGGCGGGCTTCTAATCGTTTTAAGCCTATTTCAACTCCGCAGCCTTCACAAAACCCATAATCATCATTATCGATGTTACGTAGTGTACCTTCAATTTTTTTTATCAATTTGCGTTCACGGTCACGGTTGCGTAATTCTAATGCCATATCTGACTCCTGGCTTGCGCGATCGTTTGGGTCAGCAAAGGTCTCTAAGTCATCTTGCATATGATGCACAGTACGATCAATATCGTTACTTAACTCGGACTTCCACTTTTCTAAAATATTTCGAAAGTGCTTTAGTTGATTTTTATTCATGTACTCTTCATCAGGTTTTGGCTGATACGGAGTAAAGTTAATATCTGGTTTTTTTGCCATTTTTCGTCCAAAAAACTACTTGTAAATACAAATCTTACTTAAAATTTATCGCGCGAGTTTACACTGATTATTTGACATATGCAAAAAAAATAAAATATGCAAGCTTTACTAAGCGATTTTAGCTTCATTTAGCTCTAATGCTAATAATGTATTTTCCATTAATGTTGCCACTGTCATAGGCCCAACACCACCGGGGACGGGGGTGATATAGCCTGCAAGTTCTTTTGCCATATTAAAATCAACATCACCACTTAACGAACCATCGGCTAATCGATTAATGCCAATATCAATAACTATTGCGCCTGGTTTAATCCAATCGCCTTTAATTAATCCTGCTTTACCAGCTGCAGCAACTACTAAGTCAGCCCTACGCACATGGTTTTGTAAATCCTTAGTATGGCGATGACAGCTAGTGATTGTTGCCCCAGCAAGCATTAACTCCAATGCCATCGGTCTGCCAACATGATTGGATACACCAACAATCACAGCGTCCAATCCCATAGGATCTAAATGGCTAGCCTCTAACATTTTAATGACACCAAATGGAGTGCAAGAGCGTAAAGTCGGCTGGCGAACCGCTAGACGACCAATATTGTATGGATGAAAACCATCCACATCTTTATTCACATCGATATGCTCAATCAGTAAATCTTCATTGATATGAGAAGGTAATGGGGATTGCACAAGAATACCATCTATATTTGCGTCATTATTTAGTTGGTCAATAATTGTTAGTAGCTCTGCTTCGGTTGTTGAAGCAGGTAAATCATGTGAGATAGAATGAATGCCGACTTTTTCACAAGCTATGCGCTTATTACGAACGTATATAGCAGAGGCTGGGTCAGCGCCGATTAGGATAACCGCTAAACAGGGCGATCGTTTCCCTGCCTTTACTCTCTTTTCAATCTTGGCTTTGATGTTTTCTAGTAGGTTTTGTGCAATGGCTTTGCCATCAATAATTTGTGCGGACATGCTACGATGATGAAAATCAATAAATAATCCGCTATATTAGCATAATTGATTTGACCAATTGCGTATATTCCAGTATATTTCTGCCTCTTCGGCGTGTAGCGTAGCCTGGTAGCGCGCCTGCTTTGGGAGCAGGATGTCGGGAGTTCGAATCTCTCCACGCCGACCAAGTTTTTTGGTCATTGCCCGTAACCGCGATAGTGTTGTCACGTGTAACTAAATCTGCCCGTAGCTCAATCGGATAGAGCACCAGCCTTCTAAGCTGGGGGTTACAGGTTCGATTCCTGTCGGGCAGGCCATTATAAGCCTCAATGGTGGCTGTAGCTCAGTTGGTAGAGCCCTGGATTGTGATTCCAGTTGTCGTGGGTTCGAGCCCCATCAGCCACCCCAAATTTCTAAATAAAACAAACATCCCTTTTTATTTGTATTCAAAATTAAATTAAAGCTTTTTTTTGCCGTAAATATTTACATCAGCATGAAATGTAAAAGGCAAAAAATGGCATTCATTAAAGCACTATTAAAGCATGTGCAGTTAGCGATGCAGTTGGAGCATGATGGCTCAGGTTTGCCTACTCATTTTTCCAGTGCCAGCTTATTTGTCTCTTTATATGCATTCATGGCTTTAATTCATAGTGTTGATGTTAGCAATGACATATGGGGAGTTAGTTTTATCGTTATTGTGTATCTCTTTGTGCTTAGAACGCAATTGGTTGGTTTAATTATCTTGATCGGTATGATTTCTAGTAGTATTTCAATTACCTTAGGCATGTTTGGCGTTTTGTCAGAATTACAGTTAGTATTGTTGAGTGCGTTAGAATATTTGTTGGTGTTTGGCGCTTTGATTAACGCAATCAGACGATACGCTAACCTCACATAATCTAATCTTAAAGCATGGTTTTTAACCGTTCGATACTGTTAAAGTCAACTTTAATATGAATTAAAGTAAGTAAGCATGCTTACTGATTGATGGTAATTCATATAAAGGTTATAGTATTCTCCATAAGGATAAGAAGATAGTCACTAAGGAGATATATGGCAGATTCACTACCCGTACTGATTATTATTGATGACGACCCATTAATTACAGATACGCTACATTACGTGTTGAGTAAGCATTTTGAAGTGTGTGTAGCAGACTCTCGCGAACAAGCAAAAAGTTTGTTACGTCAACTTGACGCTCCGCCCGCTTTGGCATTAGTCGATTTAGGGTTGCCGCCAATGCAACATAAGCCAGACGAAGGTTTTAAAGTCATTGGCGAGTTACTCGCGTATTCGCCTAGTATTAAAATACACGTGCTTTCTGGGCAGAGTGATGATGTGAATGTTAAGCATGCATTGGCATTAGGTGCATTAGATTTTATTCCTAAACCATGTGATGCAGATCGCTTAAAAGAACTCTTACTTAACTCTTTAAAGGTACAAAGTGTTGAGCTTACTGAAAAACCTGAAGAGGAAAATGGGGGCATTATTGGAGAGAGTTTGCCGATGAAAACCTTAATCACGCAAATTCGTCAATTTGCGGATTCGCCTTTTCCCGTTTTGGTTGAGGGTGAATCTGGAAGTGGTAAAGAACGTGTTGCTGGTAATTTTCACCGTTTTAGTAAGCGATCAAAACACCCATATTTATCAGTAAACTGCGCTGCAATTTCTCCAATGCTGGCTGAGTCTATTTTATTTGGCCATGCCAAAGGGGCTTTTACTGGGGCTGGTTCAGCTAATAGTGGTTACTTTGAAGATGTGGGAGAAGGCACGCTTTTTTTAGATGAAATTGGTGAGTTGCCGTTAGAAATGCAGGCAAAACTGTTACGTGTTTTAGAAAATGGCGATTATACGCGGGTTGGTGAAACTCAGTTGCGTAAAAGTAAGGCCAGAATTGTGGCTGCAACCAATCGTGATTTACGCAAAGAGGTTAGAGAGGGTAATTTTAGAGCTGACTTATATCATCGCTTGAGTGTGTTTGCAGTAAATGTACCACCATTGAGAGATCTTGGTGAAGATAGCTTAATTTTGTTAGATCATTTTAATGATTTCTATTCGCGTGAAACAGGACAGAAGCCATTTAAACTAGATGATAAAGCAAAGAAACGCTGGCTTGCTTACCACTTCCCAGGTAATGTCCGTGAGCTACGAAACATTATTATTCGTTTGATTGCTAAGTATTCTGGGCAAACAGTCAACGATATGCAGCTAGACTCTGAGTTTGACTTATCTAGACAAAGTGAGGTGGATGGCTCATCACCTATTGTGGGTACAGGCGATTTATCGAGCTATGCGTTACAACATTTGCAAAATCAAGCCAATGTGAATTTGGACCAAGTCCTAAAGCAATGGGAAAAAGCTTATGTTGAAGCTGCCATGCGCATAACACATGGTAATTTGAGTCAAGCAGCAAAACTGCTTGGTATTAATAGAACTACGCTTTACAGTCGAATTCAGTTGCAAGAGAAATAATTAATGTATTTCGAGCACTTTGGATTAAAGGAACCACCTTTTAAGATTACACCAAATACAGAAGTTTTTTTTACAGGTGGTAATCGTGGTGCTGTCTTAGATGCAATTACTTATGCCATTTTAAATGGTGAAGGCATCGTAAAGGTAGTTGGTGAAGTTGGTAGCGGCAAAACCATGCTTTGCCGCATGTTGCAGACCATGCTTCCTGAGCGTATTGAAAGTATCTATTTAGCCAATCCGAGTGTTGCGCCAGAAGAAGTCTTACATGCAATTGCTTTTGAGTTGCAAATTAAGTTGCCAAAAACTGCTGATCGATTAAAGGTCATGCAAGCCTTGCAAGCGCATTTATTAAAAAGACATGCTGCCGGTAAGCAGGTTGTTATTTTTATAGAAGAAGCGCAAGGTATGCCGTTAGCAACCCTTGAAGAGATTCGTTTGCTTTCTAATTTAGAAACTAATTACGATAAGCTGCTTCAAATTGTGTTGTTTGGACAGCCAGAATTAGATATCAATCTTAATGAGATTCATATTAGGCAATTAAGAGAAAGGATTACCCATAGTTTTCATTTGGCGCCATTACAAGCTAATGAAATTGGTGATTACATCCTTTTTAGATTGCGTGCAGCAGGATATTTTGGGCCGCATTTGTTTACTCCAGCAGCAATCAAAAAACTATCAAGAGCAGCAGAAGGTTTGGTGAGGCGTGTCAATATATTGGCAGATAAAGCGCTTTTAGCTGCTTTTTCAGAAAATGTATATCAAGTGACGCCAAAGCATGTGCAAGCGGCTATTTCAGATAGTGAGTTTGGGATAGAGCGTTCAAAAGCATATGGAGGTCAAAGTAAAGTCTTGATGGCCTTGGTTTTAATCTCTTTGGGTTTAGTTCTTGGTTATTTTGTGAGTAGTGTATTGCAAAAAAATAGTGCTGTAAAACCTGAAATAGAGTCAGCGATAATAAAGAATCAACAAGTGGTTAAGGCAGATGATGCATTAACTGTTGTGACAGAGTCAATGGCAAATCCTGTATCAGAAGTTGTTCCAAAAGATAAGAAGCTATCAGATATCGTCATCAGTCAAGATTCTGCTCAGACAGATATACCAGAAAATATTTTAAGCCAACGTTTAAAAGTAACAGAGGCATGGTTAGCAAAAGAATCTCCAAGTACCATCAGTATTCAATTAATGGGTGTTCCTGACGGACCGCAATTGATTAATGACTTAGAGATATTAAGCCAGAAAATTAAAATGGATAATGTTTTTGTATATCGTACTCAAGTAAATGGACAACCTTATTTGAGTGTGTTGTATGGTGGTTTTGATAATAGGTCGGATGCCCTGATAGCGCTCAATAACCTGCCGACAGAAATTAGAAAAAACAAGCCACAATTAAGAACCATAGCAGGAGTGTTGCAAGAAACAAAACAATTACCTTAAATTAGGTATTGTTATGAAATTTCAATAGCTTATTGTTGCAAATTAATGCAAGTTATGGGATAACTACATTAAGGCTATCATTTATTGAGAGGCAGTAACAATTGTTTGATCGTTTTTTCAAAATTAATCGATTTAAAATTCCATTTCTTATTTTGGCAAGTTTTGTCTTAGTTGCTTGCGCGCATCAATCCAAAGTGACGCCGTCTGAAGGACATATTGATACAAAAGAATCAGTAACGCCAATCAAAGAAAATACTGTTCAAGCGCCGATCCCTCAGCCTGTTAGAAGTAGCCCAGTCTTACCACCACCAAAGCCAACAAAAATAGCGCAAACTTATAGCGTCGTGGTGAACGAGGTGCCAGTTAAAGAAATTCTGTTTGCATTGGCGCGCGAAAGTAAAATTAATGTAGATATTGACCCTGCAATACAAGGTCGCGCTACATTAAATGCAGTTGACCAGACATTGCCAGCAATTTTAGAGAGACTTTCAAGACAGGTTGACCTGACCTATCGTATGGAAGGTAATGTATTGGTCATCACACCCGATCAACCAGTGCTTAGAAACTATAAAGTTGATTATGTGAACATGAATCGTGATACCGAGGGTTTTATTGGATCAGCTACTGAAATCTCTAGTACCGGTAGAGCTGCAACAACAGGTGGTAATGTTCAAGCAGGCGCAACTGGTGGCGTAAATAATAGTTCAAGAACAACTGTGGTGAGTACTACACAAAATCATTTGTGGGATTCACTCATTGAAAACCTTAAAGAGTTGTTGGCCGAAACGGATAAAGAGGTCATTGTGACACGCTATGGTAGTTTAGGTGAGGACGAAAATACAGAAGGTTTAAACGCTGATCAACTGAAAACGCAGCAAGAAAATAATCAAGTATTGGCTGATCAACGTGATGAACAACGTACTGAATATAAAACATTATTTGCTGCTAATGTTATTGCAAACCCAGAAACAGGGGTTATAAGTGTGCGTGCAACCAATAAACAACATCAGAAAGTGCAAGAATTTATTGATCAAGTGATGGGCAGTGCCAAAAAGCAGGTTTTGATAGAGGCGACAATTGTTGAGGTGCAGCTAAGCGATAGCTATCAGGCTGGAGTTGATTGGAGTCGACTTAATAATAGTGCAACCAATAGTGGATTTGTCTTTGGTCAAACACTGGGTTCAAAAGGTGTTAACTTTAATACAACCAATGGTGCGTTTAGTTCTGGCGATGCTAATGCATTTGGGTCAACAACCTCCGCAGGTTTAGTTGCCGGTTATATCAACCCATTAAGTTCGATCGGGAATATTGCAGCTTCTATTACCTTGCTAGAACAGTTTGGTAATACAAAAGTGCTTTCAAGTCCAAAATTAATGGTGCTCAACAATCAAACAGCTGTGCTAAAAGTTGTTGATAACTTAGTCTACTTTACAGTTGAAGTGCAACAGACACAAGGTAACGTAAATAGTAATCCATTTAGCACAATAACAACTACACCGCAGACAGTTCCCGTTGGTGTTGTGATGAGCGTGACGCCACAAATTAATGATGCTGATAAAGTAAATATCAACGTAAGGCCAACCATTTCGAGAGTATTAAGTTTTGTCAATGATCCAAACCCACAATTAGCCCAAGCTGGAACAATTAGCGCGATTCCCCAAATACAAGTTAGAGAGATGGAATCAGTGTTAAATGTTTCGAGTGGCAATATTGCTGTACTGGGTGGATTGATGCAAGATGATGTTAGAAATAATACCGATGCAGTTCCTGGATTGAGTAAAGTTCCAGGTGTTGGGAATGTGTTTAAAGGTCAAAACGATGCAACTAGAAAGACAGAGTTAGTCATTTTCTTGCGTCCAACAGTTGTACCAAATGCCAGCTTAGAAAGCGATGAGTTGAGTTCTTTTAAAAAGTATTTACCTGCGCAGCAGTTACAAAAAGCGTTGGATGAAGCGAATTGATTGATGGGTCAAGTGGACCATGAGTTTATTGATAAAAGCATTAGATAAAGCACAAGCAGAAAAGGCTGCGACCAAACAGAATACAGAAAGTGATGTATCTAAAGACAATCAAATTAAGTCGAACAATTCACCAGCTGTTTCAGTAAAGCAAACAAGTGCTGAAGCGTTATCTTTAAGTCCACCAGAAGAAGGCCTAACATCTTCTGAAACAAAATCTAAAGAGTATGATGAGGTGCCTAAAGCATTAAAGGATTCAGCGGCAAATATCAGGCATCAAGAATCAAGCTTGGACAAAAGTAAGCGTGATCAGCTATACAAATCGACGACATCTGAAACAGGACGTGCTCAGGCAGCAAATGTCTTTATCGCAAAACAAGCAGAGCCGTCAAAACAAAAAGTGATGATTGCAATGCTGATTGGAATGGTTGCTTTGCTCCTTTTTGCTGCATTTGCCTATTGGTATCAGTATGTTTTTAATGAACCAGATATTGTGATTCCGCCAAGACCTGCATTAACACAAACACAGCCAGCGCCACTTCCACAATTGGCCTTGGAAGAAAGCCCTGTTGATAGCTTAGTTGATGAAGATGTCAATATTGATGAGTCAGACGTGTTTAGCCAAAGGGATAGTGAAGTTGCTTTAAGCCAAGAGCCACAATTAGAAAATAAGCCCGAGAGCGTTAATGAAAAAGTTGCTCTGCCCGTAACCGAGGTGGTTGCTAATAAAACTGACGTGGTTAAAGATACACTTACGCAAAATGAGACTGTTGTTCTTAATCCAACAAACATCAATGCAAGTGAGGCAGATGAAAATGAGCGTTTTACATCAGAGAAAACATCAATAGACATTAAAAAAACGCAATCTGAATCAGATGTAAACCCTATTTTATTGCGGGCATATGAGGCTTATCTTGCTGGTAACGATAATCAGGCACAAACTGATTATAAGCTGGTTTTGCAACGTTACGGTTCTAATATTGATGCAATGTTGGGGCTTGGTGCCATTTCAGATCGACAAGGTCGTTTGGCTGATGCCAATGATTGGTATAGAAAAGTACTTGAGGTTGAGCCCAGAAATGAAGTGGCTAATGCAGGGTTGTTGAGCATTCAGCAAAAAAATCTACCACAGAGTAATGAAAGCAATATTAAATCTATGTTAGTTACTTCACCCAATGATGCTAACTTGCATGCGGCTTTGGGTGATATCTATGCAAGTCGTGGACAATGGTCAGCAGCGCAACATGCATATTTTGATGCTTATCGCTATTATCCAAGTGGAGAAAATGCGTTTAATTTAGGGGTAAGCTTGGATCAGTTGGGTAAGCCAAAATTGGCATTACCTTATTATCAAGAAGCATTGCAGAAAGCAGAACAATCTAATTTGATTGATGCTGCAGCGCTTCAAGCAAGAATATCGTCCATTCAATAAATATAAAAATAATTATTATGGCAGAGTAAAAAATGGCAGAACAAAGACGAAAACTACGCCTAGGCGAATTAATGGTTCAACAAGGACTGATTAGTCAAGATCAGTTGCGTATTGCATTAATTGAGCAAGAGCAAAATGACATACCCTTAGGAAGGCAGCTTGTTAGATTAGGGTTTGTTTCAGAAACAATGGTGCGCGATTTAGTTGCGCATACAATTGGCCAAGAAAGTATTGATTTAACAACAGTCGTTGCGGATGGCGATGCACTTAAAATGGTGCCAGAAGATTTTTCTCGTCGCTATCACTTATTGCCAGTGGCCTATGAAGAGTCGAATAAAACCATGATTGTTGCGATGGCAGACATGTTTAATGTTGTGGCCTTAGATCAATTGCGCGCAATGTTGGGTGGACAGATCCAGCTAAAACCAGTACTGGCTGCTGAGGCCCAACTAGAAGAATATATTGATCAATTTTATGATTATGAGTTATCTGTTGATGGTATCTTGCGTGAAATTGAAACAGGTGAAATTGACTATGACAGCTTACAATCCGAAGGCGATGAATATACGCAGCCAGTTGTAAGGTTGGTCGGTGCGCTTTTGATGGATGCAGTGAAAAAAGGCGCTTCAGATATCCACTTTGAACCAGAGTTTGCTTTTTTACGAATTCGTTATCGGATTGATGGTGTTTTACAACAAGTAAGAAGTTTACATAAAACTTATTGGCCTGGCATATCGGTTCGTCTAAAAGTGGTGAGCGGGATGGACATTGCAGAAACGAGATCAGCACAAGACGGTCGTTTAAATATGAATTTATGTGGCCGCCCTATTGATTTTAGGGTGTCGACACATCCAACCATCCATGGTGAAAATATTGTATTACGTGTGCTTGATAGAGAGAAATCTATCATTCCTTTAGAAAGAATGGGCTTGAGAGCTTCAACATTAGATGAGCTTAAGTTGATGATGACAAGACCAGAAGGGATTTTGGTCGTTACTGGACCAACCGGTAGTGGTAAAACAACCACTTTATATTCTTTGCTTTCGCATAAAAATACAGAAGCAGTCAATGTGATGACTTTAGAGGATCCTGTTGAATACCCTGTTTCACTCATGCGGCAAACATCAGTTTCTGAAGTCAATAAAGTAGATTTTGCCAATGGAATTCGATCTATTATGCGGCAAGATCCAGATATTATATTGGTGGGTGAGGTGCGTGATGAAGATACCGCCACAATGGCATTTCGAGCTGCTATGACAGGCCACCAGGTTTTTACAACACTGCATACCAACTCAGCATTAGGTGCTTTCCCAAGGTTGTCAGATATAGGTATTTCTTCAGATATTATGTCGGGCAATATTATTGGTGTGATAGCGCAGCGCTTGGTTCGTGTGCTTTGTCCGCATTGTAAAGAGTCAGTAAAACCTAGTGCAGAGGAAAGAAAAATATTGGCACTGAAGCGTACTGAAACTCCTGAGATCTTTAAAGCAAAAGGTTGTAAAAAATGTAATTTAACGGGCTATCGAGGTCGAATGGCGATTGTTGAGTTGTTACGCATTGATGAAGAAATGGATGCTCTGATTGCAAGGCGAGCACATTTGGATGAGTTGCGTAAGCTTGCGATAGATAAAGGCTTTATCAGCCTAGCAGAAGATGGTGTGCGTCGGATTTTGGAAGGATATACCAGTATTGAAGAAGTAATGAGAGTGATTGACTTAACTTCTCGTATCAATAAGTAAGGTGTAACTGTTGGCAACCTACGATTACAGAGCAATTGATCAAACTGGACTGAATGCAAAAGGCCAGATGGATGCTCTAAATCCATCTGATTTAGAAATCCGTCTAGAACGGATGGGATTAGATTTAATTACCTTTAAAGAAACAACAAAATCTAAAAGCCCATTAGCAAAAAACAAAGTTAGTAATCGTGATTTAGTGATGTTTTGCTTCCAATTAGAACAGCTAACAACAGCAGGTGTTCCAATTTTAGAAGGGTTGAGTGACTTGCAAGAGAGTACAAACAATCCCTATTTTCAAAAAGTATTGGGCGCTATATCTTCAGAGGTTGAGGGCGGCAAGATGCTTTCTGAAGCCTTGTCTGCTCATCCAGATGTATTTGATCAAGTATTTGTGAGCTTAGTAGGTGCAGGTGAACAAACAGGGCAGCTGGCAACAGTATTTGATAATTTAAGCAATACATTAAAGTGGCAAGATGAGCTTTTTGCACAAACTAAAAAATTACTTGCGTATCCCTTATTTGTTTTTATTGTTGTGATGGCGGCAGTCACTTTTTTAATGATTTTTCTAGTGCCTGAGATGGTTAAGTTTATTGGTAGTTTAGGACAAGAATTACCTTTAAATACTAGAATTTTAATTGCTGTATCTAATGCCTTTGTGAACTTTTGGTGGTTATTTATTTCATTACCGATTTTGTTTTTTTTTGCAATAACAGCATGGATAAAGAGTAGTGCAGATGCACGATATAAATTTGATTATTTCAAATTAAAGTTACCAATGACTGGGGACATTTTAAATAAAATAATCATGGCTAGGTTTGCACGCTATTTTGCTTTAATGTATCAAACAGGCATACCAGTTTTACAAGCGATAAAAACTTGTGAAAATATTGTGGGGAATAAGGTAATCGCGGATGCATTAAGCAGGGCGCATGCGCAAATTAATGCAGGAGACAGCATGAGTGAGAGCTTTCGAAATGCTGGTC
>CAYGSH010000032.1:0-21005 GCA_964352515.1 uncultured Methylophilaceae bacterium | reverse complement strand
CTATTGAATTGATATTGCACACTAACTTAAAAATATCTTTCCAGTAATAAACAAGTTCAATCATCAATAAGCTTATATGAATCTTCATGTTAAAGAGTCGATATGTATCACATTTAAAAATTCGCGTACGCACCCCTTGTTAAAAAACGCATATGTTTATTTATGCATAATTGGTTTAATTCTGATTGTATTAAATCAATTTACAAACATTGATTTAATACTCGCTGATTATTATTTCGATTTTCAATTGCATCAATTTAGATGGAAAAATAGTTGGTTTGCAAAAGAGTTAATGCATGTCTACGTTAAAAACGGCATTATGCTGATAGGCGTTTTATTGATTGCTTTTGTTTTCATCGATGCATTCATTAAATTTAAACCTATCACAACTTGGGGCCGCGTTCGTTTACGCTTCGTTGCTGTTGCCGCGATTGTTATCCCAACAATCATTTCTGGCTTAAAGCAAATGTCTGTACTGCACTGCCCTTGGGATGAGCAACGCTATGGCGGTGATACGCCTTATCTAAGGTTGTTTGATGTGATTCCACCCAATATGGAGGCTGGCCACTGTTTTCCTGCGGGTCATGCTTCTACAGGTTTATGGCTTGCCGCTTTCTTTGTGTTTTGCTTACCAGACCATCCACGTAAAGCCTTGATGGTACTTTTTGCAGGTTTAGGATTTGGTTTTGTACTCGGATGGGTGCAACAAATGCGTGGCGCACATTTTCTTTCTCATACCTTATGGTCAATATGGATTGCAAGTGCAATTTTGGTGCTCATGTTGAGTGCAACAAAAAAAGTATTGGTTTCAAAAAATAACACATTAATTAGGAAATGACTTTGTTCAAAAAACGCTTTATTCAAATTATAAATTCACCGTTAGGTGCCAGTTTTATTGTGGTTTTGTTTGTCATGCTCACGGCAAATGCTTCATTGTTTAGACATATTTTAGAAATCTACCCAATGTCATTAGAAAACATACCTTTTTTAATATCGTTGTTCTTATTTTTTAGCTTGCTGACTATGCTCTTTTTTATTGTCGTAAGCTTTGGTAAAGCAAGCCGCTGGCTAGTTGCAGTCATCTTAGTCATCGCAGCACAGGCTACCTATTACATGGATAATTTTTCGGTGCTGATGGATGTGGTGATGATTGATAATATTGTCCATACTGATGCAAAAGAGGCAGCAGGAATCATAAATTTTGGATTAATTTCAAGGGTAGTACTCTTCGGCATTATTCCAGCATTCTTAGTAATTAAATATTGGCCAACAGTCACGAATGTTAAGCGTGAATTATTGAACCGATTAAAGTGGATGTTCATTTTGATCATTACGCTAGTTGTTATCATCCTGCCATTTACAGCTGGATATTATTCCTTTATTAGAGAGCATAAAATTACCCGTTTTTATGCAAACCCAACCTATCCTGTCTATTCAATTATTAAATATGTGACACAACAATTATCGACTGAAAAACCTATTGAATTAAAGATGAATGCTGAAGATGCAATTCATGTAGGCCCACCTTCAAGAAATGAAATTGTGATTATGGTCGTGGGAGAAACAGCACGTGCGGATCGGTTTGCACTCAATGGCTATACACGTGATACAAACCCGCAATTATCCAAAGAGGATGTGGTGAGTTTAAGTAATGTCAGCTCTTGCGGGACATCAACTGGCGTTTCGGTACCCTGTATGTTCTCTAGTTTAGGCCGAGAAGAATATGAGAAAAGAAAAGCCCTCAGTCAAGAAAATGTTTTAGATGTATTAGTTGACAACGGAATTTCAGTGCTCTGGCGTGATAATAACTCTGATTCAAAAGGAGTGGCTACACGTGTGGAATATCAAAACTTTCAAACTCCTACGCTTAATCCAGTCTGTGAAGGGGAGTGTCGAGACATTGGTATGCTCAGTAGGCTCGATGAGTATATTGCTTCTAAAAAAGGCAAAGATATCATGATTGTATTGCATCAAATGGGTAATCACGGCCCAGAATATTATCGTCGATATCCTAAAGAATTTGCACGCTTTCAACCAATGTGTATGACTGGTGAACTGCAAAAATGCACAAAAGAAGAAGTGGATAATAGTTACGATAATGCCATACTATATACGGATTATTTTTTATCAGAAGTCATTAAGTTTTTAAAAAAATATGATGGGGATTATGAAACTGCGATGATGTATGTTGCTGATCATGGTGAGTCATTGGGTGAGCATGGATTCTATTTACATGCTGCGCCCTATATGATGGCACCAAAAGAGCAAACGCATGTGCCGGCTATTTTATGGTTAGGCCAGCATTTTGACTACACTTTAGACCAGGTGAAGCCATATAAGGACTCTCCGGTAAGCCATGATGATTTGTTCTGTTCAATCTTGATTGGATATGAATTGGACGCAGGAATGTGCGCTGCTAAAAAAGAGATGCTGATGGAAAATCTAGATATTAAGAAACAAGTGCAGTTAGACAAAAAAACGCTGGCATAGTAGTTTTTGATGAATGTTAACGTGAATAAAGTTGCTGAAGTAACACTCATATTTTGGGTGATGAAAATATGTGCAACAACGCTCGGCGAAACAGCAGGTGATTTAGTATCAATGACTTTAAATCTAGGATACGGCCCTAGTACATTAATATTATTGGTTTTGTTTGTATTATCATTACTGCTACAACTCAAATCTAAAGTATTTCATCCAGTTTTATATTGGTTTGTGATTTTAACCACGAGCACAGCGGGGACAACATTATCTGATTATATGGATAGAACCTTGGGTCTTGGCTATGCCAATGGAGCAATGATTTTAGCGACAGGACTATTCCTGGTTTTAGCAATCTGGCGCATTTCAGAAAAAACACTATCTGTTTCAAATATTCAAAGCTTTAGGGTTGAAGAGTTTTTACTGGGTCGCTATATTGTTTTCTAACACCCTAGGTACCGCTTTAGGCGATTATTTAGCAGATGATTCAGGCTTGGGCTTTTTGGGTAGTGCACTTTTGATTGGTAGTTTGATTGCCGTGATTGCCCTATTCTACAAGCTAAGCAATATCAGTCGTATATTGTTGTTTTGGCTTGCCTTTATTTTAACGCGCCCATTTGGTGCAACCTTTGGGGACTTTTTAACCAAGCCGTTGGATCATGGCGGCTTAAGTTTTGGCACCATAGGATCTTCTTCTGTTTTATCAGTTTGCCTAATAGCTTTAGTGTTTTACATGCATAATAATTAATTACAAAACAAGCGTGATTAATCTGGTAAAGCATATGGATATTGAAATGAACTTAGCAAGTAAAACATGGACACAACTGACTTTAGAAGAGCGCCAACAGATTGCAGATATCTTATTGGCTAAAGCGGGGGATATACGAAATGCAAATGAAGAATATGTAGAAGAAAGAACTTTTGGCCAATCTGCAGCAGACGCTGTTGCTAAAGTTGCTGGTTCTTGGACTTTTATCATTATCTTTATGATGAGTTTGTTAATGTGGGCATTTCTTAATACAGAAATTTTAGGTCCTAAACATGAGGCATTTGATCCTTACCCTTATGTATTTCTTAATTTAGTGCTTTCCATGCTTGCCGCTATTCAAGCACCAGTAATTATGATGTCGCAAAACAGACAAAGTGCACGTGATCGATTAGATGCAGAAGTGGATCATGAAGTGAATGTGCGTGCAGAATTGGCCATTGAGAAAGTATATGAGCGGTTAGAAGAAATCCAACAAAAGATTGAAGCAAAACCATCAATATAATGCAAAAAGGGAGTTAAACTCATTCAGCGTTGGGTTTTATATGCGTTTATTTCTGCTGGTTTTGCAGGCTTAACAGCAGTGATTGCCAAACAAGGTTTAATTGGTATTTTTGCTGAAATTGGTTTAATAATTCGCACCTTATTTGTTTGTTTCTTTGTATTATTATTTGCCTCTTTTTTTGTGCCTATCCATGAAATTAATAGCCAGCAAAAAACTAACTATTTATGGCTTGCCTTATCTGGTGTTGCCACGGCTGGTTCATGGATTTTTTACTATAAAGCTTTAAAAGAAGGTGATATTGCTACGGTTGCACTTATCGATAAAGCAAGTGTTGTCATTGCTACACTACTTGCTTGGTGGATACTCAAAGAAGCAATTACAATAAGAGTCATTATTAGCGCAACTCTGATTATTGCTGGATTGATTGTTATTGCAAAAAAATAAAGCTGCTATTCGCTGCAAATGAGCGTTTCTGGTTGGGTTTTTTTGATTTCACCGTTAGGTGTTAACCATAATAAAGTCTGTACTCGATCATCAACAGAACACGCACTCACATAACCAACAGCCCCCTTAGTTTGCGAGACATAACGTATTACAGCTTCTTCAGAATCAACAGCATGTGGGGGCAAAATACCATTAAAGTACTGCCCATTCCAATAATCAATTTGTGCATTCGGAGTACTACCCAAGACGGTTTTGGAAAATTGTAATCTGAGAGGGTCTTGAGATCTTAAATTCACAGGTTTAATTCTAAGCCCTGCTGGCCAAAACAGCTGTTTGCGCCAATAAATAAGATTTAAATTCTTAGAGGATAATTTAAGCTCATTAGTATTTTGTTGACTAGAAACAACCACTGCGATAAAGGTTAAGTTTTCTCTAGCCGTGGCAATATTAGCCATTAGTATGGCGAAAGTTAACCCAAAATAAATAAGAAACTTACGCATTAAAAGAACAATGCAAATGAGGTTAAAAAGCCGCGTGGTGACTCTGGTTGATCGCCACTACCACCCGTAAATTCAAACTTTAATAATTGTTGTGGTTTTACACGCCATGTTGCCCCAAGTAACCATCGCTCTGCAGAACCTTCATTCGGCCGTTGCAGCGTTTCTAGTCGTGTAATCCAGAACCAATCATTAAGTCCAAAACGGTTTAATGGAACAGCTGATTGAAGATAAGCGCCACTTCCACCATCTTTATTGTTAGTGTCAAAGCGTTGAAACGCTTCACCACTGATTTCAATATTGTTTACATGGGTCACAAAATCTAAGCCCAACATCAGATAGTTTTGATTAATGTCAGTTTCCTTAAACGACAATACTGAAACGCCAATATCTGATTGATTTTTATAACTGAAGCGCACACCTTTTACATGCTCAAACATCAGCTCTTCACCATCTTGATCTTGATCTTCTAGCAGCTCGGCAAATGCTTTATATTCAAAGGCACCATCCATAAATGGTAAGGCACCAAATATCATGGCACCGTTGGTCCCTTCAGGAAATAGTCTTGATGTTGCAAGTGGCCTTGTGCTTGTCCAAACCAGCGGAGGCGCATGAAGAAGATTCCAGCGGCTATTTGGCGTTAAAAATCGACCACCCCGAAAATTAACTTTTTCTGAAATGTTGTAATCCAAATAAAGTCGTTCAAGATCAAAGCCTGACTCTTCAGTATGAAACTCTTTGTCATTATTCCAAGATAATGGATTTTCAAGTTCGAGTTCTCCAAAAAAGCTTAGTCGACTATCGTTATTCCATGTCACGATTAAGCTGATTTCATTTAATGCAGCACGGGCTTCTTGGTCTCTTTCTAAAGTGAGACCAGCGCTTGAATAACCACCCACATTGAAACCATCTAGCCAGCTCGCTGTATTATCTGCAAATACAGGCTTGCAGAGACCCATCAGGCTAGCTAAACTGGTGAATATAATGACAAATTTTTTCATAAGAATCTCTAATGTTAGTTCTTTAACGCAACAATGTGCGATAAGAAGACTTCATCGAGCAGAATTGTCTCATTTCATGGGCAATAAAAGAAATAATAAATGCTAAAGCGGTTGACTGTTAAACAATTGCTGCTGCTAGCTTTCTTGCTAGCAGGCTTGTTGCCAGCGTTGCTGGGTAGCACAATCAGTTTTTATCAAACACGTTCTGTGCTCAAACAAGAAATTATGCGTGATATGCAAACGTTAAGTAGTGCAGTCGCTAATGATATCGAGCGCATGATGTTTGAACGCTTGCGTAACGTACAGTCATGGAGCCAGCTATCTATCATGCAAGAGCTGAAAGTTGGTGATATTGATAAGCGACTTTCTATTTTTTTGAATGGTTTAGCCAATAGCTATGGCAACATATACCACGCAATTTATGTAGAGGATTTACAAGGTAATATTATTGCGAGTAGTAAAGCCGACATAATCGGTCATCAACATCGCAATAGACCACTATGGTTTACTACAAATCTCTCGAACAAAACATTAATATTTTCTCAAATCGAACAAAACATATTAGCCATATCAGAAGAAATTATTGATCAAAATACCAATATTCCTATGGGTAAGCTTGTTGTTGAATTTAATTGGCATACGGTACAAGATGCACTTAATAACTCCATTGAAAAATCAACAGCTGCAGCATTGCTAGATGATAAAGGTAATGTGTTGGCAGCCACATCCAATTGGCAAGCCTTACTAAAGGGGCATGGGATGCATGCAATTAGTCAACTGAGTGAGCATTCATCTGTTTCGCGCTGGCAAGTGCGCGTTGAGAAACTGCATTCAGTTGCAGTTGCACCAGTGCATAGGCTTGGCTATATATTTATTGGCTTACTGATTTCCACTTTACTATTAGCTGTATTACTAGTCCGGCCTATTGCGCAAGCGATTACAGAACCTTTATTACAATTAACCCTTTTTGTGAAACGTTTTGCGCATCAAAAAGAATTAAAACCACCTCAATCTGGCCCACCAGAAGTACGAGAATTAGGTAAAGCTTTTGAAACAATGATAGAAGAGTTGGCAGAATCTCAAGATAAGTTAACGCGTGCAGCCAAGCTGGCAGTTGTTGGTGAAATGGCGGCTGCTATGAGTCATGAAGTGCGAACACCCTTGGGCATATTGCGTTCATCAGCAGATGTCTTGAAGCGCGAAAAAAACATGTCTAAAGAGGGTCAAGAGGTTC
Organism: uncultured Methylophilaceae bacterium; assembly: GCA_964352515.1. GTDB lineage: Bacteria > Pseudomonadota > Gammaproteobacteria > Burkholderiales > Methylophilaceae. The sequence continues at coordinate 14,077 of CAYGSH010000032.1, read as the reverse complement.
TTACCTTCATTAGCGCAGAGACTGAAAGGTTAAATAAATTAGTTTCAACACTTATCGATGCAGCACGACCAAGAATGCCCGTTTTCATGGAAATTAATTTGAATCGCTTAATAGCCAACATCATTGCAATGTTAAATAAGCAGGCACAAGCAAAACATATTCAAATTCACTTTGATGAACATGTAAAAGAAGTAAATGCATGGGTCGATGCTGATCAAATGACGCAAGTAATCATGAATTTGTTGATAAACGCCATACAAGTTTTACCTGAACAAGGCAATATTGTAGTGGCGCTTACGCAACTGGATGATCAAGTGTTGATCAAGGTCATGGATGATGGTGAGGGAATTAGTTATGAACATCAAGCACAGATTTTTGAACCATTTTTTACAAAACGAGCAGGTGGTGTTGGCTTAGGACTGGCTGTTGTAAGGCAAATTATTCAGGCACATCACGGTAAAATAAGTTATCAAACCAGTGAAATGCATGGTGCACAGTTTACAATATTGTTACCAATCAAAGCAGTTGATCAATAACAGGCTGAATATAGAAAAATGATGGATAAGCAAAAACGAATTCTAGCGGTGGATGATGAGCCCAATATGCGTCGATTATTGGAGATAAGCTTACGTCAGGCTGGGTATGTTGCGCTCTCTGCAGCAAATGGTAAAGATGCGCTAGCACTAATGAAAGCGGAGCAAATCGATTTAATCGTAAGTGATTTACATATGCCAGGGATGAGCGGCATAGAACTACTTAAACAGATTCGTGATGATAATGAAACAGTGCCATTTATTATCGTCACTGCTCAAGGTGAAATTAGTACTGCTGTTGATGCAATGAAGTTGGGTGCATCCGACTATATTTTGCGCCCTTTTGATTTAGAAGTCTTAGAGGTAGCCATCTCAAAAGCATTAAATATACAACGTCTAGAACTTGAAAATACTTACTTAAAATCATCGGCGCAGCCTGAAGTTCAAGGTCTTATTGGCGAAAGCGCATCTATGCAGTCATTAAAGCAATTGATTGCGCAAGTCGGGCCTGAAAAAGCAACAGTACTCATTGCTGGAGAAACCGGTACAGGTAAAGAACTGGTAGCTAAAGCGCTTCATCAATCTTCAGCAAGAAAAAATGGTTTATTTGTTGCAGTTAACTGTGCTGCTATACCAGCAGATATGTTGGAATCAGAATTATTTGGCTATGAAAAAGGTGCTTTTACTGGCGCTGTCAAAACCCGTGTTGGCAAATTTGAGTTGGCGGATAAGGGAACCTTATTTTTAGATGAAATCACAGAAATGCCAATTAACCTACAAGCAAAGTTACTTAGGGCATTGCAAGAAGGTGTTATAGAAAAGTTAGGGAGTAATAAACAAATCCAACTTGATACCCGCATCGTAGCCGCCACTAATCGAGATGCATTAGAAGCAGTCAAAGAAGGTAAATTGAGAGAAGATTTGTATTATCGCCTAAATGTATTTCAGTTGAACGTGCCAGCCCTAAGAGAACGTAAAGGGGATGTTCGGTTGTTAAGTCACTATTTTATGGCAAAGCGTGAGAAGCAAATCAGTGATACAGCAATGTTGCAATTAGAACATTATGACTGGCCAGGAAATGTACGTGAGTTAGAAAATGTCTTAGAGCGTGCTGCCATTTTGTCTGGGCAGTCTATGATTGAGCCGCAACATTTGCCTAACGATATGGTTGGCATTGATGTTTCATTGATTGTGGACAGTGATATTCAACAAGATAATTTTTCAATTCCGGCACATACACAGCGACTAGAGAAAAAATTGATTGCCGAAGCTATTGCAAACTGTAATGGTAATAAAGCAAAAGCTGCCAAGCTACTCGAGATAAGTGAGCGCTCACTTTGGTATAAGCTCGATCAATACCAATTAAAGTAAAATCCTCAAAACGAAAAATATTTAGTTGACACCTTAAATTAACGGTGTTAAGTTAACATTGTTAATATAACGGTGTTAAGTTAACTAATGTAATTATTTACCATCTTAATTTGTGTATAAACATGGAGAGCATCATGAAAGTTTTAAAAAGATACTTACTGTTTGCAATAGCCTTATGTATGACTGTTACGGCAGTCGCAAGTGAACTTGAGGGTGTATGGTTATCGCATGACGATAATGACAAGCCAACAGGTTACATCAAAATTATAGAAGAAAATGGTGTATATAAAGGGGTCATTGAAAGAGGACTTGAGTCAGATAAAGAGGAAAAATTTTGTACAGCTTGTAAAGATGAAAGGAAAGGCAAAAGATTAATTGGTATGACAATGCTAAAAGGTGTTGTTGAAAAAGGAGATGGTAGCTTTCAGGGTACTGAAATTCTTGACCCATTTTCAGGAGATACCTATCGGGTGAAATTAAAGTTAAAAGATGAAGGGCAAACATTAGATGTGCGTGGTTATATAGGCGTCAGTTTATTTGGTAGAACACAAATCTGGCGGAGAGTTGAAAATGGAGAATAGTTACTTATGGTTAAAGGTGCTACACATTGTTGGTGTGGTACTCTTTTTGGGCAATATTATTGTTACTGGTTGGTGGAAGAACATGGCTGACCGCACAAAAAATCCACAAATTATTGCATTTGCTCAGCGACAGGTAACATTAACGGATTGGATATTTACCGCAGGTGGATCCGTGATTCTGACGATTGCAGGTGTACTTAACGTCCACACAAGTTGGTCATACTCGATGAAATGGCTTCAATGGGGTATTGGAATGTTTGTGTTGTCTGCCATTATTTGGGTTGTCATTTTAATCCCAACTCAAATAAAACAAGCAAAGATGGCATCAATATTTGCTGAGACGGGGGTGATAACTGAATATTATTGGAAGCTTTGCTGGCGCTGGAATGTTTGGGGTGCTCTTGCAGTCATTATTCCATTAACAACAATATACTTTATGACGTTTAAGACGCTTTCATAACAGAAAGGTAATAAGATGAACTATACGATTATTACAGGGGCATCAAGCGGCATTGGTTTAGAATTTGCACGTATTATGGCAGCTAATGGTCACAATTTAGTGCTGGTGGCGAGAAGTCATGATACTTTAACTTTATTAAAACAAAACTTAGAAGCCTCACATGCTGTTAAAGTGGAAGTGCAGACCATAGATTTATCAAAACCAGGCAGTGCAAAAAAGCTTTATCAAACATGCAAAGAAAAAAATTGGAACATTGATTGTTTAGTCAATAATGCAGGTTATGGTGATTATGGGCCCCTTGATATAGAGAAAGTGGATGGTTATCAAAACATGTTGCAACTAAATATTCTATGTTTGACTGAGTTAACGACATATTTTGTAAATGAAATGAAAGTATTGGGCAAAGGTCGCATCCTGAATGTAGGGTCAATTGCATCATTTCTACCGATACCAAATTTTGCCGTTTATGCAGCGAGCAAAGCGTATGTTAGACATTTCACCGAAGCACTTAATTATGAACTAAGAGGCACAGGCGTTTCAGCAACATTATTAAGTCCAGGCGTTACAGAGACAGGGTTTGTTAACAGAGCCCAGATGCAAAATGCTGCTAATGCCAATAAGGGTTTGATGGATGCGAAAACGGTTGCTTTAGCAGGCTATAAAGCCATGATGAAACGACAATTGAGTGTGACGCCAGGCTGGAAAAACAAGCTGATGGGTCTTGGGTGCTCGACCATGCCATCGCGTGAATTTTTACTCAAGATGGCTGGATTTGTAATGCGAGACACAAGTAAAGGATAATGTAAAAATCAATGCCTCCTAAAATTAAAACCCAAGCAGAAAAGCAACAAACGCGTACGCTGATTATGGATGCGGCGCGCGAGTTATTTGTGACTAAGGGTGTTGATTCCGTGAGTATGAGAGAAATTGCTAAACGGATAGGGTATTCTGCAACGACGATTTATTTGCACTTTAGTGATAAAGAGTCTTTATTAAGAGCAATTTGTGAAAACGATTTCTTATCATTGGCAAGTGCATTACATGATATATTGCAAATACCTGATTCATTAGAGCGTATGGTTGCATTAGGCCAAGGCTATGCTAAATTTGCATTAAATTATCCCAATCACTATCAGCTGATGTTCATGACACGCCATGCGCCCCATAATCCAGAGAGTAGTGATATTGAGCAAAACAATGCCGAGCAAAATGCCTATTTACAACTTAAAACAGTCGTAGCGGCTGCCCATCAAGATAGACGCTTTAGAACAGAGTTAACCGATGTAGATTTAATCGCACAAACAATTTGGGCTGGCATTCATGGCGTTTGTGCATTAGAGATTACTATGTCACAAGACCAATGGTTTGGTTGGAAAGATGTGTCAGATCGTTTGGCATTAATGCAAGATGTTCTCTTACGTGGTTTGATAAAAGTATGAAAAAAGTAAAAAAAATTGTGATGATGGTATTGCTGATTTCTGTTATGGGATGTGAGCAGCATAACGATGTGCCTCTCCCCCCGCGGCCTGCATTGGTTATGGAAGTTGGTAGTATAGAAAATCAAAATGATTCCATGGTATTGGTTGGAGAAGTCAAGTCACGCTATATATCCAATCAGGGTTTTAGAGTGGCAGGTAAAATTATTCAACGATATGCAGAAATAGGTGATGCTGTTAAAAAAGGTCAGGTGCTAGTCAAGCTTGACCCAAAAGACAACCAATTACTTACACAGGCAGCTGGAGCTGATGTGCTATCCGCGAAAGCGGAATATGCTTTAGCGGAAGCAGAAGTTGAACGAGTCAGAAAATTAGTTGCGCAAAAGTTTATGTCACAATCAGCATTAGATGGACAAGAAGCACAGCTCAAAACGACAGCTGCAAGACTCAAGCAAGTTGAAGCACAATCTAATATTTCAAAAAATCAAACCCGCTATACAACATTAACAGCCGATAGAAATGGTGTTATCACATCTATTAATGCAGAACCCGGTCAAGTGGTGCAAGCAGCAGAAGTGATTGCACAGATAGCAGATATGCAAGCTTTGGAAGTATTGGTTGCGGTACCGGAATCAAAAATAGAAAACGTCCATGTGAATGATCTTGTTTCAGTCAGGCTCTGGTCAAATAAAGAAAAAGCATATCAAGGAAAAATACGCGAGATAGAACCAGCCGCTAGTGAAGCCACACGTGCGTTTGATATGCGTGTTAGCGTGATTAATGCAGATGCACAAATAAAGTTAGGCATGACAGCAGGGGTGAGTTTTGATAACAACACCAACCAAACAATTATGGTGCCAAGTGCTGCAGTGACTGAACAAGAGGGTAAAAAAGTTGTTTGGGTAATTGATGAAAACAATATTGCAAATCCCAGAGAGGTAAACATAGGCGCATTTAACGAAAACGGCATCAATATTAATAGTGGTTTAGAGATACATGAGCGCATTGCAATTGCAGGTGTTCATACTTTAGTTAAAGGGCAAAAAGTAACCCCACTTTTGCAAACAAGAAAGCCGTAAAGTGCCTGAAGAAAATAACGAAAAGGTAAACCATAAATTTAACCTGTCTGACTGGGCTTTAAAGCACCAAACAGTCGTCTTATATTTTATGTTGATGTTAGTGGTATCTGGTATGTTGGCCTACACCAAGTTAGGCCAATCTGAAGACCCACCATTCACATTTAAAGTTATGTTAGTCCGCGCAAGTTGGCCTGGTGCTAGTGCAATTGAAGTAGAAAAACAAGTAACAGATAAACTGGAAGAAAAATTACAAGAAGTCCCCCATCTTGATTACACCAGTAGCTTTTCACGACCAGGTGAGGCAGTCATTTTTATTGTTGTTAAAGATAATACCTTTTCTAATGCCATACCCGATATTTGGTATCAAGTCAGAAAAAAAATTGGGGATATTCGCCATACCTTACCAAGCAGTGTAACCAGTGTGACGTTTAATGATGAGTTTAGCGATGTATATGGAACCATGTATGCCTTAACTGGTGATGGTTTCGATAATTTTGCATTAAAAAAACAGGCTGATCAGATTAGAAATGCCTTACTCAAAACCCCAGATGTAGAAAAAGTAGATCTGTTTGGTGAACTTGATCAAAGGATCTATATTGAATTTTCGAACGCTAAATTGGCTAATATTGGATTAACAAGTAATCAAATTCTAAACATTCTGCGTGCACAAAATACAGTCATAGCAAGTGGCACATATTCATCACCAAAAGAACGAATCAGAATAGATGTTTCTGGACGATATAAAACCTTAAACGAGATTCGAGAAACCCCTTTTAGAGTCAATAAGCAAAACTTTAAGTTACGTGATGTCGCCGAAGTCTATCGTGGATATGAAGATCCACCTCATGATACCGTGCGTTATAACGGAAATGAGACTTTACTATTGGGTGTCAGTATGACGCAAGGTGGCGATGTCATTAAGCTGGGTAAAGCGCTTGATAATAAAATGGAGAAAATTAAAAACAAATTACCAATTGGTGTAAGCATCAATCCTGTCACCTCGCAAGCAGAAATTGTAGCGGCGTCAGTCAATGATTTTGTTGGCTCTCTGGTAGAAGCATTAGTAATTGTATTAGGCGTTAGTTTGCTCACGCTAGGTTGGAGAACAGGCATCGTTGTTGCGATATCGATTCCAATCGTGCTTTCAGCAACATTTTTATTGATGTATCTGCTAGACATAGGCTTACACAAAATATCATTGGGTGCGCTTATTTTGGCATTAGGGTTGTTGGTTGATGATGCCATCATCGCAGTCGAAATGATGTCATCAAAAATGGAACAAGGTTGGGATAGAATTAAATCAGCTTCTTTTGCATTTAACTCCACTGCAATACCCATGTTAACAGGCACAATGGTGACCGTTGCTGGATTTCTGCCCATTGCAACGGCCGCCTCCTCTACTGGCGAGTATACTCGGTCAATCTTTCAAGTATCAGCCATTTCGCTGTCTTTGTCATGGTTAGCGGCCGTTATTTTTGTGCCGTATTTGGGTTACCATATCCTGCCAGATTATAGTGAGGCGCCACAACAACCAAAATTATTAGTATGGTTAAAAGACAAACTCAAACTAAAACAACAAATTGACAATAACCATCACCACGACATATACAATACAGCGTTTTATCGATGGTTCCGTCAGCTCGTTAGATACTGTGTTCGCTACCGTAAAAGTGTCATCCTCATTACATTAGTCATTTTTATTTTATCCATCATTGGTTTTGGAAAAGTACAACAACAGTTTTTTCCAGACTCTACAAGACTAGAAATTGTTGTTGATTTGCGCTTAACAGAGGGCTCCTCTTATCATGCAACCAATGCTGAAGTTAAAAAAGTGGAGCAGTGGTTGCTTGAGTGGAACAAAACACATCAGGGCTTAGAAAATTTTGTGGCATATGTAGGGAGTGGTGCGCCGCGTTATTATTTGCCACTTGATGTACAGTTACCACATCGAGGTTTTGCGCAACTGGTTATTTTGTCCAAAAATATTGAATTAAGAGAGCAGTTACGCAGTGATTTACTGCAATTATTTGAACAGGATTTTCCTAGTTTACGCGCATCTGTTATTCGCTTAGAAAATGGCCCACCCGTTGGTTTCCCTGTGCAGTTCAGAGTAGATGGTTATGATATTCCTGCAGCCAGAAAAGTAGCCAATCAAGTAGCTGACATCATGCGTGCAAATCCAAACTTGGTGAATGTACAACTCGGTTGGGAAGAGCCAAGTAAAGTGGTTAAAGTTAGAGTAGACCAATCAAAAGCACGGCTATTAAATATTAGCTCTGTTGATGTTGCCAATCTAATTAATGGCGCAATGCAAGAGCTTTATTTAACTGAGTTTAGAGAGGGAGATGAATTGATTGACATCGTTGCTAGAGGGGTACCGATTGAGCGAGAGCATTTATCAAGGTTGCAAAGTCTAATGATTAGTTCTCCAGCAGGCGATAAGGTATCTTTATCACAAATAGCAACCATTACCTCTGAATTTGAAGAAGGCGTTATCTGGCATCGAGATAGGGTGCCATCAATCACAGTACGAGCGCATCTAAGAGGGAATATCCAAGCGCCAGTCGTATCCAATCAGGTTGAGGAAAAACTTACTGATATTAAAGACAATCTGCCTTTAGGGGTAACCATTGAAACTGGGGGTGCCATTGAAGAGTCCAGCAAGGGAAGCGCTTCAGTTGCAAAAGGTGCACCGTTATTTTTGGTGGTAGTTTTAACACTACTCATGATTCAGTTGCAAAGTTTTTCACGCGTATTTTTGGTGCTGTTAACGGCACCATTAGGCTTAATTGGCGTGACAATTGCCCTGTTATTATTCAATCAGCCGTTTGGGTTTGTTGCTATGCTGGGCAGCATTGCGTTATCTGGCATGATTATGCGTAATGCAGTGATTTTAATCGATCAGATTGAACAAGATAAGCTATCTGGTTACGATGATTGGCAAGCCATTGTTGAATCAACAGTCAGGCGCTTTAGGCCGATTGTGCTGACTGCCGGTACTGCTATTTTGGCTATGATACCATTAACTCGCAGTGTATTTTTTGGGCCAATGGCTGTCGCTATTATGGGTGGTTTGGCAGTTGCTACTTTATTAACTGTGTTGTTTTTACCTGCACTGTATGCAGCTTGGTTTAAAGTAAAAATACCAGCACAGCAAGAAATATTGAATTAGGCAGTGTTAAATAAAGCAATACACTATAATATTAACTAAATGAATAGTTTTTTTGATGGAAGCAAATATGAATCAAATGAATGAGCAAGCACGCTTTAATATGATAGAGCAACAAATTCGCACATGGGAAGTATTAGATCCTAAAGTGTTGCAATTGTTACACGAGGTACCGCGTGAAAATTTTGTGCCAGATGCTTATAAAGGCCTTGCGTTTGCTGATTTAGAAATCCCGCTTCCTTCAGGGCAGTCGATGCTTTCGCCAAAATTAGAAGCCCGAATTTTACAAGCACTTCATATTGAAAATACTGATCAAGTATTGCATATTGGTACTGGCAGTGGTTACTTTACGGCGCTATTGGCGCATCAGGCTGCGCATGTATACTCCTTAGAAATTGATCCAGAGCTCAATGCAACTGCATCTTTTAAGTTATCAGAAAACGGTATTCATAATGTCTCTATGGAATTAGCGAACGGTGTCAGGGGGTTTGTGTCCAAGCAACCATATGATGTGATTGTTTTTACTGGGTCATCACCAGTAGAGCCACCCAATGTTCGTGAGCAATTAAAAGTGGGTGGCGTGATGTTTATTGTATTGGGGACAGCACCAGTTATGGAAGGCACATTGATAGAGCGTGTATCAGAAACAGGCTATCGCGAAGATGTGCTATTTGAAACTTGTATTCCAGAATTAGAAGGTGCAACAAAAGGCAAAAGCTTTACTTTTTAACGCATGAAAAAACTCATTTTACTATTATTGTTAGCATCAAGTAACGCAGCGTTTGCTGACTATCGCTTAGCGCTTTCTAAAGACTTAGAGGACAAAAATCCTGTTATAGTGATGGATAGTAAAGTGTCAGGTAATGAACAAACATTGCTGGATACTTATCAGCAAGCACTGGCTAATGATCCTGAGCTAGCCTCGGCACTCAGTACCAATAGAGCGGCGCAAGAGCTCATTGAGCAAGGCAAAGCACTCTATCGGCCAACCATTAATTTTACCGCCAGTGGCAACCGTTCTAATACGGATATTCGATTTTTAGAGGGCGGTATCCCAGGTGGGCGCGCAAACTTCAATACCTACCGTGCAGCTGTAGAAGCTAGGCAGCCTATTTTTCGTAAACAAAACCTGGTGCAAATGGATCAAGCTAAAACACAGGTAAGCCAAGCAGACAAACAGTATCATTTAAGTCAGCAAAACTTGATTTTACGTACAACAGAAGCCTACTTTGACGTGCTGATTGCCCAAGATAATATTGAATTAATTGAAGCACAAAAGGCAGCTATTCTTAGCCAATTAGATCAAGCAAAAGCAACCTTTGAAGTTGGCACTGCAACCATCACCGATGTTAACGAGGCGCAAGCCCGTTATGATTTAGTCGTATCGCAAGAGGTAGCGGCCATCAATCAGTTACAAATTGCTGAGCGTTCAGTGCAAGCCATTACCAATAGCATTCCTAATGCACTATCAAAAATCAAGGCAGATATTGAAGTTGCCCAATTAGCGCAAAGCATCGATGAGTGGCAAGATATTGCACGACAAAATAATTTAAACATTCAAATTCAACAAGACAATTTACAGTTAGCGGAGCAAGAAGTGGATCGCGCAAATGCAGGGCACTTGCCAACGTTGGATGCGGTTGCCAGTTATGCACATTCATATGTGGATGGCAGTCCAACACCATTTAATGCAGGTAACGAATTAAAAAATGCAACCATTGGTTTGCAATTAGATATTCCTATTTATCTTGGTGGTGATATAAGCTCAAGGGCAAGACAAGCCGTATTAAATAAACAAAGGGCGCAAAACGATTTAGATCTGGCACGTCGTCAAGCAGATCTAGAAACACAACGCGCTTATTTAAATCTTAGAACAAGCGTTTCTCAGGTAGAGGCATTAGAGCAAGCTTTAATTAGTAGTCAAAGCCAGCTTGACTCAACTAAGTTGGGTTATGAAGTAGGCGTTCGGACTAGTGTAGATGTATTAGATGCGCAGCAACAGTTATTTTCTGCTAAGCGAGATTTGCTGCAATCAAGATACAGTTACTTAGTCAATATTGTTCGACTAAAATCAACTTCTGGTCTCTTGTCAGAAGCAGACTTAGTCGATATTAACCAACAGCTATTAACAGCATCCAATTAAGCATATCAATCTTATGACCGCTTTTATTGCCAACGCAGATCAAAGTCAGCTAGTCATTATCGATATTCAAACTAAGCTATGTAATGTTATGCAGGCAGACGCCATGCAAACCGTTATCAAAAACACTGGCATCTTGATGCAAGCAGCCAATGCATTGCAAGTGCCCATGGTAGCTACTGAACAATATCCGCAAGCGCTAGGAGATACAGCGCCAGAGATAGCACAATATTTTGGTGGGTTAGCGCCCATTGCAAAAACCGCTTTTTCTGCGTGCGCAGACGCTAAATTTAAAGCGCAATGTCAACGCGATAAATCGCACATAATATTAACAGGCTTAGAAACCCATATTTGCGTCCTGCAAACCGCTTTAGATTTTATCGCGCAAGGCAAAAAAGTGTTTGTGGTAGAAGATGCCGTCATATCGCGCAGTGCAGCCAATAAAGCCAATGCCATTGCAAGATTACAATTGGCGGGTTGCGTTATCACCAATACAGAATCCGTATTATTTGAGTGGTTAGGCAACGCGCAACACGAAGCATTTAAAGCCTTATCAAAACTCATTAAATAGGTTGCAATAGATGAATTGGAAAGTCATCTTATTCATTGCATTAATCGCTTTTGGTGGCTATCAACATTTTAATATAACCAATCCAAATCAATTCAGTATTAGCGGCGCCGAACAAGGTGCAGTCACCATGAATGGCTATCAAATTAAACCATTAGAACCTTTTACCTTGCATGCACGTGTTCTCTCATCAAAATACTATTCATCAGATAAAGAAGCTGATTTAGTTCCAGTAGATTTAGCCTTAGGTTGGGGCCCCATGGCTGATTTAAATGTCATCAATCAAATTCGCATCACCCAAAGTAACCGTTGGTATCATTGGCGGGTCGACGAGCTACCCATTCCCAGACGCGAGATAGAAACCAATAGCGCTAACATGCATCTTATTCCCGCTACACCCTCTATTGCTAAAGCTATTCAGGCGGTCAAAGTGGGTCAAATGGTGCAGTTTACGGGTGACTTAGTAGAGGTGACAGATCCAGAAAAAGGTTGGCGATGGAAAAGCTCGCTCACGCGCAATGACACAGGTGCGGGGGCTTGTGAGCTGGTGTTGGTTAAATCATTTAGCGTACTATAAAAATAAGTGGTGATTAATCAACAAGCGAAGCTTTAACCGATAAATAAGGCGCAATAATAATCAGCATTTTTTGTGTTGCACCCGTCTCAGCTGCACTATAAGCCAATGCAGCTTTAGCCATCATCTTGCGTTTATCATCATCTAGCATTAACGCTTCAATTTGCAGTTTTAAATGATTCACATTGTCTACCCTAATGGCGGCACCTTGTTTAACCGCATTGGTGCTTGCATCGGCAAAGTTAAAAGTATGCTCACCCAGCAAAATCGGTTTACCCATCACCGCGGCCTCAATTAAATTTTGCCCGCCAAAATTTAGCAAGCTACCCCCAATCAAGGTAAAGTCACAAGCTGCATAATAATAATATAACTCACCCATGCTATCGCCCAAAATCACCTGTGTTTCTGGGTGAATGGGCTCGTCCATATGAGCGCGACGCACAAATGAGATTTTACGTTCTTTTAATAAGGCCGCTACATCATCAAACCGTTGTGGGTGTCGTGGCACAATTACGGTGAGTAACGCTAAATCACGCACAGCATCTAACACCAGTGCCTCTTCGCCCTCTCGGGTACTTGCTGCCAAAAAGATGGGTTTTCCAATGGTCATCCATTGGCGTAATTGTGCGCCCTTCTCTTGGCTATCATTGGGCGGTTTTACATCAAACTTTAAGTTACCAGTTACCGTAATATTATTTGCACCAAGGGCAGCTAAGCGTTTCGCATCATTGAGTGTTTGCGCACTAATTGCACTTAAACTACTTAATCCATTAAAAGCCAGCTTGCCTAACTTAGCATAACCCGTGGCAGACTTTTCAGATAGCCGCGCATTCATCAGCATTAAAGGAACATCTTGGCTTTTGCATATTGCAATCAAATTAAACCAAAGCTCTGTTTCCATCAGCAAGCCAATTTTGGGATGAAAGTGGTTTAAAAAACGGCGTACTGCAAATGGAATGTCGTAGGGTAAATAAACACGCAACACATCACCTGCAAAGGCTTGCTCACTGGCAGCGCGTCCAGTTGGGGTGGTGTGTGACAATAAGATTTGGTATTTTGGATAAGCTTGCTGCAGCACTTTAACTAAAGGCACTGCAGCATGGGTTTCTCCAACGGATACGCAATGCAACCAAATAATCGGTTTATGTGGCATTACATCATAAAAACCAAAGCGCTCTAACCAATGTTGCCGGTAAGCAGGTTGCTTAATGCCTCGCCATAACAGTTTAAAAGGCACAAATGGTAGCGCTATATAAAGCAACAAGGTATATAAAAATCTTGGCATGCTTTATTTTCTCATAGATTCTAAATTTACTCAGTGTACTAAGCCACTAAACGGTGTTTTTTAAACCAATATAACTTTTTTGTATAAAAACAAATTTTTTATACTGTTTTTTTATGTTGGTAACTACTCACATTGAGCGTATCCCATTAATTACTTAAGCGGGCGTCATTTTGCCCAAAAATGGTGCATTATAAAGTTGTAAAAAAGTGTTGCAAAGCACACAATAAAGGCATAAATTATCATCTCTAACACAATATGTTGTGTTCGTAAGAATTTATTTTGTAAAAAAAGTAGGTAGTTTTTTTACAAAAAATATATAAATCAAAAAGTTAGATAAGAGCGCTGTAACAATACAGTTTAAGAAAAAATAAGTAGGGGAGCGAGAATGCTTAAAGCAGTAGAGCCATCAAAAAAACCAAGTGCGCAAGATAGTAAAGAAATCCCAGTCCAATCTGTTTCATTAGATATATGGGATAAGAAGTATTGTCTTAAAACAAAAGATGGAGTGCATGTTGATCAAAACATGGATGACTCTTATGCGCGTGTTGCGCGTGCTTTGGCAGATGTAGAGCCAACCAAAGAAAAGCAAGAAGAATGGCATGAAAAATTCTTATGGGCACTGCGTCATGGTGCTATTCCTGCTGGCCGTATTACCTCTAATGCGGGTGCTTTAGAGCACAAACCTGCTACTTCTACGATTAACTGTACCGTATCTGGTGTGGTTGAAGACAGCATGGACAATATTTTAGACAAAGTGCATGAAGCAGGCTTAACGCTCAAAGCAGGTTGCGGCATTGGTTACGAGTTTTCAACACTACGCCCAAAAGGTGCTTTTGTTGCGGGCGCTGGTGCATATACCAGTGGCCCACTCTCATTTATGG
>CAYGSH010000031.1:0-22495 GCA_964352515.1 uncultured Methylophilaceae bacterium | reverse complement strand
TATTTGATGCACTTACTTCAAAACGACCATATAAAGAGGCTTGGCCTATTGATAAAGCGATTGCTCATATGAAAAAAGATGCCAATCAACATTTTGATCCTGCAATTATCGAGGCAATGGAACGCTCTTTATCAAGGATATTGGAAATATATGATCAGTATAAGCACGTCTAAAACTATTGATAAATTAGTCGAAAAATGTGTTAAAATTCAATTTAATCAATAAGATATAGAGTTTAATCTAAAAGTAAAACACAACAGACCATTCCATACTAATACGATTCGGCTAGTTGCGAGGTTTTAGAACACTTTAAATAACGTATAAAATAGCCAACTCGTTTTCTTTATAATCATCATATGAAACCTTCCCGTACCAGTAAAGTTTGGATGCAAGAGCATCTAAACGACCCATTTGTGAAAATGGCACAAAAAGATGGATACCGTGCTCGCGCTGCATACAAGTTAATTGAAATTGATGATAAAGATAAACTCATTTCGCCTGGCATGATGGTTGTTGACTTAGGTTCAGCGCCTGGCAGTTGGTGTCAAGTGGTAAAACAGCGACTAAAAGGCAAAGGTAGAATAATTGGCTTAGATTTATTGGACATGGAAGCCATTCCAGGTGTAGAGTTTATACAAGGAGACTTTCGTGAAGAAAGTGTTTTAAAATTATTAGAAGAAAAACTGAATAAGAAACCTGTAGACCTTGTGATTGCCGATATGGCCCCCAATATTAGTGGAGTAAAAGATGCGGATCAGGCTGGTGCCACTTATTTGACAGAGTTAGCATTAGAATTTAATCGAGATTGGTTGAAACCTGGCGGGAATTTTCTAGTCAAAGTTTTTATTGGTACAGGTTTTGATGATATCGTTAAGCGTATGCGGTCAGAATTTGATAAAGTAGTGACTAGAAAACCAAAAGCCTCACGTGGTCGAAGTAGTGAAGTGTATTTGTTAGGTCTCGGTCGCAAATGAGTTGTTACAATTGAAAAGTGAATAAGTTGGGCTAATGTTTGTTTTTAAGCATGCTTACCAATTTGATAAAGGAAAAGGTTAGTGAATAATATCGCAAAAAATATTGCCATTTGGATAGCAATCGCATTGGTTCTAATGACTGTGTTTCAACAGTTTAGTAATCCTAACAAAGCATCCACGCAACTCGTTTATTCACAATTCATGGAGAATGTGAAGGCGGGTAAGGTAGCGAAAGTTCAGATAGATGGGCGAGTCATACGTGGAACAACGTTAGACAATAAGACTTTTAGTACTTATGCGCCTAATGATCTATGGATGGTGAGCGATTTATTAAAATACAACGTTGAAGTTGAAGCAAAGGCAGAAGAACAACGTTCGTTGTTGCTTGAGATTTTTATGTCTTGGTTCCCTATGATTCTTTTGATCGGGGTCTGGATTTTCTTTATGCGACAAATGCAGGGTGGTGGCAAAGGTGGTGGACCATTCTCCTTTGGTAAGAGCAAAGCAAGACAATTAGATGAATCAAATAATCAAACAACGTTTGCTGATGTTGCTGGATGTGATGAAGCTAAAGAAGAAGTGACTGAGCTCGTTGACTTCTTAAAAGACCCAGGTAAATTTCAAAAGTTAGGTGGACGTATCCCTCGTGGTGTGTTGATGGTTGGCCCGCCAGGAACAGGCAAAACTTTATTGGCTCGTGCTATTGCGGGCGAGGCAAAAGTACCTTTCTTTACAATCTCTGGTTCAGATTTTGTTGAAATGTTTGTTGGTGTTGGTGCTTCACGTGTTCGTGATATGTTTGAAACGGCTAAGAAAAACTCACCATGTATTATTTTTATTGATGAGATTGATGCCGTTGGTCGTAGTCGAGGTTCAGGCACTGGCGGTGGTAATGATGAGCGTGAGCAAACCCTTAATCAACTATTGGTTGAGATGGATGGATTTGAACCAAGCTCTGGTGTGATTGTGATTGCAGCAACAAACCGTGCTGACGTGCTAGATAAAGCACTGCTTCGGCCAGGACGATTTGACCGTCAAGTGATGGTTGGATTACCTGATATTAAAGGGCGTGAGCAAATTCTATTAGTTCATATGAGAAAAGTGCCGATTGATCCAGATGTTAAAGCTGATATTCTTGCGCGTGGTACGCCTGGAATGAGTGGAGCAGATTTAGCGAACCTTGTGAATGAGGCGGCACTATTTGCCGCTAGACGCAACAAGCGAACAGTTGATATGCAAGATTTTGAAGATGCAAAAGATAAAATATTTATGGGTCCTGAGCGTAGGTCTATGGTGATGCGTGAAGAAGAGCGCCGTAATACTGCATACCATGAATCTGGCCATGCTGTTGTTGCTAAGTTATTACCTAAAGCTGATCCAGTGCATAAAGTAACAATTATGCCAAGAGGTTGGGCGCTTGGTTTGACATGGCAGCTACCAGAGTTTGATCGGATAAGTAATTATAAAGATAAAATGTTAGAAGAAATCTCCATCTTGTTTGGTGGTCGAATTGCTGAAGAGGTGTTTGTGAATCAAATGTCTACTGGAGCATCTAATGACTTTGAACGAGCAACTAAATTAGCGCGTGATATGGTGACTAAGTATGGTATGAGTGATGCATTAGGAACTATGGTTTATGTGGGCGATGAACAAGATTCATTCTTTGGAAGTATGAGTGCAAAAACAGTATCTGAAGCAACACAACAAAAAGTTGATGCTGAAATTCGTAGAATATTAGATGAACAATATGCTATTGCACGCAAGCTGATTGAAGACAATCGAGAGAAAGTTGAAGCCATGACGGCCGCGTTGATGGAATATGAGACAATCGATGCGGATCAAATTAATGACATTATGGCAGGTTTGCCTGTACGTGAGCCTAAACCACGTCAAGCACCCATTAAACCAAGTGATAAAAGTGGTACTGGTACAACAATTAATCCTAAACCACAACCGACTGCAAAAAAAGAGTAATTGAATTTGATTGCATAACAGGCTTATTAGAAAAACAAGTGTAGGTTAAAATAAGGGCTAACTTTAAGTTAGCCCTTATTATTTTATGATACTACATTGCGGAAAATTCAAAATAGATTTATCAAGCCCTCGAGTAATGGGTATTTTAAACGTAACCCCTGATTCTTTTTCAGATGGTGGACATTTTTCAAATGCTGAACTTGCAATCAAGCATGCAAATCAGTTAATTGAAGAGGGCGCTGATATTCTTGATATTGGTGGTGAATCAACTCGACCTAACGCCACACCTGTGAGCCTGGAAGACGAGTTAGAACGGGTGATTCCTGTTATTGAGGCTTTAGTGGCTCAGGATGTTAATATTCCGATTTCAATTGATACTTACAAGCCAGCAGTGATGAAGGCTGCAATTAAAGCCGGTGCCAGTATTGTAAATGATGTAAGAGCACTTCAAGAAAAAGGTGCATTAGAAGTAGTCGCAAATAGCGATGTTGGTATTTGCTTAATGCATATGCAAGGGAACCCAGAAAATATGCAAGATAATCCACAATACGATGATGTTGTGAATGAAGTGCTAAATTTTTTAATGACCCGAGTAAAAGCATGCAATAAACTAGGTATTAATCAAAACAGAATCGTATTAGATCCTGGTTTTGGTTTTGGTAAGAGCCGCACACATAATATTACCCTGATCAAAAAGCTAGATGAGTTAAATAAGCTAGAATTGCCATTATTAGTGGGATTGTCCCGTAAATCTGTTTTAGGACAAATGACGGGCAATGATGTCGATGCAAGGTTATTTGCAAGTATTTCAGCTGCCGTAATCGCTGCAATGAAGGGGGCTAAAATACTAAGGGTGCATGATGTAAAAGCAACGGTTGATGCATTAAAAGTAGTGACAGCAATCTTAGCTTAATGCAATCATCGCTCGGATTACTAATAAAAACGATATTAGAAAGTAACTAAGAATGGCAAAAAAATATTTTGGAACAGATGGTATTCGTGGAAAAGTAGGTGAGTACCCAATTACACCTGAATTTGTGATGCGCTTAGGATATGCTGCTGGACGAGTGTTTGTTGGCTTGCAAAGTAATTTAGCAAAAGATGCACACCCTTCCGTTTTGATTGGAAAAGATCCAAGAATCTCAGGGTATATGTTAGAAGCAGCCTTACAAGCTGGTTTTACTGCTGCTGGCGTAAAAACGTTACTTACTGGCCCTATGCCAACACCAGCTGTGGCCTATTTAACGCGTGCCTTAAGGTTGCAAGCAGGTATTGTTATTTCTGCTTCTCACAATCCTTATTATGATAACGGAATTAAATTCTTCTCAAGTGAGGGTGCAAAATTACCAGATGAGATTGAGCATGCGATTGAAGCTGAGTTAGAAAAGTCGATGGAGGTGATGGAGTCGGCTGAGTTAGGAAAGGCGAAACGCATTGATGATGCTGCGGGACGATACATTGAGTTTTGTAAGAGTACATTCCCCAACAACATGAATCTCCGCGGTTTAAAAATAGTGATAGATTGCGCCAATGGAGCAACCTATCATGTTGCGCCACCTGTGTTTCATGAGCTTGGTGCTGATGTGATCTCTATTAGTAATACACCTAATGGGTTAAATATTAATTTAGATTGTGGTTCAACTCACCCTAAAGCATTACAAAAAGCTGTTGTTGAACATCAGGCTGATTTAGGAATCGCATTTGATGGCGATGGCGATCGTGTGTTGATGGTCGATGCTGAGGGCAATTTACTTGATGGTGATCAACTGTTATATATTATCGCGATCAGTTTATATGCTAAAGGATTACTCAAAGGTGGGGTTGCAGGCACCTTAATGACTAACTTAGCTTTAGAGCATGCATTTCAAAAACATCAGATTCCGTTTGCCAGGGCGAAGGTTGGAGATCGATATGTATTAGAATTGTTGAATGAGAAAAACTGGCAATTAGGTGGTGAAAATTCTGGTCATATTTTGACATTAGATAAACATACGAGTGGCGATGGAATTATTTCAGCATTACAAGTTTTGTATGCGTTAAAAGAGAGTGGTAAAACCTTAAAACAATTGGCTGAAACATTAGTGCTTTATCCACAAGTGCTGATTAATATAACGACGAAACAGAAGCTTGATTTAGAAAATAAAACTATTCAACAAGCGGTAAAAGAAGCTGAAGCGCAGTTGAAAGATACAGGACGGGTATTGTTAAGGGCGTCCGGTACTGAACCTAAAATCCGAGTAATGGTAGAAGGTAGAGAGGCTACACTTGTGCAGAAATTAGCAGAGAATATTGCAGCAGTTGTTGCACAAGAAAGCAATTAGTAAAACTGTATAAATAGTTGTTTTATATCAGTATTTATTAATAAAACATTCATTATATTTTCATCAGTTTGTCATAAATAAAGCGCATTCTGACCGCTTGACCAATCGTTAATTGGAGGTCCTAATGTCAAATAGAATGCGCTTATATCTCAATCGTATGAATCATTTTGATAGTACCTTATGCGTGAAAGTGAGTCATACAAGTCAATATAGACTTGTACGCGCTTGGTTTAGACTAATCAGCCGATTAGGTGATGGTCTATTTTGGTATACATTGCTCATCGGCATTTTATTGGTTCAAAGGGAAACTGCATGGATGCCCGTATTACATATTATTGCAACTGGTTTGTCAGGAACATTGATTTATAAGTGGTTAAAAGGAAAGACTTTACGACCAAGACCATATCAAGTACTGCAAGATGTGTTGTTAACTGGCAAGCCTTTAGATTATTTTAGTTTCCCTTCTGGACATACGCTACATGCGGCGGCATTTTCTTTTATGACTTTGTTTTATTACCCATCGTTAGCAATGTTGGTTATTCCTTTTAGTCTAATGGTTGCTGTGTCAAGAGTTGTTTTAGGTCTGCATTACCCAAGTGATGTGCTTGCAGGTGCTATTATTGGTATCACCATATCGTTAATATCAATGAATCTTATTTAGACACTACGCTAATTTAGTCAGTATATAAGCTGCTAAAGATACACTGGTTTTTAGTAGCTTATATAAGCTTCATCCTGTTTTCATTATTTAACGCATACTGTAGTAGCGAATAGGCTCTGCATGGTCGATATGCAGTGATTCTAAGCAGTGTTTCCGCCACATATTTTTTCGTGTTAAGTCGTTAATTTCATCTAATTCTGGCTGCCAGTTAGGTGGTTTTCCATTAAGAATATGATGAAAATCACCTAAAGCATGTTCAGTTTTAACAATGTAGTAGTCAAAGTGTTTATGCTTTTGATTGTTAAATAGGTGGATACATTTATAAATCATCGTGGGGATTTTAACCGCTCTCAGTAGTCGGTCTGCATAAGCCAGTTTAATTAATTTGTTTTTAGTATATGCTTGAGATTGCTCAAAACAGGGAGCAATAAAATAACTGATCAATGGTGCATGTTTAGAGAGTAGTTGACCAGGGCTCATGACTAAAGATTCTTTAATATGGACATCCATCGCCCATTCAGCAGCAATATGTGTCAGGATAGATTCGTGTTCCCATAAAGCTTCATGTGCAGGTACGAAATGGTTGTGAGCAATGACATCAACATATAAATGACTAGCATAACCTATTGCAATTGCAATTTCTTCATGAGTGGTTGCATTGTCAATAAGATACGTTGCTTTTTGCCATTGGTGCGTGGATTTAAATTTTTTTGAGATAACCGCTAAATCTGGCAAACAGGCACCCGCCATGACGAGTTCAGGAAAACGTTTAATGGCTTCTCTAAAACGTTTATCAAGTAGGGGGGTAGCAATTAACAATGATTGTGCAAAGTAAACATGCGTAAATAATCCCCAAGCATTTGCTTCGATGGAATATAAACTCATTGGTAAACACCACACAATACCAGTCAAAATGTTTTTAATTTGCATGGGTGATAATTTGACATGGTTTTGTGAACTTTAAATGACATAAGTTAATGTATTTAAGAAAGTTTTGTCATATTCATCAAACTGTCACAAAGCAGGGATAGCATTTATCATCACTAAGATTAGGGTTGCTTTTAGCTATGAAAATTTTATTTATCTCGGATGTATACTTTCCACGAGTCAACGGTGTTTCAACTTCAATTAAGACATTTATTGACCAACTTCAGCGATTGGGTCACACAGTTGATTTAATTGCCCCTGATTACGGCCATCATCCTAACGATAATGAGAACATTAAACGGGTATCAGCTAGAGGCATTTATTTTGATCCTGAAGATAAATTAATGAAGTATGGAAAAGCATTAAAACTTTTACCGGAATTAAAAAAAGCCAATTACGACATTATTCATATTAATACACCTTTTGTTGCCCATTACTTGGGTCTTAACTTGGCAAAGCAGATGAATATCCCATGCGTTGAAACTTATCACACATTTTTTGAAGATTATCTTCATCATTATTTGCCTTGGATACCGCAATTCGCTGCAAGAAGTATTGCTAGATTTATATCAAAGAAACAATGTAATGCCGTTGATGCCATCGTTGTACCATCGCAACCAATGTTAGATGTATTAAGAACATATGGCATTCATTCCCATGCAAATGTGATACCAACTGGATTGCAAAATGAAAGTTTTGCAGAAGCAGATGGTTTGTTATTCAAACAAAAATATGGGATTGAAAATAGTCGACCAATGATGCTTTATGTTGGTCGTGTGGCATTTGAAAAAAATATTCCGTTTTTATTTGAAATGACACAAGTGCTTGCTGAGCGCTATCCCAATATATTGCTTGTTGTTGCTGGTGAAGGCCCTGCAGAAAAATCACTACGCCAATTAGCTGTCAAGTTAAAAATTGAAGAAAATGTAAAGTTTATTGGATATTTAGATCGTAATACGGAGTTAAATGCTTGCTATAAGTCTGCTGATGTTTTTGTTTTTTCATCAAAAAGCGAAACACAAGGCTTAGTATTATTAGAAGCAATGGCACAAGGGACGCCTGTTGTTGCGATTGCCGAATTAGGCACAGCTTCTATTCTAGTAGAAGGTGAGGGCGCATTAATATCTAAAGAGAATGCAAATGAATTTTCAATAAAAGTTGCAAGTTTGATTGATAGTCGTGATAAGTGTGAAGCGCTCGGTAAGCGAGCAAAAGCGTATGCGATGAGTCAGTGGGCAGCTGAAGTACAGGCAAAAAGAATGATTGATTTTTATGATAAAGTAAACGGTCAATATACCTATAAACATGCTTTATTCCTAAGTTCATTGGTTGACTAAACTGAATTTTTGGTAAAAAAATCTACTCGCTTTATCTTTTTAAACTTTTTTTCTTACTACTGCATCTTGGCTGAATTTATCTATGCTATAAATGCATTATGGAAAATAATTTAGTAATTGATGCAGATGCCTTATTGGCAGCGGTCGACTTGGGTTCAAATAGTTTTCGTTTAGAAATTGCACATCATGTAGGTGGTCAGATTCAGCGTGTCGATTATATAAAAGAGGCTGTAAGACAAGGTGGTGATTTAGATGAGAATCGTAATCTTAATGCTGCAGCGCTAGAGCGCGGCGTTAAATGTTTAGAACGGTTTGGAGAAGCATTAAAAGGCTTTCCAAAACAAAATGTAAGAGCTGTTGCCACACAAACGTTAAGAGAAGCTCGTAATCGAGATTTTTTTATAGGTTTAGCCCAAAAAGCATTGGGTTATAACATTGAAGTTATTTCAGGTGTTGAAGAAGCTCGTTTAATTTATCAAGGGGTGAGTCACTTTTTGCCACAAACTGATGAGCGAAGACTGGTTATTGATATTGGTGGGCGTTCAACGGAGTTTGTGATTGGTCAACATTTCACCACACTTAAGACAGAGTCATTGCGCGTTGGGTCTGTTGCATGGTCTTTAAAATATTTCCCTGATGGAGAACTTTCTGAAAGGAACTTAAAACGCGCTGAGGTTGCTGCAAATTCATTTTTAGACGTGATTACGCGTTCATACTCCTCAAAACATTGGGATGTTGCATATGGTGCATCAGGAACCGTTGGAGCGGTAGGTGATGTTTTAATGCTCGCCGGATTTAAAGAAGGCATTATTACAAAAGAGGGCTTAGATTGGTTACGCAGAGAGCTTATCAAAGCAAAAAATACATCACGCTTAAAATTAGATGGACTCAAAGAAGAACGTAATGCAGTTATTGGGGGAGGGCTAAGTGTTTTAAGGGCTGTGTTTGATATTCTACAAATTGACACCCTGCATGTTGCGCGAGGTGCGCTTCGACATGGTTTGTTTTATGACATGGCAGCTGAAGCAAGTGATGGTTTGGTTTATACAAAAGAAGCTTCAGTTAATTGGTTGTTAAGTCGTTTTCCAGTTGATACTAAGCATGCAGAAAATGTGCAAGAAGCTGCGATGTTTTTATTTGACAGTGTTGCCCAAGACCTAAACTATAAAAAAAGTGAAATTAAAGCACAAAGAAGATTGTTAAGTTGGGCAATCCAATGCCACGAAATAGGTTCCGTTATTTCACACTCAGCTTCACATCTGCATGGCGGATATATTTTAGACAATACTGAACTCATGGGCTTTTCGCAGAGTGAGTTACATCATTTAAGTTTATTAGTGTTGGGGCAACGCGGAAAGCTTAAGAAACTAGATTTATCAATGGCGGATGCTGGTTTAATCGTTTCGCTTGCTTGTTTACGATTAGGTGCTATTCTATGTCATTCAAGAAATAAGCCTGATTTAAGTGGAATTAAGCAATTACAGTTTTCTAACAGAGATCTACAACTAACAGTGAGGAATGATTGGGCTGGTGGGCATCCTCAATCAGCTTATTTACTTGAAGAAGAAATCATTGCATGGAAAAAAACGAATTGGAGCTTTGTAGTCAACACAGAGTCGGAGTAGTCTAAAGAGAATTGATGATGTAAAAAAGATTAAAGCTGTTAATAGAGGAGTGATTGAGATGGCAATTGCAAAAAAAGTAACTTTAGCAACAAAGAGTGAATCAGCATTAAAATCAGAGACTGCTACAAGACGTAAATCATCTACAAAAAGTAAGACGGCTGTTGCTAAAAAAAATGAAGGAACAGTAAGTGGTACTACCAATACGCAAGTGCGTAAAACAAAAAGCCCATCGGTGAGAAACAAAGCGCCCCAAAACCAGATTAAAACAGTTGAAAAAATTACTGCTGTTAAAAGCACTAAAACTGTTGAAGCAAAAATGGAACGTGATAGTTTTACCATGCCAAAAGATGAGTATGCACAACTTGCAGTGCTTAAGAAAAGGTTGTCAGTACTGGGTCAATCAGTAAAGAAAAGTGAGTTATTAAGGGCCGGCATTAAATCATTGTCTGAGATGACAGATACCAAATTAAAGTCATCACTAGCAGCCTTACCTGTTATTAAAACCGGAAGGCCAAAGAAAAAGAAATAAAGATTAATTAATGCCTTGATTACAGGTACACAATAGTTAAGAATTTTTTATTGCATCCATATTTACAAGGCATTTGGGAAGCAATCGATGTTAAGTTTCTATGAGAAATTAACGATGCATTTGTAATAGTTCGGTTTGGGCTGAAATTCGGTTGTTATTATTTTCAGTGTCACCTTCTAACTCACTGACCTTATGGTAAGCGCCATCTTCTGTTAACATCCACGCATCAACGTTATCATTAATATAAGGTATAAAGCACTCATTTAGTATGCGTTTCTGCATTTCTGGATCAATAATAGGCCAAGCAATTTCTACGCGTCTCAACATGTTTCTTGACATCCAGTCGGCACTAGAAAGCCATAGCTTTACTTTGCCATCAATCTCAAAATAAAAGGCACGGGAGTGCTCAAGAAGTCTTCCTACAATCGAGCGTACACGAATTCTGCCTTCTAACTCTTTTGCACCAGTCGGCAATATACAGGCACTGCGTATAATTAAATCAATGATGGCACCTTTTTTGGCTGCTTTGATTAGTGCGTTGACCAAGGCTTCATCAGTAAGCGAGTTTGTTTTAACCATAATCTTTGCTGATTTACCTTGTGCAGCAGCGTTGCCTGCTGCATTAACATATCTCAGCATCGTACTATGCAAGGTAAATGGAGAAGCTAGTAATTTACGCATTTTAGGTAATGGTAGTTCACTGGTTAGGTGTCTAAATAGATACTCCATTTCTCTCGTAATGGTCAAGTCACTGGTCAGCATACTTAAATCTGTATATTGCTTAGCTGTCTTAGGATTATAGTTGCCAGTGGATAAATGACCATAGCGTTTAATTGAACGTCCTTCACGACGCATAATTAAACACATTTTGGCATGTGTTTTTAAACCGACAATCCCATATACCACTTGCGCGCCAATAGATTCTAATGCTTCTGCCCAGTTGATATTTGCTTCTTCATCAAACCGTGCTTTTAGTTCAACAACGACAAGCACCTCTTTTCCTCGCTTAACGGCTTCTTGTAGTAAGTTTAATATTCTAGGATCTGAGCCTGCACGATAAATAGTTTGATGAATTGCAAGCACATCATTATCGTGAACAGCCTCTTGTAACAGTTGAATGACAGCTTCAAAACTTTCAAATGGTTGGTGTATCAGAATATCTCTCTTTTTTAATTGAGAGAACATTGATTTATTTGCTAAAAGACCTTTTGGCCAAGTTGGCGAGAAAGTCGGGAATGAAAGCCTTGTATCACTTGCTAAATCACAAAGGTAAATCAATCTTCCTAAGTTAACGGGACCATTGACCTTATAAAGAGCAGAGAAAGGTAAAGAAAATTGTTCTAGCAAAAAGTTAGATAAATCATCATGGCAATCAATAGTGACTTCTAATCGAACAGGTTCACCATAGGGCCTATAAGCAAGCTCTTGTCTTAATGCAGTGCGCAAGTTTCTCACATCATCTTCATCAACATCCAAATCGGAATTTCTGGTAACTCGAAATTGAGAGAAATTAATAATTTTTGCGCCTTGAAATAAATCTGGCAAATGTGCGCGTATAACACTGGTTAACGAAACAAAAGCTTTTTTCTTTTTACTGATACGTGTAGGTAGCGGAATAACTCTAGGCAATACTCTTGGGACACGCACGATTGCTATTGAAGGTGTTTTTTTTGTTTTGGATTCTAGTTCAACAATAAAGTGAAGTGCTTTATTGGCAACTTGAGGAAATGGGTGTGCTGGGTCTAAAGCAATTGGTAATAATAATGGTTTAACGTCTGTTTGAAAGTATTGTGCGACCCATTTTTTTTGTTCATTTGAGCGTAAGTGACTAGAGATTAGAGCAACACCTTGTTTTTCCAATGCAGGCATTAAGTCTTGCTCAAATAAATGGTATTGTTTTTCAACGAGTTGATGTGCTTTTTTACTGACTTGCTCATAAGTCTGTGCTGTGATGATGCCAGTTGTTACATTATTTTGTAAGGCTTCTAATTGTTGCTCCATACGAACTTCAAAGAATTCATCCAAATTTAAAGCAACTATGGATAAAAACTTTAAACGCTCTAATAAAGGATAGTCTTCTCTTTGCGCAAGCGATAAAACACGTTCATTAAAACTTAAAATACTTAAGTCTCGATCTAGTAAGGCTGGACCTGATTTCTTCATTGTTTTATGGCAATCAAATTAAGTTTCATATTGTCTCTATGGGAAGATTTATTGATGACGATGCAACTTTTCAAATTCAATCTAACGCTAATTGATCGGTAAAGCAAGACACTTATGAGAACAGGCGGCTGACATTATCATTACTGAGGCTCATTGAGTTCAGTCTAATCTTTATTTCACTCACTCTGTACTGAAAACAGTTGAATAATTAACTCGCTTGATCATTAGTATGGCGAATGTCACGTCCTTCTACAGTATAAATAACTTGTTCAGCAATATTTTTTGCATGATCTCCTACACGCTCAATACATCGGGCAATAGTTATAACATCTAAAGCGGTTGATATTGAACGAGGGTCTTCCATCATAAAGGTAATAAGCTGCCTGACGATTGCTTTAAATTCAGCATCAAGAGAAAGGTCTGCTTCAATAATTTCTCTTGCTTCATTTGTATCAAGTCTAGCAAAAGTGTCTAATGCATTTCTGAGTTGGTTGCTTGCAGCATCAGCTAAATGTTTAACATCTGTTGTTGCTTTAAGTACTGCAACATCACGCTCATGAATGCGGCGGATACTTTTAGCCATTTTCTTAATTTCATCACCAGTGCGTTCAAGGTCGGTGACCATTTTGCTAATAGACATGACAAGACGTAAATCCCCAGCCGTTGGTTGACGTTTTGCAATAATATGGATGCACGCGTCGTCAATTTTCTTTTCAAATTCATTGACTTCATGGTCGTTTTCTAGCACATCTAAAACGGCTGCATTATTGTTATGAGTATAAGCTTTCGTTGCTAAATTGAGTTGAGCTTCTACTAAGCCACCCATTTCCAGTACATTACTGCGAAGGTTTTCTAAGTCTTGATCAAATTGCGTTGATAAATGTGTGATATCGATCATGTTCTTTCCTAACTAAAAGTTTAGTTATTGTAATTTAGCTGATTCTGCCAGTAATGTAATCTTCGGTTCGCTTGTCTTTTGGCTTAATGAAGATGTCGTTTGTGTTATTAAATTCAATGAGTTCACCTAAGTACATGTAAGCAGTGTAATCAGAAACACGAGCAGCCTGCTGCATATTATGGGTTACGATCACAATCGTATAATCATTTTTGAGTTCATGAATAAGCTCTTCAACACGCGCTGTAGAAATAGGGTCTAAGGCTGAACATGGTTCATCAAGTAATAACACATTTGGTTTTACAGCCACACAACGCGCAATACACAGCCTTTGTTGCTGACCACCAGATAAACTGCCGCCACTTTGATTTAACTTGTCTTTGACTTCACTCCATAATGCCGCTTTTTTAAGTGCCCATTCAACACGATCATCCATGTCTCTTTTTGATAGGTTCTCATATAACTTTACGCCAAAGGCAATGTTATCGTAAATTGACATTGGAAATGGCGTTGGTTTTTGAAAAACCATGCCAACTTTTGCACGTAAGATATTAATATCTTGATTTTTATGATGAATGTCGTTCCCATCCAATAAGATTTGACCTTCCACTCTTTGCTTTGGGTAGAGCTCATACATACGATTAAACGTACGCAATAGGGTTGATTTACCACATCCAGAAGGACCAATAAAGGCTGTCACATTACTTGCAGGAATATCTAGATTTACATTTTTTAAAGCATGAAATTTACCATAGTAAAAATTTAAATTTTCTGTTTTTATTTTTGACTGAAGGGTTTCTGTAACCATTGATTAAAATCCTAAGTTAACGTTGCGTTTGTTGTTGACGGAAAAACGTTCGAGCTAGAATGTTTAGCCCCAAAACAAACAAAGTAATAATAAGCGCGCCAGCCCAAGCTAAGTGTTGCCAATCATCATATGGACTTAATGCAAACTGATAGATAACAACAGCAATGCTTGACATCGGCTTACTCATGTCAGTATTCCAAAATTGATTATTGAGCGCTGTAAATAAGAGTGGAGCTGTTTCTCCGCTGATACGGGCAATTCCCAATAGCAACCCTGTCAAAATACCCGCTTTTGCGGAACGATAAACCACTACCACTACTATTTTCCAATAGGGTGCACCTAGAGCGGCTGCTGCTTCTCTTAATGCATTTGGTACCAATAACATCATATTTTCGGTAGTTCTAACAACCACAGGAATAATAATAAGTGACAATGCAATTGCACCCGCCCAACCTGAAAAGTGACCAACATTATGTACTGCTATTTCATAAACAAATAAACCGATTACGATAGAGGGCGCCGAAAGAAGGATATCATTAATGAAACGAGTTGTTGGTGCAAGCCAACCTGTTTTACCATACTCAGCTAAATAGGTGCCAGCCAAAATGCCGACAGGGGTGCCAATTAATGTGGCAAATACAACCATCATTAAACTACCAAAAATAGCATTAGATAAACCCCCTACACCACCCGGTGGAGGGGTTGTTTCAGTAAAAACGCTAGTGCTTAAATATTGAAAACCATTAGAGAATAAAGTAAATAATATCCAAGCTAAAAAAAACAATGCTATTACAACTGTGACCATTGACATGGTCATAGCAAACTGATTAAAAAGCTTGCGCTTTTTATAGCGAGCGTTGTTAAATTCCATCATGATTGTTTACCTTCCTGCTTAGCTAATCGAAGCAACAGAAGCTTTGAAAGCGCAAGGACAATAAATGTGATAATAAATAAGGTTAATCCAAGTGCAATTAAGGATGAAGTGTACAAATCGCCAACTGCTTCAGCAAATTCGTTTGCGATTGCTGATGATATTGTGTTTCCAGGCATCATTAAAGATGCAAAAATTTCATGGGAATTACCAATCACAAATGTGACGGCCATTGTTTCACCCAGCGCGCGCCCGAGGCCCAGCATAATGCCACCGATTACGCCAGTTTTTGTATAAGGTAAAATAACATTCCAAACGACTTCCCATTTTGTAGAACCTAGACTATATGCAGATTCTTTTAGCATTGGGGGCACAACTTCAAAGACATCACGCATAACAGATGCCGTAAATGGGATTACCATAATGGCTAAAATAAAACCAGCTGTTAACATTCCAATGCCCATTGGTGGACCTTGAAACAATAATCCAACTAAGGGAAGCTCACCTAAATTATCATTAATCCAAGGTTGAACATAGTCAGCAAAGAGTGGGGCAAAAATAAACAAACCCCACATGCCATAAATAATACTTGGAATACCGGCAAGCAACTCCACTGCAACACCAACAGGTCTTTTTAACCATGCTGGCGCAATTTCTGTAATAAATAATGCGATACCGAAACTTAAAGGCACTGCTATCAGCATCGCAATAGTTGACGTGACTAATGTGCCATAAATAGGCACTAATGCTCCATATTCTTCTGTAACAGGATTCCATTCACTACTTGTGAAAAATGGTAAGCCGAATGCCTTAAAAGCAGGCCAACTGCCAATAAATAAAGAAACAATGATACCAACTAATAGTAATAGCACTAACGCTGCAAAAAACATCGTAGTACCTTTAAACAGTTTATCTATTAAAGCACCCATGTCCTTTTTGGGGTTGTTTGGAGATGACAATGTTGACCCTTTAGTGTTTGATTTAATATCAATAGATGAAGAAGCAGAAAGGGCCGAAGCCCCTCCTGCATTGCCTATATTACTATTATAGGATGACATTTTCTATACAAACTATATATTTTTAATTAGTCCAAATAGCAGAACCATCTTTTGATTTGATGTTTTGAATCCAGCTTTTTTGAATGAGTTCAACTACATTGTCAGGCAATGGAACATAGTCTAGTGCCTTAGCACTTAGGTCACCATTTTTGTAAGCATAGTCAAAGAATTTAAGCACTTCTTTTGCAGTTGCAGCGTTTGCTTGTTCTTTGTACATCAAGATAAATGTTGCACCAGCAATTGGCCAAGACTCTTTTCCTGGCTCATTCGTTAAAATTTCATAGAAACCAGGCGCTTCACTCCAATTAGCATATTTAGCCGCAGTCTGAAAACTTTCAATCGTTGGCTGTACAATTTCACCCTCTTTATTTTTCATCGCTGCGAAAGAAAGGTTGTTTTGGTTTGCATAGGCAAGCTCAACATAACCAATTGAATATTTAATTGTTTTAACATACGAAGCCACGCCGGCATTTTTTGAACCTGCCACACCAGTTGGCCATTTTACTGCTGTATTTGAACCCACTTTATCAGCCCACTCTTTGCTCACTTTACTTAAATAGTCAGTAAAGATAAAAGTTGTGCCTGAACCGTCTGAACGATGTACCACTGTAATGGTATTGTTTGGAAGCTTAACGCCTGGGTTTAGAGCAGCGATAGCTGGATCATCCCATTTCGTTATTTTTTTCAAATAGATGTTAGCTAAAGTTTCACCATCTAATGCTAACTTGCCTGCTTCAATCCCTGGAATATTAACTACTGGTACAACGCCACCCACGACAGTTGGAAACTGGATCAGACCTTTTTGATCTAACTCTTCAGGCTTAAGTGGCATGTCCGATGCGCCGAAATCAACCACTTTGTTGCTGATTTGCTTGATACCACCGCCAGAACCAATTGCTTGGTAATTTAATTTAACACCTGATTTAACTTCATATGACTCAGCCCATTTTGAGTAAATAGGATAAGGAAATGAAGCACCCGCACCTGTTATCTCAGCCGCTGCAAAAGTAGGTACTGACACGCTCAAACTTGCAGCAAAAATTGAAGCCGCACTTAATAATTTTACAAACTTAGTTTGCATGAAAAATCTCCAATAATATAATTTAAACCTCAACACAGCCAGTGCGATATTATGTTATTTATATTTAAACGGCACACATCAACTGATGTCATCATATTAGAAACTAATTGTGACAGTATTGTGACAAAGTATCAATGTTAAGGCGTAATCTTAAGATATGAAAGTTTTTTTGTGAGGTAAATATAATTATTGATTTGTCATTAGCATTGCTGAAGTTAGATAAAAGCCTAAGTCTATCTTTAATTAATCATGAAATAAATCATATTTCATAGCAATTTCCAATTTCATCTAATTGTTTTTTAAGCTCCATAAGGGTGAGTTTTTTTGGATTCAGTGTCAAAAAAGCTTCAATTCGTTTTCTTAAAATTGTATAAGCATGATGAAAGCTAGCATCAATTTCTTTATCTGAGCCTATTGCTTTTGCTGGATCATCAACACCCCAGTGTGCACGTATTGCATTACCTAAATAGACAGGGCAAGTTTCGTTGGCAGCATTTCCACAAACACTAATGACAATATCAGGTGTCTCTGGCAAGTCATTCCATGACTTGCTGTAGTAACCCTCAGTTGAGATGCCTTCTTTTTTTAACAGAGCAATGGAACGAGGGTGAACTTCGCCAGTTGGATTGCTGCCTGCACTCATGGCTTGCAACCCTTCAGGTGCTAAAGCGTTAAAAGTTGCTTCGGCTAATATGGAGCGGCACGAGTTACCAGTGCATAGAAATAAAATATTCATCACATGAGTACCCTTAATTAGTTTTCATACCATCGTTTAGTGTTATTGACGATTGCTACAATAGAAAGCATCACTGGCACTTCAATAAGTACTCCTACAACTGTTGCTAATGCGGCACCTGAATTAAATCCAAATAATGCAATGGCTGTTGCAACAGCAAGTTCAAAAAAGTTTGAAGCACCTATTAGAGCAGATGGCGCAGCAACACAATGTGCTACCTTGAATTTTTTGTTTAACCAATATGCAAGCATAGAGTTGAAATAGACTTGAATAAGAATTGGCACTGCTAGCAAAACAATAATTAAAGGCTGATTAAGAATTTGTTGGCCTTGAAACGCAAACAGTAAGATAAGTGTAATTAATAGAGAAGACAAAGATATTGGTTGTAAGGTTTTAAGCGTTGCTTTTAATGCTTGATCGTTTCCGCTACTTAAAAGCAATTTTCTCATGATTTGGCTAATCACTACTGGCACAATAATAAATAAAACTACTGAAATGAATAGTGTGTTCCATGGAACGACAATACTGGATAAGCCAAGTAATAAAGCGACAATCGGTGCAAAAGCAAATAACATAATGGCATCGTTAATGGCGACTTGCGACAGAGTGAATTTTGCATCGCCATCACACAAGTTACTCCAAACAAAAACCATCGCAGTACATGGCGCTGCTGCTAGCAATATTAAGCCTGCAATGTAACTGTCAATCTGATCAACAGGTAGCATATCAACAAATAGGTGGCGAATAAAAATCCATGCCAGTAATGCCATTGAAAAAGGTTTGACCATCCAATTAATAAACAAGGTTACACCAATACCTTTGGCATGTTTTAGTACTTCGCCCATCGCTGCAAAGTCAATTTTGAGTAACATCGGTATAATCATTAGCCAAATTAGTACTGCAACAGGTAGGTTAACTTCAGCCACTTTAATTTCAGCAAGCGTTTGAAATAGTGCGGGTGCAAATTTACCTAGTGCAATACCAACAACAATACAACCAAGCACCCACCATGTTAGATTGCGTTCAAAACTGCTTATTTTAGGTTGCGCTTCAGCAGCAACTGGATTGGTTGTCATCCTTATCTTTTCCTTTAAAATTGGTTAATTGAATGGTTTGTGTAGGGGTACAACAGGCAGATTGAGCTGTTGATGTTTCCTTTGCATGATGAAAAGTGGGCGCATCTGCAAGCGTATTAAATGTTTCCCATGCTATTCCAGAAGGGTCTTGAACCCAATGCTTGTCAGATTGGGCGTAACAACAGGTTGTACCTTCTTGGGTTAGTATTTCCATGTTTGCATTTTCAAAACGTTTTTTTATGGTTATTAGCTCATTTGCTCCATCTGTTTGAATGCCAATATGATCTAAACCAGGGTTTGCTCCCCGTTGACTGATTGCAAAATTGACTGATGGATCGTTTAGCATCCATTTTGCGTAGTCAGACTTTTGAACAGTGGGTTGTGCCCCAAAAAGTGTATTGTAAAACTCTATGCTTTTTGCAAGACTTTCAACTGATATATGAAGGTGAATTCTCTTCATTAAATAGACTCTCTTAATGTTGGTTTGCATGTCGTGTCAGGACAGCAGTTTTGCTCTCCAGCACAGCAGTTTTCAGTTAAATAAGCCACCAATTGATTCATGGAGTCATAATTTGCTGAATAGTAAATAAACCGACTTTCTTGGTTAGCATGGACTAATCCTGCATGGCTTAATTCTTTTAGATGAAATGAGAGCGTGCTGTTTGGAATGTTAAGTTTGTCAGAAATCTTACCCGCTGCTAAGCCATTGATGCCTGCTTGAACTAATAGTCTAAAAATATCAAGCCTAGCTTCATTGGCAATGGATGAAAGGAGGGTGACTGCTGATTTATTGTTCATATTTCTATATTTCCATAAGTATAGAAATATGTCAATGTGTTAATGTAGTTTAATTCATCAATTATTTGGTGTAACAGAGTGGATAAGGTTTATTTTGCCTCGTTTGAACCTGCTGCTAGTATTTGTTAGTAATCAATGACGTTTCGCTTTATTGTATAATTCTGCTCTTAGTTAATCACATTACATTTTAGAAGAAGTTATTTCATGGAAGCTGAACAACTCAATCTTATTGCCAATCGTCTTTCAGGGTTAAGTCAACGTAACCAAGACCTTCGGGGGTATCTTTGACTATGAAAGCAAATCACAGCGCTTAGCAGAAGTTGACGGTCTGCTAGAAGATCCAAACGTTTGGAATGATCAAGAAAATGCGCAAAAATTAGGTAAAGAAAAACGCATGCTTGAGTCAGTAGTCAATACCTTAACTAAGCTTGAGCAGGGAATTAGTGACAGCCAAGAGTTATTCGATATGGCGCGCGAGGAAAATGATGATGCATCATTACACAGTATTGCAACAGACTCTGAGGCTTTAGAAAAAATCGTTGAAGAAATGGAATTCCGTCGTATGTTTTCACAGCCGATGGATGAGAATAATTGCTTTATTGAATTTCAGTCAGGCAGCGGCGGGACAGAGGCGCAAGATTGGGCCAATATGTTGTTCAGAATGTATTTACGTTATTGCGAACGAAAAGGGTTTAAAGTAGAAGTGCTTGAGCAGTCTGAGGGTGATGTTGCTGGAATAAAAGGCGCATCAATTAAAGTAACAGGGGATTATGCTTTTGGCACTCTTCGTACAGAGAATGGTGTTCATCGTCTTGTAAGAAAATCACCATTTGATAGTAATGCCAAGCGTCATACGAGTTTTGCAAGTGTTCAAATTTTCCCTGAAGTTGATGACTCTATTGAAATAGAAATTAACCCTGCAGATTTGCGAATCGATACTTATCGAGCTAGTGGGGCAGGTGGGCAGCATATTAATAAAACTGACTCTGCAGTCAGATTAACGCATATTCCAACAGGCGTCGTTGTGCAGTGCCAAAATGATCGCTCACAACATAGAAACAAAGAGGAAGCCATGAACATGCTTAAGGGTGCTTTGTATAATCTAGAGCTAAATAAACGTAATGAGGAAAAGCAAGCTTTAGAAGACGCAAAAACTGATATTGGTTGGGGGCATCAAATACGTAGCTATGTTTTGGATCAAGGTCGAATTAAAGATTTACGTACGAATGTAGAAGTTGGAAACACGCAAGCTGTTTTAGATGGTGATTTAGATCAGTTTATCCAAGTCAGTTTAAAGCAAGGGGTGTAAAGGTATTGAGATTAAAGACCCTTTTGTGCGTCTGGGTGATGAATTAAGTAAAGCACCCTAGGGACATCGACATGCAAAAATGCAGCAATTGCTTCGTAATCATCTGGTAAGGCTGCATCATCCCAGCCATTTGCAGCATGTCGAGCAAGGTTTACGGCAAGTGATACATTTTTAGCTCGATTATCAAGCTCTTTTTCACTATCGTCATCCATGAGCGATGATAATAATGTTGGCATAGCATATGACTTGATAAGCTCTTTCTGCAAGTCGCTCATATAAAACCCAAGTATTTGTTCTTGTGCATCTTTAGTGCGTAAGGTTTTATCTTTTTTTTGCATTTCAAAAATCATGTTCATTTTATCAGGCGCAAAGCACCACATGAGCATTTCAGCAAAATCATGCAATAAAGCAGCAATCCATATTTCTTCTGAGTGTAAATCTTTTCTTAGGGCAGCCCAATCAGCCGCAAAGTAAGCCGCACGATGAGCTCTTTTGATAAGCTTGAGTAAATGGGTTAGGGCGGGTATGTTAGATTTTAGCCTATCATCAACCAATAAATCAGGCGATAGGTTTTTATAGAAAGTGCTGGTACCCATCATTAAAATTGCTGGTTCAACTTCAACAATATTTTGAATTTGTCTCTTACCTGGATTTTTATTTGCATAACTCAAAATTTTAAAAACCATGAAGGGGTCATTTAATACCGCTAGTGTAATATCTCTTGCACTTAAATTGTCTTCGTCCAGTTTGAGTGTAGCCAGTGCTCTAGCTGTTTGCCTAAGCACAGGTATATTGACTTTGCGTAATCGTTTTAACCAATCAAGGGCTTGATTGATGTCATCATTCATATATAGAGTTCTCCATGTTGGCACTATGATAGACATTAAAAGATAGATTCATTTGATAGAAAAAGCCTAATAAAATAGTTTAAATGTACAAATAGGCACATAGAACATACAATCGTTATTTAAAGGAACTAAAATTTAGTGAATAGCATGCAACCCCTTAACGAACTTTCCTCTTCAATTAAAAAAGCAAAATTAACTGACTTTGATGCCTGGCATGGGCGAATTATTGTTTGGATAGCAGCGGCTACAGCGGGATTGATTGTAGTGTTATTTGCAAAGGCAACTGAGTATGCAATGGCACTTTTCTTTCATATGCAAAGGATGCATTGGTGGTTACCATTAATCGTTACACCAATTGGCGGCATGATAATTGTTTGGATAACAAGAAAGTGGTTTAAAGGTGCTTCTGGTAGTGGCATTCCGCAAGTCATGGCGGCATTAAATCAAGATAACACTGATAACAAATACCCCACAATGATTAGTTTTAAATTAGCAGTTGGGAAG
>CAYGSH010000030.1:0-22598 GCA_964352515.1 uncultured Methylophilaceae bacterium | reverse complement strand
ACTGTAGAAGGCATGGCAAAAGATGGTATTACCTACACTGGCTTTTTATATGCAGGCCTTATGATAAATCAAGATGGTTCACTTAAAACTCTAGAGTTTAATTGCCGCATGGGTGATCCTGAAACACAACCGATTTTAATGCGTCTAAAATCAGATTTATTAGGATTAGTAGAACAGGCCGTTAATGGTACGTTAAATCAAGCAGAAGCCCAGTGGGATAGACGCTTTGCACTGGGGGTGGTGATGGCTAGTGCTAATTACCCAGAAACACCAAGGCTAGGTGATGAAATTACTGGCTTAAACAGGTCGCTTCAAGATGCTTATGTTTTCCATGCAGGAACCAAATTAACTGAAGATGGAAAAGTGATCACTAGCGGTGGACGTGTACTATGCGTCACCGCTTTAGGCGAGACAGTTAAATTTGCGCAACAACAAGCTTATCGCATAATAGAAGAGATAAGTTTTGATGGCGCGCAATACCGTAAAGACATTGGCTACCGTGCCATTAAAGGCTAATTGTCAAAAATGTCTGTAACAATCAATACACAAAACGTTTTTGATTACTTGCAAAACTTGCAAGCACGCATTATTGAATCAGTAGAGCTAGTCGATGGTAAAACCTTTTTACATGATGGCTGGCAACGACCAGAAGGTGGTGGTGGTAATTCATGTATGTTAGAAGAAGGTAATGTATTTGAGCGGGCAGGCATTGGGTTTTCACATGTATTAGGCAATAAATTACCCCCTGCTGCTAGTGTTGCACATCCTGAAGCAGCAGGTCGTCCATGGGAGGCCATGGGTGTGTCACTGGTATTTCATCCACGAAATCCATATATACCAACCGTACATATGAATGTACGTTTCTTTATTGCAAAAGCTTCAAAAATAGGCGAGCAAGATATTTGGTGGTTTGGCGGTGGGATGGACTTAACACCCTACTATGGCTTTGAAGAGGATTGCGTGCACTTTCACCGCACGAATAAAGAAGCACTCACGCCATTTGGAGTTGAGCTCTATCCAAAATTCAAAAAACACTGCGATGAATACTTCCACCTAAAACATCGCAACGAACCACGTGGTATTGGTGGTATCTTTTTTGATGACTTTGATGATCTTGGATTTGAACAAAGCTTTGCCATGCTTCGTGCTGTTGGTGATGCGTTTACACAAGCTTACTTACCGATTGTGCAACGTCGAAAAGAAACAGCTTATGGTGAACGTGAGCGAGATTTCCAAGCTTACCGACGTGGTCGCTATGTCGAATTCAATTTGGTATTTGATCGTGGCACATTATTTGGATTGCAGTCCAATGGTCGAACAGAATCCATCCTGCTCTCCATGCCACCTATTGTAAAATGGCGTTATGACTGGAAGCCAGAAAATGGTAGCCCGGAAGCAAAACTGTATACTGACTTCTTAATTGATAAAAACTGGATTTAACATATGAGCGCATCAATAAAGGCCACGCAACAAGCACAAGATTTACTAGACTTTATTGATGCCAGCCCCAGCCCTTGGCACGCCGTTTCAACTATTGCCGACACCTTAAAAAAAAATGGTTTTAGACAGCTATTAGAAGACCAACACTGGGATTTAGGTAAACGTGGCAAATACTATGTAGTGCGCGATAGTGCTTCTATTATTGCTTTTGTGGTTGGGAAAACCCCAATTTCAGAAAGCGGTTTTAAGATAGTAGGTGCTCACACCGACTCCCCAGGTTTACGCTTAAAACCCAAAGCAGCCTATAGCACACAAAGCATTGCTCAACTGGGTGTAGAAGTTTACGGCGGACCAATTATCGCCACCTTTACCGATAGAGATTTAAGCCTAGCTGGCCGCGTGATGGTGCGTGATGGCGATACTTTTAAATCGTACCAAGTCAGATTAAATCAATCCATCGTACGCTTACCCAACCTAGCCATCCACATGAATCGTGAGGTGAATGAAAAGGGCTTGGTGCTTAACAAACAAACTGGCTTACCGC
Organism: uncultured Methylophilaceae bacterium; assembly: GCA_964352515.1. Taxonomy (GTDB): domain Bacteria; phylum Pseudomonadota; class Gammaproteobacteria; order Burkholderiales; family Methylophilaceae. Next base: position 20,614 of record CAYGSH010000030.1, on the reverse strand, counting down.
TTATTTTTGGCTTCGCGATGGATAGCGTAGAAGCGCACACGCAACTCACACAAGCACTCGCCAACGAGCTAACCATTAACGCCGACGATATCCTAACTTGGGATTTAGCCGTTTACGATACGCAAAAAGGGAGTATATGGGGCATTAATCAAGCATTCATCGCCAATAGTCAGCTAGATAATTTAGCCTCTTGCCATGCTGGCATGACTGCATTATTAGCCACAGAAAAGCCGTCTTCCACCAGTATATGTGCGTTTTTTGATCACGAAGAAGTAGGCAGTGAAAGCGCCACAGGCGCAGGTGGTAGCTTTATGCTAGACGTGATTAACCGCATTTGCGTTGCCACAGAAACTAGCCAAGAAGACCGCTTACGCGGCTTAGCCAATAGCTTTTTTATTAGCGCAGACATGGCACACGCCTACCACCCTAATCATCCCAGCGCCTTCGAGCCATGTCACCACGCAAACGTGAATCAAGGTCCTGTGATTAAAACTAACGCAAACCAACGCTATAGCACGAATGCAGACACCGCAGCACGTTTTATTCAATTGTGCAAAAAAGCCAAAGTACCCTACCAAGAGTACGCTCACCGCACAGACTTAGGTTGCGGCAGCACCATTGGCCCAATGGTTGCCGCCCAACTCGGTATGCCAACGGTGGATGTCGGCAATCCTATGTGGGCGATGCACAGTATTCGAGAGAGTGCAGGGGTATTGGATCATGGGTATATGATTGCTGTGCTTAAACAACATTTCCAATCCTAAATAAAATATCATCTTGGCAAAGCATAGTGCTTTCTCGATATAATCAAATTAAAGGGGAGTCATTATTATGCAATCAATTGAAGCACTTGTCTCAACGTTATCAGGTATTGTATGGGGCCCATACATGTTGGCTTTATTGGTTGGCACTGGTTTATACCTAACCATATTACTAAAAGGGATGCAATTTAGAGTACTACCCCATGCATTAAAACTGATATTCAGCAAAGACAAAAATGAAGAAGGCGATATCAGCCATTTTGCTGCATTAATGACTGCGTTGGCTGCAACAGTCGGTATTGGAAATATTGTAGGTGTCGCTACAGCTATTACCTTAGGCGGTCCTGGTGCCGTCTTCTGGATGTGGGTGACAGGTTTAGTCGGCATGGCTACCAAGTACGGTGAAGCGGTGTTGGCTGTTAAGTATCGTGAAAACGGTGATAATGGAATGCGCGGCGGCCCCATGTATTACTTAAGCAAAGGGGCAGGCATGCCTTGGCTTGGCACACTCTTTGCCATCTTCACAGCTTGTGCGGCTTTTGGTATTGGCAATATGACACAAGCAAATGCAACAGCGAAAATATTTGCAACAACATTTCAAGTGCCTGTACAAGTAACTGGTATCACAATGACGTTACTCACAGGCTTAGTGATTCTTGGCGGCATTAAAACGATTGGGAAATTTACATCCATTATTGTGCCATTTATGATTTTAGCTTATGTACTGTGTTGTTTGTTGGTACTATCCATTCATATCAATGCGATTCCAGAAGCCTTCCGATTGATTTTTTACCATGCGTTTAACCCATCAGCGGCGAGTGGTGGGTTTATTGGTGCAACAATTGCCGCTGCTATGCGCTACGGCATTGCACGTGGCGTATTCTCAAACGAGTCAGGTTTAGGCTCAGCACCTATTGCTGCTGCTGCTGCAAGAACAAATGACCCCGTAAAACAAGCTTTAGTGAGTATGACCCAAACGTTCATAGATACGCTGGTAGTCTGCACGATGACTGCATTAGTCATTTTAACTGCTACTAGTTGGACACAAGGGGTTGATGCAGGAGAACTCACCAGTGTAAGTATGGCAGAAACATTGGGTAACAATGGCAGCATTATTATTGCCATTGCAACAGCATTTTTTGCTTTTTCAACATTAATAGGATGGAGTTATTATGGTGAAAAAGCGATTGAATTCTTATTTGGTGGTAATGCTATTAGGATTTATCGCCTGTTTTTCACCTTAGCAGTGATGGTTGGCGCAGTAACGAGCTTAGAGTTTGTTTGGAATTTCTCTGACTTAATGAACGGACTCATGGCCATCCCCAATTTAATTGGTTTATTATTGTTATCTAAAATCATTAAACAAGAAACGATTCGCTATTTTTCTGAAAGAAAGTAAGCATTAATTCATGAGCAATAAAAGAAGTCATTGGTCTAACCGTTGGACGTTTATGCTAGCCACTGCTGGATCGGCAATTGGCCTAGGCAATATATGGAAACTTCCCTATATGATAGGCGTTAATGGCGGCAGTGCTTTTGTGCTTATTTTTATTGCTTCTATTATATTCCTTGCCATTCCCTTGATGATGACCGAAATCATGCTGGGAAGAAGAGGACAAAAAAATCCCTTAGATGCTATAAAACTATTAGCAAAAGAGGCTAATGCACACTCTGCATGGTCTTTTATTGGAGCAATGGGCATGCTAGCAGGCGTTTTGATTTTAAGTTTCTATAGTGTCGTAGGCGGATGGGTCTTAAGCTACATCAACTTTTCTATACAAGGGACTTTTACCAATATTACTGCGACGCAAGCGGCTAACAATTTTGATCAGCTCCTTGCACAGCCACTGACACTCCTCCTATGGCACACCCTTTTTCTGCTCATGACAATGGTTGTGGTTGCGCGTGGTGTAAACGAAGGACTTGAAAAAGCTAATAATATTTTAATTCCAATGTTATTCGCAATTTTATTGGTCTTGCTTGGTTATAGTATGTCGGTTGGGGATATAAGTGCTGCTTTTAGATTTATGTTTTCTCCGGACTTCTCAAAAGTCACTCCAGTAGCAATACTTTCAGCGCTTGGTCATGCCTTCTTCACGCTAAGCCTTGGCATGGGTTCAGTCATGGTATATGGCTCTTACTTAGGCAAAAATGAATCAATCGGACAAATGACACTTTTTATTGCTGCATTAGATACCGCTATCGGACTATTATCAGGCTTAGCGATTTATGCATTGGTGTTTGGCAACCATCTCGAACCAAACGCAGGGCCTGGATTGATTTTTCAAACCCTACCAATTGCACTCGGTGCGATGCCAGCAGGTAATGTTTTTGCCACACTCTTTTTTGTGTTGGTTGGCTTTGCTGCATGGACATCTTCTATTTCTCTGGTGGAACCAGCAGTTGCTTGGGCCATTGAAAATAGTCGCATTACTCGCAAACAAGCGAGCTTGATACTTGGCTTTGTAATCTGGCTTATCGGCCTTTGTGTCGTTTTATCTTTTAATATCTGGCAAGAAGTTGAGCTAGCATTTGGTCTGGGTATTTTTGATAGTTTAGACAAGCTTACTTCTACGATTATGTTGCCACTAGGCGGCTTACTGATGGCGATTTTTGCCGGCTACTTAATGAAAAAGCAACATGTCAAAGAAGAACTCAATTTAAAAGGTTGGCCTTTCCTCTTTTGGAAAATAGCTAATATAGTGATTGCTCCTGTAGCAGTTACGATTGTATTTTTAAATTTACTTGGGGTATTCTAATTAATCAGCTTTCAACCAAGTCAATAAAAAAGCCAGCTAATGCTGGCTTTTTTATCAATTAAGTGAATTAATTAGAGTGACAACACCCATTTAACAATGGCTTTAATATCACCATCTTTAACTTGCGGGCTATTTGCAGGCATTGGAATTGGACCCCAAACACCACTGCCACCTTTTTGCACTTTAGTCACCAATTTAGCTTCTGCTGACTTATCACCTTTATATTTTGCAGCCACATCTTTAAACGCTGGACCTAACACTTTTTTATCTACGCCATGACATGCTAAACAACCACTTTTTTGCGCTAAGGCTTGATCAGCAACCGCTTGGCCCGCTATCATCAACGAGCCTGTTGTTAAAACCGCTAATACTAATGCTTTCATGCTATCTCCTTGAGTTCTTCAAATATCTACTGATTACCATGCGATATAATACCTTTAATTTTAAAATCTACAATAGCCTTTTGTCTTGCTCTGATTAAGGCTAATCACACTTAAAACGATTTAGTATCACATCCGTTGACAAAGAATAAAAGTTATTAATTCTTTGTATCAAATGACTCTACTGTATATTCAACAGTCATCACATGTGTTCTATTTGGGTTGATAATCACTGAGTTTTCTAATGAGTTCGTCGTCTCTACACAAATCATTTTCCGCCAGTCATCACCATCACCCATATCGCCCATGGCATGCGCTTTTTCTTCCCATGGCGTCCAAACTACAGTATTGTTACTACCAGACTTTTGTACACGAATTAATCGGTTATATCCAGGATCATGAATCACACAGTCTCCAGTATGATTCATATAAACTCGATCAAACTCACCATTAAATTTTAAATAGCTATTCTCGACTGATCGCTCGTATTTGCGTAGTTTATCTGTATATACACACTCTTGAACACCAGTCACTTTAATATTAGCAACATCGCTTACCGCAAGATAGGTATGAAAAGCTTCCCCCATAGTAAATGGATGGTCTGCCAGATTTGTTGTCGCTAGCTCCATTCTTAATCTACGTCCAATGACAATCATCAGCGTCAATGTATAAGGATAGGACAACTGACGTTTTGCTTCTGGCGTTTGCTGCATTTCTAATAGGATTCGGGTCGCACCATTGTAAAAAGTATCGACATCTACCACTTCCCATGGAATCACTCTTGCAAAACCATGCGGGCAAAGTGTGCTATCTGTCGGGTGAGCGCCAAACCAAGGCCAACAAATAGGAACACCACCACGAATAGAGCGGCCTGGCACAAAACGTGCATTTTTAGATAGCCACAACACTGGATTTTTTTCATATTTTGGCTGAAACTGCATTACATGCCCGCCTTGTAATGCAATTTTGCCTGCACCAAACTCATTATCAACTTCAATGTACTGCAAGCCATTTTTGTCTTGGGTCATTTTAATATGCGGGTGCCTTTTTACAACATTTGGCACAAGCTTATCATTTAGCGGCTGCGTTTCTTCCATTGTTTCAGTTGTTGCCATCGTTAATTTCTCTCTATTTGCTCAACATTACGTACTGCACCAAATGCTGCACTTGTAGTCATTGCCGCATAAGCTCTTAAAGCAGGTGATACATAGCGCTCTCTATGCACTGGCTTCCATCCATTTTTACCCTTTGCGTCCATTTTGGTGCGTCTTTCAGCTAATGCTTCATCCGTAATTTTTAAGTTAATGGTTCGGTTTGGTATATCAATTTCGATCGTATCGCCTTCTTCTACCAAGCCTATTGCACCGCCCTCAGCAGCTTCTGGTGATGCATGTCCAATACTTAAACCCGAAGTTCCACCTGAGAACCTACCATCAGTCAATAAAGCACATTCTTTGCCAAGTCCTTTAGATTTAAGGTATGAGGTAGGATATAGCATTTCTTGCATCCCTGGCCCTCCTCGTGGTCCCTCATAGCGAATCACAACAACATCGCCTGGTACAATCTTATCGGCAAGAATTGCTTCAACTGTAGCATCTTGAGATTCAAACACTCTTGCTCTACCTGTAAACTTTAAAATACTTTCATCTACACCAGCCGTTTTCACAATACAACCATCAAGAGCAATATTCCCGTAAAGAACCGCCAATCCACCATCTTTTGAATAGGCATGCTCTATATCTCGAATACACCCGTTTGCACGGTCTACATCTAAAGTTGGCCATAGCATACTTTGTGAAAAAGCAATGGTTGTAATAATTCCACCAGGAGCAGCCCGATAAAACTTCTTCACCTCTTCATCTGTTGATGTTGTAATGTCCCACTTGTCCAACGCAGCACCCATGCTCGAAGAGTGTACAGTAGGAATTTCTCGATGAATCAATCCACCACGACTTAGCTCAGACAAAATACCCATCACGCCACCAGCTCGATGTACGTCTTCCATATGATATTTTGATGTTGCTGGGGCGACTTTACTCACACAAGGTACATTACGAGAAATACGGTCTATATCTTTCATCGAAAAAGGGATGCTCGCTTCATGAGCAGCAGCAAGTAAATGTAATACCGTATTGGTACTACCACCCATGGCTACATCTAAACTCATTGCGTTTTCAAATGCTTTAAAACTAGCAATATTACGCGGCAATACAGACTCATCATCTTGCTCATAATAACGTTTAGTGATTTCCACAATAGTTCTACCTGCTTGCAAAAACAACTGTTTGCGAGCTCCATGTGTAGCTAAGGTTGAGCCATTTCCAGGTAGGCTTAAGCCGAGTGCCTCTGTTAGACAGTTCATTGAGTTTGCAGTAAACATACCTGAACAAGACCCGCAGGTTGGGCAAGCTGATCTTTCTATCGCTTCAGATTGTTCGTCAGATACATTATCATCTGCTGCAGCTACCATAGCGTCGACCAAGTCAAGCTTCATCTCATGGCCTTGCCAATTGACCTTGCCAGCTTCCATTGGCCCACCTGATACAAAAATGACTGGAATATTTAAACGCATAGCTGCCATTAACATGCCTGGTGTGATTTTGTCGCAATTAGATATACACACCAGCGCATCAGCACAATGCGCGTTTACCATATACTCTACGCTATCAGCAATCAAATCTCTACTAGGAAGACTATAAAGCATGCCACCATGCCCCATCGCTATTCCATCATCAACTGCAATCGTATTAAATTCTTTGGCAACTCCGCCAGCACGTTCAATTTCCCGTGCAACTAGCTGGCCCAAGTCTTTAAGGTGAACATGCCCTGGAACAAATTGTGTAAATGAATTTGAGACCGCAATAATCGGCTTTTCAAAATCACCATCTTTCATACCAGTTGCGCGCCATAATGCTCGTGCACCTGCCATATTTCGACCATGTGTGGTAGTTCTTGAACGATACTGTGGCATAACTTAACCTAACAAAACTAAAAACGAAGTATAATTTTAAACCATACAATGCTATTCAGCATTGGTTAATTCTAAATTATTATGCGTTTGCTTGTACTGAAACCAGACGAAGAAAGTCTATAAATGGGATAGGCTTACTGTAAAAATAGCCTTGTGCTTGATGACATCCATATTGTTGAATCAGTTCTGCTTGTTCTTTGGTTTCAATTCCTTCAGCAACCAACTCTTTATTTAAACTTAATGTCATTGCGATAATGGCTTTTACTAAAGATGCTGCATTTTGAGAGTCACAGATATCCATGACAAAAGAACGGTCAATTTTTACCTGCCTAATTGGAAATTTACTTAAATAGGCAAGTGCAGAATAGCCTGTACCAAAATCATCGATTGATAAAATGATGCCCATTTCATCAATTTTAATTAAGGTTTCTAGTGCCTTATCACTATCATGCAATAGTAGACTTTCGGTTATTTCTAAAGTTATCCACGATGGCTTACAACTTGTTTCTTTTAAACAACGTTGCAAATTATTAATAAAGTCATTACCAACAAACTCTTTTGAGGAAACATTAACGGCAATATTAAGCGGCACTTGTCTTGTTTGATTAATTTGTACCGCAACTTCGAATGCTGATCTTAATACCCATGCGCCTATTTCAATAATAAGGCGACTTTCTTCTGCTATTGGTATGAATTTGTCTGGGCTTATTTGACCCAATACTTTGCCATTCCACCTTAATAGACTTTCAGCACCAATGATTTTCCCGGTTGCTATTTCCACTTTTGGCTGAAACAACAATAGCAACTCATTTTTTTGGATGGCGTATCGCAATGCGGTTGCAATAGCAAGATGCTCCATAGCATCTTGAGTGAGTTCTGGGGTATAAAATTGATAGTTATTTCGACCTTTCTTTTTTGCATCATACATTGCTGTATCTGCATACTTTATTAGATCTTCAACGTTTTCACTGTCAATTGGATAACAAGCAATACCAATGCTAGCTGTAACAAAAAAACTAATTTGATCAATCAAAAATGGTTTTGATAAGTTTTGCGAAATCTTTTCAGCTAATGTAGCAAGATCAGCTTCATCTCTCAAATCAGTGACTAAAATTGCAAATTCATCCCCACCTATGCGTGCAACAAAATCATCAATTCTAACTGAAGCTGAAATTCGTTTGGCTGCATCCACTAATAAGACATCTCCAACGATATGACCTAATGTGTCATTAATCTCTTTAAAGAAATCTAAATCCATAAATAACAATCCAAAAGACACACCATCTTTTGCTGCACTATGTAATTTTTGATTCAACAAAGTTCGATTAGGTAAGGATGTTAATGCATCATGATAGGCCATAAACTCTAGGTCATCACGGTATTTACTAATTTCAGTCACATCATTCGATATTGCAAGTGCACCAGTTACCTGATGGTGCTCATCAAACTCAGGGAGCAAAGTATTCATGTTAACAAATCGCTCATTATTTACATTGCAATGCAGTTCAAATGTTTGCGTTTCACCATGATATAAAACATGCATCAACCTTTCTTGAAAATCAGCTGCAGTCATATTGAGAATATTAGAACTCCATTTTTCTTCTGGCGTCTTGCCTAGCAAGCTCATAATCTCTTCATCATTATGGATCGCATTGATGAAAGTTCTTTTACAGTTCAAGTCATAACGAATAATAGAAAGAGGCAAACTTTGTAAAATAGAATTAAATTGCAGATCTTTTTTGCTAATTGTGGAGAGCAACTGCTTTTCTTCTGTGATATCACGCGCATAGCCAACTGTACCAATGACATTACCATCAACAATGACAGGCGCTTTGTAGGTTTCAGCCCAAGATACATCACCATTTTTTTTCTTAATCTTTTCTGCTAAAGTCACTGGCTCACCCGACTCCAGCACCTTTTTGTCATCCTCGAAATAGTGCTGTGCTAAATGATGTGGCCAAAAATCAAAGTCTGTTTTACCTTTTAATTCATTAGGATCAGAATATCCAGCCATCTCAGCGTATGCGATATTAGCGGCCAATAAGCGACTGTCTTTGTCTTTTAACCAAATCATAAATGGAATACTATCCATCATGACTTTTTGGTAAATATCTTTAAGATTAACTTCATCTACAAGAGTCGAAGTATCAATCGCTACACGAGTTACTATCATTAAACCTAGACATAAAGACGGAAGATCAGTTATTGGGTAAATAGAGACGATATCGTAGTCTGATTTTGCAACATTTGTGACTTTGGAAAAACTTGTTGATTGGCTTTTAGCAATGACCTCTTGTAAGCTCTCTAAATAGAGATGCATTGCCTTATCTTCTGAAAAAATTTCATGGCATAGCTGCCCAGTTACCTGATGCTCAGTTAACTTCACTCGGCGTAATGCTTTTCTATTCAGATAAATAGCATGATTATCTTGGTCGACCAAGACAACACAATCATCTGAATAATCAAACAATCGTATCAACTGATTTAGTAATGCATCTAACGTCAAACCATCAGCAAGTAAAAACCCTGAATGTGGCGCATTTATTGTTTTTTTTATTTTCAAAACGAGTCCTTTTTTTTAGGTGTACTCTAAATAAGCCAATAAAACCTATTTATATAAAATATACAGCTTAAATTGTCTAACGCCAAATTTAATTTGCTAGTAACATAGATGCTCATTAAAAATTAATCTTAGATTTTAAAATGTTTATTCACCCACAGTATGACCCCATTGCCATTCATATTGGTTCATTTGGTATTCATTGGTATGGTTTAATGTATCTAACTGGCTTTATTGGCTTTTTAATATTAGGTAAATACCAAATCAAGCATAAACCATGGTTTGATTGGAGCAATACCATGTTAGATGATGCTCTATTTTATGGCGCATTAGGCGTTATTTTAGGTGGTCGATTAGGCTATGTTCTTTTTTATCAGGCAGGCTATTTTTTACAACACCCCATTGAAGTTCTAGCGGTTTGGCAAGGCGGAATGAGTTTCCATGGTGGTTTTTTAGGTGTGCTCGTTGCCATGTATTTATTTAATAAAAAGTACCCCCAGCCTTGGTTAAAAACAATGGACTTTATTGCGCCACTTGTTCCAATTGGATTAGGCGCAGGTCGAATGGGAAATTTTATTAATGGAGAGTTATGGGGTCGCGTGACTGATTCAAGTATCGGAATGGTTTTTCCACAAGCAGACAACATACCTCGCCATGCTTCACAGCTCTATGAGTTTGCACTAGAGGGTGTTATTTTATTTGTTATTTTGTGGGTATTCTCAAACAAACAAAGACCTATTGGCGCGATTTCAGCATTATTTCTAATGGGCTATGGTAGCTTTAGATTCTTAGTTGAATATACTCGACAACCTGATGACTTTTTGGGCTTACTAAAGCTTGGTTTATCAATGGGTCAATGGCTTAGTTTACCAATGATTATTATTGGTATTTGGATGTTTAATGCTGCCTATAAAAAACGATTTGAATAACATAATAGACCTTGTCGAAATCACAACATTTTGATCAAATTTACATCATCGTTCACTATTTAAAATAGTCTTCTTTAAATTTTTCAATAATAAAATCAGTATCTTAATTTCTCGCCAATGAATCACTCGTATTGGCATAAAGATTGCGTTTATTCAATCATCAATTTTAACTTGAATAGAAACTGCAATGAGAAACTTAATTGAAAAATTATTTAAACGCCAAGAACCATCTTACAACTACATTATTGGCGAATACAAACCAAGTCGTGGTAAGGCAATGAGTAAACCAGCGAGACAATCAGAATATGATATTGAGCCAGCATCTATAAAAGATGAAATGCAAATAGATAATATTTACCAGGATAGTTAAGTGGTTTGTTAATTGAATTGATTTTGTTGTCTAGCAACAACGATTGATACCTTTCCATTTATTCTCCTGCCACAACTTAAAAAAATCTTTTCGGCATAACGCTGGAGGCGCATCAACAGAAGTAGCATGAAAAGTGGCATGATGCTTTAGATATTGTTCATAAGCATCGTCGCCTGACAATCGTCTGACAATATGCCAAATGTGTTTAAGTTTTTTTAACATCTTTATTCCAATGCTGTTTTGACATAAGCCACCTCGCTCGAAGGCAGCACAGGTTTACCTTGCATATGACGTCGGCATATATTGACCATATCAATAATCACCACCCATAGCACTAACACAAAAAACATAGTGAGATAAGCATCTAAATGCTGATTAAAAATCAACTGTGGTGCAACTGCTGCCTTATCTAAAGATAACTCCCCAGCAGATAATTTTGCACTTAAGTTATTTGCAGCGGCAAAAAAACCAATTCGTAAATCGTTGCTAAATATTTTTTCATAAGCAGCTGTTGTCGTAATTACAACTAACCAAGTTAACGGCAAGCCAGTCACCCAAGCATATTTGGTCTTACCAGATTTAACAATAATACTCGTCGCGACACATAACGCTATAGCCGCTAACATTTGATTAGCAATACCAAACAATGGCCATAAAATATTTACGCCACCGTTAGGGTCAATTACGCCAATATATAAAAAGTAACCCCATCCTGCTACAACTAGCGCACTAGTCAGAATCACAGACGGCATATAGGACGTTTCTCCTAATTTTTTATTAAAGTTACCAAATATATCTTGCAACATAAAGCGCCCTACACGTGTACCCGCGTCTAGCGTTGTTAGAATAAAAAGCGCTTCAAACATAATAGCGAAGTGATACCACAACGCCAATAACGACTTACCAAATGCACTTGCAAAAATACTAGCCATACCAACAGCTAAACTTGGCGCACCCCCGGTTCGAGCAAATAATGTTGACTCACCCATCTCTTTTGCCAACTGTTCCATCTGCTCCACTGTCACAGCAAAACCCCAACCATTAATCGTCTTAACAGCATCCATTGCAGTTTGACCTACCACACCAGCTGGACTATTAATCGCAAAAAATACGCCTGGTTCTAGGACAGTAGCAGCAATCATTGCCATAATGGCTACAAAACTTTCTAACAGCATACCACCGTAACCAATCATTCTAATGTCTCGCTCATTGGTCAATAATTTCGGCGTGGTGCCCGATGCAATTAATGCATGAAAACCAGAGACCGCCCCGCAAGCAATGGTGATGAACACAAATGGAAATAACTTTCCACCGAATATAGGGCCAGTACCGTCAACAAACTGCGTCACGGCTGGCATGTGAATTTCTGGTCTTAGCAAAATAATAGCAATCGCAAGCAAAAAGATTGTGCCTAACTTCATAAAGGTAGAAAGGTAATCACGAGGCGCTAATAACAACCATACTGGAAGCACGGCAGCCGCAAACCCATAAAGAATGATGGCATAGGCCAAAGGCAAGCCATTATGATCAAATAATAAACGTAAAGATTCATGCTGATTAATCCAGCCGCCACCAAAAACAGATAACAGAAGCAAGATGACGCCTATTGCCGAAGCTTCTAACACTCTTCCTGGGCGAATATGACGCATATAAATGCCTATTAACATGGCGATAGGTATAGTTGCAGCAATCGTTGAAGTCGCCCATGGACTATGCTTCATCGCATTCACAACGACTAGACCAAGCACTGCTATCAATATGATCATAATCATGAAAGTGCCAATTAATGCTGCTGTGCCACCAATTGGGCCAATTTCATCACGCGCCATTTGTCCAAGACTACGCCCATTTCGACGCGTAGAAACAAATAATGTCACCATATCCTGAACAGCACCACCAAGTACCACACCAATTAAAATCCATAAAGTGCCAGGCAAATAGCCAAATTGTGCCGCTAATGTTGGTCCAATTAAAGGCCCAGGTCCGGATATAGCAGCAAAGTGATGCCCAAAAACAATCCATTTATTAGTGGGCAAAAAGTCTCGCCCATTATCTAAACGCTCTGCTGGCGTGGCTCTTGTAACATCGATGGTGAGTACTTTTGCAGCAATCCATGCTGCGTAATAGCGGTAAGCAATGGCATAGATACATCCAGCAGCAGTCACCATCCAAATCGCATTAATACTTTCACCTCGATTAAAAGCGATCATGCTGAGTGCATAAGCACCAAGCAAAGCCATTCCAAACCAGAAAAGTTGTTTCATAGATTTCTGCATGATAATTTTCTTTACAATTTAATTATTTATATTCTAAACAAATTAGAACTTTATGCGCACATTGATTTCTTAACACTCATTCGTTTTTAAAATTCAATCAAGAACTTAGAAAGACTGTCATGAAACATTTATATTTATTGATTCTCTTTACATTCGCTAGCACACCAGCGTTTGCATGCAATAATCCAGAAATACTCAAGGTAATACAAAAAGTAGAACAAGAAAAGCTTCTAGATAATGCGCCAACATTCAAACATGCATGGGATGATCAAAAAATTATATTAACCTTTTCTAATAGCCAGAGTAAAGGTGATTTCTGTATAGCCAATATGACTGTAGAATTGCCAAAAGAAGATATTGAACAAGTTAATCAATACTTAGAGGCTAATCCAGCAAAACGTATTTTACTAGCGGCTCAAGGTTATGCCGTTCCTAATGAAAGCACAACAGTTGAATATCTTTTTCAACCTGATGGGTCTGACTTCAATGAAAGCAACCAAGCATTGAGTCAATTACACAACAATATTGAGTTTACTTATCAAACTCTAGCGCAAGAGCGTGCCATTATTCCAGATAATGCATCAAATAAAACGCCATGGAGCAAAAACACTATTCAAACCGAAATTGCCAATTGTGAAAGCTTGGCAACAAAACAAAACCAATCGAACAAACATTGCAACTGCCGTGTTGAAAAGCTGAGCGATTTACTAAGTCAAAGACAAATGGAATTAGTCCATTTCATCAACTCACAACCTTTTGCAACAGCTACTGGTGTGCTCAACAATTTCAACAAAATAAGCAATAATATCAATAATATATGTAAGGCATTATGACTTTTTAGACATGCGATATTAAAGTAGACCATGTTTTGAAAAAGAAAAAGTCTCATTACCGGCAACAATAAAGTGATCCAACAGTCTCACATCCACGAGCAACAATGCTTCTTTTAGTACTTGCGTAATATACTCATCAGCCTTGCTCTGTTTAGCAATGCCTGATGGATGGTTGTGAGCAAATATAACAGAAGCGGCATTATGATAAAGTGACTTTTTGACAACCTCTCTAGGATAGACACTTGTTTGCGTTAAAGTACCTCGGAACATTTCTTCTGTCGCCATTAATCGATTTTGGGCATCTAAAAATAAAACAACAAAAATCTCATGATCTGCGCTTGATAAATGCAATGTTAAATAATCGTGCACTTGTTGTGGTGAGCTTAACATATCTTTTTCTTGCATTTGCTCGCCTAAAGCACGGCGACACATTTCAAATGCTGCTTGCAGTTGCACATACTTACTAACACCCATCCCCTTGATAGCACTAAGCTGTTGTAAATTTGCACCGTAAATACCGTTAAGACCGCCGAACTGAGATAATAAATCTCTAGCTAAATCAACAGCAGTTTTACCTTTTATCCCAATTCGTAAGAATATTGCCAGTAGTTCTGCATCGGATAACATCTCTGCACCTAATGCTATCATCTTCTCTCGTGGTCGCTCGTTAGCAGGCCAATCCGTAATCGCCATATTTATTCTTTCTTATTGAACGCGTTTATTCGAGACCTCTATTTAATCAATAAACTTTTGTTAAGTCTAATAAAATAGAAAAAACATCCTTACTGAATAATTAAGCTTTCAAGCAGTGAGTTGTTGTTTCATATAAAATATAAGTAAGTCATTCGTTTAAAGAAAAACATCACCGCTTATGGGGCAAAAAAAGACTTTAGTTTTAGGTATTACTGGTGGTATTGCTGCTTACAAAGCAGCAGAATTAGTACGTTTACTGATCAAAGCTAGCATTGAAGTGCAAGTCATCATGACCGAAGCAGCAACTAAATTTATTACGCCAACCACTATGCAAGCATTATCGGGCAAACCAGTCTATGTAGGCATGTGGCACAGCGATGTTGCAAATGGCATGCCGCATATTGAGCTTAGTCGCGAAGCCGATGCCATTCTAATTGCCCCCGCTTCTGCAGAATTTATGGCCAATTTACTCCATGGACGCGCCAATGATTTACTCTCAACCTTATGCTTAGCTCGTGATTGCCCTTTGCTAGTTGCCCCCGCTATGAATAAACAAATGTGGGAAAATCCTGCAACACAGCGAAATATTGCACAATTAAAAGCAGATGATATTAGTGTTTTAGGTCCAGGCAACGGCGAGCAAGCATGTGGTGAAATAGGAGATGGTCGTATGCTTGAAGCTGAGGAATTGCTTAGCCATGTCATGGCTCACTTCACATCAAAAACGTTTCAAAACAAACGTATTTTAATCACTGCTGGTGCAACGGTTGAAATGATTGACCCAGTAAGAGCCATAACAAACTTAAGCAGTGGCAAAATGGGCTATGCCATTGCACAAGCGGCTGCCAATATGGGCGCTAGTGTTATCTTAGTGCATGGTAAAACACATATAGCACCACCTTTAAACGTCGTTACATTATTTGCGTCAAGCGCTGAGGAAATGTATCAAACTGTGATGCAAAATATCGCGGAACAAGATATTTTTATCAGCGTTGCTGCAATATCTGACTACTCACCAGTTGAAGCATCAAAACAAAAAATAAAAAAAAGTGATGAAGAGCTAACCCTAACATTAAGACTTAATAAAGATATTTTAGCAGCTGTAACCAAGCTACCAAATCCACCTTTTTGCGTTGGATTTTCAGCTGAAACTGAAAATATAACTGAATATGCATCACAAAAAAGATTACGTAAAAACCTACCGTTAATCATAGCTAATCATGCAACCACCGCCATTGGCAGCGATGAAAATCAAGTCACGTTAATTGACGATCATGGGGAAACAACGCTCAAAAACGCGCCAAAACCGCAAGTTGCCATACAAATCATGAACCATATTCATGCATTGCTAAACTTGAAAGGTCTTTTGTAAAAGTAAATAAATTACCTTTTGATCAGTCCTTTACTTCGTATACTAGTGAAAATGCAAAGTTTCAATGTGCAAGCTTAAACCTTATTCAGCATAGTGATTTTCTTAACTTTTTAGTGTTTAATATGGCTTTAACCCTTAATATAAGATAATGTCATGTCAATCAATGTCGACTTAAAAATTCTTGATAATCGTTTAATTCATATGATGCCTAGCTATGCCACAAAAGGGTCAGCTGGTTTAGATTTACGTGCTTGTATTGAACACACTCAAACGATCCAACCTGGTGAAACAGTGATGATCCCAACAGGAATGGCCATTCATATTGACAATACTTATTATGCTGCATTGATATTACCCCGATCAGGCTTAGGCCATAAACACGGTATTGTACTTGGCAACTTGGTTGGACTCATCGACTCGGACTATCAAGGCCAACTACTTGTCTCTTGCTGGAACAGAAGTAAAGAAGCATTCATGCTCAATCCAATGGAACGGATTGCACAACTTGTTATCGTCCCAGTTGTACAAGCTGAATTCCACATTGTAGACGACTTTAACCAGTCAGAACGAGGTGAAGGTGGCTTTGGTAGCACCGGAAAACATTAAAATAGTGATTTTTAATATAAATAGTTGATTTTAAGTTGAACTAACCCAACGTTTCTACTATAATTGCGGTCTTTCTGAAATAGATAAAAAGTATTTGGAGATAACCATGGCACGTGTATGTCAGGTAACAGGCAAAAAGCCAATGGTGGGTAACAATGTTTCTCACGCACAAAATAAAACAAGACGTCGTTTCTTACCTAATTTACAAAATCGTAAATTTTGGGTTGAAAGTGAAAACCGCTGGGTAAGCTTACGCATCACTAATGCAGCGTTACGTACAATCGATAAAAACGGTATTGATTCAGTTCTCGCAAAATTGCGTGCTGCTGGTGAAAAAATCTAAGGGGTAGATCATGCGCGAAAAAATTAAACTTGAATCAAGTGCTGGTACAGGTCACTTTTATACAACAACAAAAAACAAACGTACAATGCCTGAAAAAATGGAAATCAAGAAATTTGATCCAGTTGTCCGTAAACACGTGATGTACAAAGAGAATAAAATTAAATAATTTTTTCCTCTAAAAAACCCGCAATTGCGGGTTTTTTTGACCCTGCAATTTAATACTTATTTTAATTTAGAATATCAGATTAAAAATACAGTCGCCAAACCTAAAAATATAAAAAATCCACCACTATCTGTCATAGCGGTTATTAAAACGCTTGAACCAACCGCTGGGTCTTTTCCAAACTTGTTCATCACTAAAGGGATAACTACCCCCATCAACGCAGCTAAAAGTAAATTGAGCGTAATTGCTGCAGTCATAACCAAACTTAATCGATAGTCACTATAAAGCGCAAAAGTAATAATCCCTAAAACACCACCCCAAAGTAAGCCGTTTATCAAGGCAACACCCAGCTCTTTGTTTAATTGCGAGTTCATGTTATTACCTGATATCTGCCCGAGAGCCAACCCCCTAACAATCATCGTTGTGGTTTGATTACCCGAATTTCCACCTATACCCGCAACTATTGGCATTAATGCCGCTAAAGCGACTACCTGCCCGATTGAGTTTTCAAATAAACCTATCACACGAGAGGCGATTAGTGCTGTAACCAAATTGATAGCGAGCCAAGCCCATCTATTTTGTACCGACTTCCAAACTGTTGAGAAAAAGTCTTCTTCTTCTCTCAACCCAACCATCGATAATTTATCTGCATCGGATTCTTCGCGAATATAATCCATGACTTCATCCACGGTTAAACGTCCAATCAGTTTATTGTTACTATCAACAACAGGCGCTGACACTAAGTCATATCGTTCAAATGCTTTAGCCGCTTCATTCGCAGTATCTTCTGGATGGAATAAATCAACATCTTCCGCCATTACATCTTGAATTTTGACATCCAATTCATTAACCAACATGTTGGATATTGGTAAAACGCCTTTTATCGTATCGTCACGATCAATCACAAATATTTTATCAGTATTGTCTGGAAGCGCTTCTAGACGCCTTAGATAGCGCAGCGCCACTTCAATCGTTACATCTTCACGAATGGTGACAACATCAAAGTCCATTAACGCTCCGACGGTATCATCTGGATAAGATAGTGCGTGCTGTAAGCGCTCACGTTTTAACCCATCCATGCTATCTAATAAGTCTTGTAAGACGTCTTTAGGAAGATCAGGCGCCAAGTCAGCCAGCTCATCAGTATCGAGCTGTTCAGCGGCAGCTAACAACTCATGACTATCCATATCTGCAATAAGCGTCTGACGAACCGCATCAGAAACCTCGAGTAGAATATCGCCGTCACGATCAACTTTGACAAGATCCCATAAATACAAACGGTCATTAAGTGGTAATGCTTCAAGAATATGAGCAACATCAGCAGGGTGCAAATCATTGAGAATGTCTTGTAACACAATGCGATTTTGCCTTTGCACCATTGCCTCAACTAATTCATGCTTAGGCATCTCTTGCTTATGCACAAGCGTTTCTACTAGTTGGTTTTTTTCTAATAAAGAAATAACCTTATCTAGTATTTCGCTTAAACTATCTTTATTGTCTTGAATCTCCGCCATGCTTTGACCTTTTGTTATAGACTTATTACACTTATTCGTTATTATGATTGGTTTTTAATATTAACTAAATAGAATAACATCGAATAGTGAGCCTAACCCTTTTTATGACTTCTAATTGTCACCTTTGTGAAGAAGCAGAAATATTGTTACGAAAACTGGTTGATGATAGCAATTTGACAACTATTGAAATTGCGATTGATGATGAGCTACTTAACTTATATGGTATGCGAATTCCTGTTTTACAACGATCTGATAATAAAAGAGAGTTAAATTGGCCTTTTAGTAGTGAAGATATTCGTAAATTTATTAAATAGCTTACTTAAATAAGTATAAAAAAAGCCAGCTAGTGCTGGCTTTTTTAAACGTTATAAAAACGCTTATTCTGCAGATGTCTCTTCAACAACGTCTGGACGATCTACTAACTCTACAAATGCCATTGGTGCATTATCACCATTACGGAAACCACATTTTAAAATACGTAGATAGCCCCCTTTTCGCTCAAGATATCGAGGGCCAAGTTCTCCGAATAACTTTGTCACAACATCACGATCTCTTAAGCGACTGAAAGCGATACGACGATTAGCAAGTGTAGCATCTTTACCTAATGTAATAAGTGGTTCAGCATATTTACGTAATTCTTTAGCTTTTGGCAATGTTGTTCGAATCACTTCATGGCGTAGCAAAGAAACTGACATATTACGAAACATTGCTGCACGATGACTGCTCGTACGATTTAATTTTCGATTTTGATTACCGTGACGCATAGTACTTCCTTAAACTTTTAAAATTAAGCTATTAAGCTTTTTCAAGACCAACTGGTGGCCAATTTTCTAATTTCATTCCTAATGTTAAGCCTTTAGATGCTAGTACATCTTTAATTTCATTTAATGACTTACGGCCTAAGTTAGGGGCTTTTAATAGTTCATTTTCTGAACGTTGAATCAAATCACCAATATAAAAAATATTTTCCGCTTTTAAACAGTTAGCAGAACGTACAGTTAATTCTAAGTCATCAACCGGACGAAGTAATATTGGATCAACTTGTGGAGTTGCTGCCTCTTCTTGCTCACTTGGTGCACCTTCTAAGTTAGCAAACACAGATAATTGACCCATTAAAATAGTAGCTGCATCACGAATCGCTTGTTCAGGTTCAACAATACCATTCGTTTCAACATCCATAATTAATTTATCTAAGTCTGTACGTTGCTCTACTCGAGCACTTTCAACTTGATAGCTTACTTTATTAATTGGACTAAATGATGCATCCACCATGATAAAACCTAATGTGCGGTCTTCTTGGTTAACTTTTTCTCTAACAGGCACTGGTTGGTAACCGCGTCCCATTTCTATTTTGACTTCAAGGTTTAACGCACCGTTTTTAGTTAAATTAGCGATCACATGATCAGGATTAATAATTTCAGCATCATGACCTAGGTCAAAATCTGCAGCCGTTACTTTACCCTCACCAGATTTATTCAGTGTTAAAATTGTCTCAGTTTTGCTATTTAATTTAAGTGCTACACCTTTAAGATTCAATAAGATATCAACGACATCTTCTTGCACACCTTCAATTGTAGAATACTCATGAACAACACCATCAATTTTGACTTCTGTAATGGCATAGCCTGGAATAGATGATAACAGCACACGACGTAAAGCATTACCTAATGTATAACCAAAACCACGTTCCATTGGCTCCAATGTCACACGTGCTCTTAGAGGTGTTATTTCTTCCACGTTTACAACACGTGGTTTTAAATATTCTGTAGGATTACTTTGCATAAAATTCCTTGAAGTAATTGATATTAATAATATGTAAGTCTAAATAATTACTTAGAATACAACTCAACTACCAATGATTCGTTAATAGTAGGTGGCAAGTCATCACGTTGAGGCGCTGATTTAAATGTGCCTGTGAATGCCTTAACATCAACTTCCAACCATTCTGGGAAACCACGCTCATCTGCAGCTTCAAGCGCTGATTTAATCCGCAATTGCTTTTTAGAAGCTTCAGCAACAGAAACAACATCACCAGGTCTTACTTGATAAGACGGTATGTTTACACGTTTGCCATTGACTAAAAT
>CAYGSH010000029.1:0-23498 GCA_964352515.1 uncultured Methylophilaceae bacterium | reverse complement strand
AATTGTAAGGAACGTTAATAGATCATCGACCAATTTCAAGTTTTGATATGCGTGTTATGAAACATCTACATGATTCAATTTTTATAATCTTGTTAAAGGTATTGAAATGATTAATTCTCTTCGTCACATATTATTTTTTTGTTTAATCAACTTTTACGGGGTTGTGCTTGCTCATGCTGATATAGAAGTTAGTGTAATTGATGGTGCTCTTGAAGGAGTAGCAATAGAAGGTTATGACGCTGTTGCTTATTTTAAAGATGGTGAACCCGCAAAAGGCAACCCTGAATTTAGCGCCAACAATTCTGGCACAGTATGGTATTTTAAAAACCAAGAGAATCTAGAGCAATTTAACGCAAACCCAACTTTATATATTCCTCAGTATGGGGGCCATTGCGCATACGCAGCAGCAAATAATAACGTTGTTTCTAGCAGCCCAAACCGTTGGAAAATTGTAGATGGTAAATTGTACTTACAAGCCAATATTATTGCGCTGAAACTCTGGCAAAACAACATCACTGAAAACATCAATAAAGCTGATCAAAACTGGCCAAGCATGCAAAATAAAATTACAGCTAAATTTGCCAATCAATAATAAAAATTGATAGACAGGAGTGAAAATTATTTATGTCAAAAAGATGTTTAAGTGCAAGAGCTAAGTCACAAAGTACCGACGGAATTTCTTTAAGCTGTAAACCGAACAGCATCAATTTAGACCCATTAAGTAAATTTGAAAAACAAGCTCTGGCAAACTTAATGCCCTTATTAATTTGTGGAGAAGAGACGGCTGTTTTAGTTTTTGATGATTTGGCTGAAGCACTTAAAAACAAACTCAGCGCTCATCTTATCAGTGAGTTGAAAAGTATAACCCCAGACGAAGTACGGCATTCTGATGATTTGGAAGAATTACGTGAGCACTTACCTGATACGCTTGATCGTCGTGCCGTTTATCGTGTTGCTGTGTTTTTAAAAGTCTTAAAAAGTGACAATCCAATAAATCAACTAGCACTATTGGCTTCATTAGATGCGGCTGTATGCCAACTACTTTCAACACTATTACGTGCAGGCACTCCCCTTAGTAACTGTTCTCAAGTTGCAGATATATTACGTAGAATCCAATTAGATGAAGCTCGCCATGTTCGTATCACTCGCGATAGCTATCTATCATTAGGTCTTTCTTATCAGGAGTATTCATTGGCTCAATCTAAAGTGCTAAAAGCATTTATTGCCTTATTAAAACCGGCTAAAAATGATTTTGCATATCTTGGAATAGATATTGAGTCATTATTCAAACATTGGAATTCCAAGTCTGATAATTACATAATTAAAAGCAATAAGAAAAGTGATTATACGTTTTTACAAAGTCAGTATGTATGACCGCACGAATTCAATCAGGACGTTTATCTGTATTTGCAACGGCTGCTTGTCTGCCTGGTGAGCCAGTAAGCTCATCGCAGCTACTGGCAAAAATACATCAAAACTTTGGTATTAAATCTATTAAAGGAAAGGCTTTAGCGCGTGTTTTAGGTATTGAAACTCGACACATTGCACGAGACTTAGAAAAGCAGTTTGAATCGCCACGCATAGGGTCGCGTAATCCTGATATTGCAGCCAATGCGTTAGATCAAGTTTTAAAATCAGCTAAAATCGATGTGGAAAAATTACAATATATTGTGGCGCATACCACTACGCCAGCAAAACTAATACCACCAAATGTTGCTGAAGTTGCAAAGAAACTTTCATTTCAAGGACCAGTTGTAGAGTTAAGACAAGCTTGTACTGGCTTTGCTAATGCATTGCAACTTGTATTTGGCTTGTTAACCAATTCAGACTCAGACCCCGTTGCGATTGTTGGCAGTGAAGTAGGCTCAGTATATTTTGACCCTCTGCAATTAAGAGATAAATCATCACAGTGGGTAAATTTAATGCAAATGGGTGATGGTGCTGGAGCAATCTTACTAGGTCCGTATAATCAACTTAAATCAACTAATGAAGCCTATCTAACGCAGCTATATTATGGAAAATTAGCCGGTGATCATATGCCAGGTTTTACCTTAGATGGTGGCTCAGATTTCCCTGGGCATTCTGCCAATCAAAGTAGTTTGAATTTTAATCATGACTATGAATCAGTGAAATTAACCGGAGGAGATTTATTTAGGGCTGGCGTAGCAACAATCATTTCTGCGGGCTATCGTATTGAGGACTTTAAATTTATTATTCCACATCAGGTGAGTGGACACATAGGGAGTCTTTTAGCACATGAGCTTGGAGTGCCTGAAGATCGTTTTTTTGTAAACGCAAGGCAAGTTGGTAATCTAGGAAGCGCAGCTATCTGGGTTGCATTACATCAACTCAGAACGAGCGGTTTATTGGCGTATGGCGACCAAGTCTTAATTTTGGGTGCTGAAGCAACACATCATATGTATGGTGGTTTTGTTTATGTGCATGGTCCGTTAGCAAATCTAAATGCTGTGAGCTAATCATGAGTCTTTTTGCGTTAGAAATTCATGGATTAGTTAAACATTTCGGTTCAGTACATGTTTTAAATGGCTTGGATTTATCGATTAAAAAAGGTGAGATATATGGACTTTTAGGTGCTAATGGTGCTGGAAAATCTACAACCGTACGTTTAATTTGTGGTTTGCTAAAACCAGATGCCGGGACAGGGCAGTGTTTGAATACCCCATTAGGAACACCTGTAAAAAAAATAGGTTATATGCCACAAACGGGAAACCTCTACGATGATTTAACAGTTTTAGAAAATTTATGTTTTTTTGCTGATTTACATGGCATTAAACATATAAAAAATAAAGTACATGATTTATTAATAGAATTTGGTTTAAGTGAACGCGCTCATCAACGCGTCAGTGAGTTATCTGGTGGATGGCGGCAACGTTTAGCTTTTGTCTTAAGCATATTACATCAGCCACAACTTTTACTATTAGATGAGCCGAGTACTGGCTTAGACCCACGCGCTCGAGAAAAGCTCTGGGCTTCGATTAGAAAATTAAGTACCCACCTTAATGTCGCAGTATTGATTACCACACACTATATTGAAGAAGCCAGCAGATGTGATCGGATAGGTTATTTATCTAAAGGACTGATGATGGTGGAAGGTGTTCCACACGATTTAGCAACAAAACTAAACTTAATTACTTGGCATATCAGCTTACCAAAAGACAACTGCCACAATGACGCTTTTGAAGAAATGGTATATCAATCGATGCAAAATATTGGTCTTAGTCGAATTTCCGATGGTTGGCGTTTGGTAGGGTCTATGATAGTGGAATTACCTTCTGAATTATCAATTTGGATTGATCATCATTATGCTAAGGTAGAAATTGTAAATTCCGATTTATCAGACACATTGACATGGTTAACGAGCACAAACTTAGACAATAAGAACCAAACTCGCATGCAAGAGGCAATGGAATGAAAACTTTCTTACAAGGCTTAAAAGCGATCGCTTTAAAAGAGTGCTTACATACGATACGAGATCGATTGACAATGGCATTATTAATTACTGTTCCTTTAGTTCAGCTTATATTGTTTGGTTTTGCGATTGATTTGCATCCTCGTCATTTGCCTACTGTATTAATTGCGCAAGAGGATGACGCATTTACCAAAAAAGCTGTCAATAAACTAGAAAGTTTAGAATACTTTAAAGTTGTTGAATATACCAATAGTCATACAATAGCCGAGCGTTTACTTGCAAAAAGTAAAGTACAGTTTATGATCGAGTTGCCAGCAGAATTTGGTGCTAAATTATTATTAGAAGAAAAACCAGAGGTAACACTAACTGCAGATGCAACTGACCCTATTGCTTCAATTGCTGCAGTACAAGCTTTAAATATTGAGTATCAAGATGCTAATACAGATTTGCCGATTATGATTAAGACAAAATTAGCATTCAACCCTTCAGGTGCTTCAAGATTATTTATTATTCCTGGTTTGTTAGGCGTTATTCTAACTTTATCCATGGTGTTATTAGGCGCATTAACTATTGTAAGAGAGTATGAGAGAGGTACTTTAGAAACCTTAAACAGCATTCATGTCTTACCTTCTATTCTATTGATAGGTAAGGCCATACCTTACTTTATTTTTGGCTGCTTAATGTTTATTATTTTATTGTTATTTTGTACATCATTACTTGATTTACCATGGCCTGGGTGGTCAGCTCCCTTATACTTAATTGCCTTTATATTTATTGCTGCTAATTTGATGGTTGGCATGATGTTTTCTTTAATTGCAAAGAACTCTATGCAAGCAATGCAACTTAGCATTTTCTTTTATTTGCCATCGATGCTTTTATCGGGATTTATGTTTCCATTTTATGGTATGCCAAAATGGGCTCAGTGGTTAGGAGAGCTTTTGCCGCTAACTCATTTCTTGAGGATAGTAAGAGGGATTTTGCTTAAGGGTTTGCAAAACATTGATGCTTGGTCCTTGGCGTATCCAATTTTATTGTTTGGTCTTTTTGTTACCTTCTTATCTTTCTTCATTTATCATAAATCGAAATAGTAATTTCTTTAAGATCAAAATAAAATATCCACTTATTTAGATTTTAACAACAGATTACATATGTAAATCATATAATATTAACGTGACAGAAATCTCACGCTATGGCAATTTTTTAGCTGGCCTTTTTACTTAAAAAATTCTGTAATTCATTGGCAAAACCCAAGCCGGCTTCAGTGTAAATATTAAAGGTATGCTCAACGCCAATTTTTTTTAAGGCATCTTCTTCATCTCGGAATTTTGTGGTTGCGGCGATACGCCCTTGATAACCCATTTCTTTTAATCGAAATGCTGCATTCATATTGGCATTATGACTGCTCAAGGTTAATAATGCCCACTCTAGGCCTTCGAGCAACTCGGGAGCGCGCGTCCAGAAATCTGGGTTAGTTGCATCGCCGCTGACAACGTTTCTACCTGCCTGAATATGTTCCGTCACTTTTTCCTCTTCGATTTCCACGCCTAATAGATGACCCAAATAATCTGGTTGCATTGCAACATAGGCTGCTGTACCCATTCTACCCATGCCAAACACCACGACTTTGATGCCTGCTAAGTCTAAATTCTCTTCGCCCGAGAGTCGCTTTGATCGTTCGAATCGTTTTAAATTTGGACGCCATTTCTGGTACAAATGATCCCGTATATTGACTAATGGTGCTGAAACAATAAACGATATAGACATTACGACGGCAAACACGGCTAACCACTCTTTTGGCAACCACTCTGAAGAGACCGCGATAGCGCCAACGATTAATCCGAACTCACTGTAGTTGGCAAGGTTAAGAGACGTGCGCCAAGAGGTGCTAGCTCTTAGACTAAATATGTTAAACAGTCCAAAGTATAACGCTACCTTGAGTGGAAGAAACAGGATGAACAATACTGCGACCATGACTTCTGTCCAACCAGGTATGGCAGACATGCCAACACTGAGGAAGAAGCCCACTAAAAATAGCTCTTTAAATCCGAGCAACACTTTAGCCATCTCGCTAGATTTAGGGTGATTAGCGAGTAACATACCTAAAACCAATGCGCCGACATCCCCTTTGATACCCACCAGTTCAAAACTATAAGAACCAAGTAAAGCCAGCGTAATACTAAACAAAATCAATAACTCACCATGCCCGACTTTATCGAGGATTTTATAAAATAAATAGCGCAAAGGGATGAGTGTTACTAACGCCAATGCAAACAGAGTTGGTGCTTTACCCATTGATACTGCCATGAAGACGACAGCCGCTATATCTTGCACAACCAGTACACCAATGGAAATGCGCCCATGTACTGCACTTGCTGCTCCCAATTCATCTAGAATTTTTACTGCGAACACAGTGCTAGAGAAAGACATTGCAAAACCGATAAGTAAAGCAGTCTGCATATCAATACCAGAGAGAAGTGGTAAGCTGGTATAAGACAAAACTAATACCATGACGGCAATCAAAAACGTGATGGTAGTCATATGCAGCGTAGCGACACCCCACACTTCAGGTCTGGCTAAGGACTTTAACTTAAGTTTGAGTCCAATTGAAAATAGCAATAGAGTGATGCCTAAGTTAGCCAACGCATCCAAAAATTCGCCACCCTCTGCACCCAAGGCGTTGAGCAAGAACCCTGCACCTAAAAAACCAATTAACGGTGGCAAGCCAATTAGCCTGACTGCTAAACCACAAATGAAAGCAATCGCGATCCAAAGCGGGTCGTTATAATGGATGGTAAGGAGTTCTGAATGCATTGTATTTAATTCTAATGCAAATTTACAACACTAGGAAATTAAGATAATTAGTAAGCGATTGAATAGCCAACATAGGCAAAGGGCTGTATACGCGTCTCAACAATTGGACTGTTGGCTTGTTCGTCTCCAAGTCTTGTAATGAACGTACCAAAAAGAAGATAGTGATCTCTTTTAACAGAATATGCACCGTTTACCCCTAATCTTAACTCAGTACTTGATCCTGCAGAATAAGCTGGTCGAAATGCAGCAGTTTCGTTTGAACCTACGCCAAAATAGTAGTCATTTAGTTTTTGGTCATTCCATGTTATGCCCAAGGTTCCGTTTAACTTGAATGCGCTACTACGATATACACTTTTTATATATTGCAAATCTACTGTTTGACCATTGCTAGCGCCACCAACATCAAATCCCCACTGAGCATTGAATGTTCCATAATCGGTTTGCCAACGAACAGTTGGTCCTAAATCAAGTGAGAAATCACGATCATTCATGCCTCGAGTTAGTTTTCCATCCTCTGCATCCCATCCAAATCGTGCTTGTGTGGATAACCCAAATCGCAGTCGCTTATCATCAGAATCAACTAACCATACCCCTGCTTGTAGTGCATTGATATAGTAACGATCACCATAATTTGCATTAATGATAGGCAGCGCTATTGCTCTGAACTCATCGGAACCAGAGGTCTGTGGTAATACTGCGACACCGACACCATAAAGATTTTTGCTTCTAGGAATAGCCGTTTCAGTATTGCGATCAATTTTATCTTTTGCAAAAGTTACACTTACAAAAGTAAAACTAATACATAAGCTGATTAATATGATTTTAAACAAATGATTAACAAGTGACATTTAAAATGCTAGATGAAAGTCTTATACATCAATTGATTATAGTTTATTTAGCATCCTTAGAAAATACTGTTTTTTTCTAAACAGTACTGCTGAAGATAACAGAATAACTTTTGGCTAAATTTAATGATGCTTAATATGAACATTAGCTGCCACCAATAGTTCTATTTATATGAATGATATCTTATCGATAATATATTTTACTTAATCTTAATGATGAACGAATATGCTTAATCTATGCATTTAAAAAAATTGAATTTAATCTGTTTGTAAAATTTCTCATGCATTATTCCAAATAAGAAGCGTGATTTTTGAAATTTACATAGATTTCTTTTTATTTTTACCCAGATGATTAATGATAAAACATAAGATAAAGATTGTTATCGGCACGTTTGTTATATCAGCTTTATTGCTAATCTACTCACTAAAGCTAGAAGCAATAGGCTGGTACTACTGGCACAATACACATTCTGTATCTGAAAAGCATGCGCTGAATCTTCAAAACTATCATGTGTCGATTGAAGCTTTGGAAATCAAAGGCGCAGATAATGCATCAGAACTCACCTACAACCCAAATACAAATACTCTATTTACAGTATTAAATAAAAATAACCAGATTATTGAACTTAGTCTCGAAGGTGAAGTGCTAAGAACCATTGAGGTTTATGGTATAGGTGATATGGAGGGGATGACTTACATTGATGGCAATCGATTTGTGATTGCGGCTGAATATGACAGCAGCCTGATTCTGGTGAATTTGGACCACAATACAAGAGAATTGAACGTAAAAGACTTTCCAAAAATAAAGCTAGGCATTAACAAAAATGGTAATAAAAATTTTGAAGGAGTGTCATGGGATGATCGTCAAAAAATGCTGGTTGTAGTAAAAGAACGAGATCCCAAATATGTTATCTCTGTTAAAGGATTGGTTGATCAAAGAAAAGATGGTGTTCTTAATTTGGAGGTTGAAAGATTGCACAAATACGACCAGATGGTTGCTTGGGCAATGCGTGATTTATCTGGAATACACTTCCTAAGCAAATCAGGTCATACTCTTTTACTTAGTGATGAATCAAAACTATTAAAAGAGTTTGATGAAAATGGCAAGCCACTAGGTGCAATGTGCTTTTGGGCAGGTTTTCATGGCTTGAGTAAAAATATTCCACAGGCAGAAGGTGTCACTATTGATAAAGATAATAATATTTATATTATCAGTGAGCCTAATCTTTTCTATGTATTTAAGCCCCAATAAAATTAATATGTTTATTTTTGAGCTTCAATTGACTCAACTATTAGGGCTTTTTCTTTAGTCGTTACCACAATCAGTTTTTTATTTTTTGTTAATAAAAACTGGCACTGATCTCTTTCCATGGATATACAATCGACTACCTCTTGATAGCCTTGCTCATAAATGCCTTGAGCATATAGGCTAGTATCTTTTATTTGTTGATTGGGAACAACTTGCCAACCTTTATTGATTAAGTTATCTCTTACTTGTGAATAGGTCATTGTGAGATATTGACTAAAATCCAACTCTTTTGCATTAGCTGATAAGTTGATTCCAATAGTGATTAACAGTGTCATTATCATTATTTTTAATTTCATTTAGTGGTACTTTCGTCACATATAACTAACCAATTTGGAGTAAGCTCATCTCAAAAGGTTGCCTTTTATTATAAATATAATGATTGCTTAACAACATATAACGGCGGTAATACGAATCCCAAATTTATATTATTTAAAAGTACTTAATATGCTTACTCTTCAAGTATTGGTTAAATCATTAATGCATACCATAAATCAGCATTGAAGATTCATGGAGCATCCTAAATAATATTGAAGTGGAACTACCTATTGATAAAAACTTGCTCTAAGTTATAACAGGAAGCGTAACTGAATTTTTATTATTTTAATTTATTAAAACTGCCAATCAGTTCGGTCACTAATTTATTAGTCATATGTTTTTGGACTGTAACCACATAAAAATTTTCAAAGATATTAGGCAAGGTTGCATAAATGGTTAGATTACCATTTGCAATTTCATCTTTTACAACAACGCTTGGCATCACGGCTACGGCCTTAGTATCGCGAGTGAGCAATCGCAGCATGGCCATATCATCTGCTTCTCCTAAAATATTTGGCTGAAATTGATACTGTGCACAAAGTCCATCGAAAGCTGATCGAATAGGAGTATTGGATAAAGGCAATATCCAGTCTGCGCGACTATAATCTTCATTAAACTCTTGTTTTAACGAAAGACCTGGATGCCCAATCACGCAAATCGGTTGTTTGGTAAGCAACTGGCATTGCCATGACTGATTAATTGACCCTCTTACCTCTATATTGGTCAAAATCAAATCAAGTTCATGATTTGATAGCTCATTCAATAAATTGGCTTGACCTCTAGCCGCAATAACTAATTTAATCTTAGGGTTATTCATCATTGGCGTAACAAATGCCTCAACAAAATTACGTGACATTGTCGATAACATACCAATTCTGATGGTTTGATTTTCTAATTGGTGGCCTTTATTTAATATCACTTCCAACTCATGGCCCAACTTAAAGATTGATTCAGCATACGAAAACGTGACTTTACCAACATCAGTCAATATTAATTTTCGATTCTCTCTAGTAAATAATTGATTGCCAATACTGTCTTCTAACTGCTTGATTTGTGATGACAAAGCCGATTGAGAGACATGTAACATTTCAGCTGTTTTAGTTAGATTGCCTATTCTTGCGACATGCCAAAAATAATTTAAATGATGGTAATTGAGTCTGGACATAGTTCTATAAAAGTGAATGGTTTGTTATAAACAATATATTTTACTTGATAAAATGAATCAAGGACAATAGTTTCATCTTAATAAGGATTGAAATCATGAATCAAGTCATCAATACAATATTAATTAATTTAGCATTATTTACGCCACTAATCTCATTACTGTTTTCAACAACAAACCGTCGCTGGGAAATTGCCTATATTGCACGTCTTGCTGGTTTATTATCAGCCGCCGCTATTTGGGTTTGTGTTGTGTTTAAAGTGGATATTATTCACGCTTTCCCACTGGTTCATTTTACAGGCGTTTCTAGCACTGTGTTATTTTTAGTGCATTTTAATGGGTTTATTGTGCTTAATTATGCTCGTAAAAATTTTGAGCTCGATGCCGATAACCAACGTTTTTTACAATGGTTTTTGATCACTTTATTTTCGGTGATGGTAACCGTGGTTAGCAACCATTTATTGGTGCTTTGGCTTGGCTGGGTCTCGATTAGCGTTAGCTTGCATCAGTTATTGATGTTTTATCCGCAACGTTATCGTGCTGTATTGGCCGCTCATAAAAAGTTTATCTTTGCAAGAACTGCAGAGTTGTTACTCGGCATTGCTTTTCTGCTGATTTATGCAGAGCATGGCAACGCCTATATCGACCAAATATTTGCGCAATACCCATTGCAAAGTTTGAGCGTAAATCTACATATTGCAGCGTTCTTAATTGCGAATGTGGTATTAATTAAATGTGCCCAATTACCACTACATGGTTGGTTAATTCAAGTGGTTGAATCACCAACACCTGTATCTGCCTTACTTCATGCTGGGATTATTAATTTAGGTGGTTTGCTGTTATTAATGTTTGCACCACTATTTTCTCAATCTTTTCCTGCACAAGCCTTGGTGATGATAGTGGCTAGTACATCAGCAGTGATGGCGGCCTTAGTAATGATGACGATTACCAGCATTAAGGTCAGACTGGCATGGTCGACCATTGCCCAAATGGGCTTAATGTTGGTTGAGTGTGCCTTGGGATTATATACACTTGCGCTACTCCATTTATTAGCACACTCCATCTACAAGGCCTATGCCTTCTTAAATGCAGGTGAAGCAGTCAACCAACATGTATTACAAGAGAATTTACAAGCTACCAGCACCAAACTGGATTGGGTTATTGCCTTGGCAGTAACGTTTAGCGCTCTGTTAGCAGCGATTTATTATGGTTGGGTTAGCGCGCCATACAGCCCATGGATACTGCTTGCCGGGACAGCAATTGTGTTATTGGCAAACAGAAATGTACGGTCTACACCGCTCACCGCAATTGTACCAATTGTTGCGTTGGCAGTTCTATACCTAGCGCTTAAAGGTGGCGTCGCCAGCTTGTTACCGACTATGCAACATGATTATTTATGGCAATTTGATTTATTGGTGAGCGTGTTATTTGTCGGATTATTTGTTGCTTACTTTGCTTTATTTGAAATGCAGCACCAAGCACTTCGTCGCCTAGTGTTGCCACTATTAAACGCAGGCTTTTATTTAGATGAATGGTCAACTAGGGTCACATTGAGAATATGGCCAATTAGCCTTCCAAAAAAACAAGCTAAATTTAACATTAAACAGGAATTAAAAAATGAAATCAGCAACCAAGCTTAATCCATATAATCCATATGCGAATCTAGATCCTTTAAATGCTGTTAGCTTAGCGGCGGATAAAATCGCCCCAACATGGCCGCTGGATCAATCTATTGCGGTTAATCCATGGTGGAAATTACGCGACTTGGATATGGCAACGGCAGCGGCTAAATTGAGAGTACTCGGCAACGTGAGAATGCTCATGCCAAAAAGTTACTATCAATCATTATGGCAAACAACATTAACAGAAGCGCATTTAAATGAAGCCAAAAAGCAACTAGATGTAACCGCTGATACCGCACAATTAGTTGAGTATTTAAACACCCCAGACAACACTAAACACTGGGTGCATATTAGCGACTTTCTTGATGAGCAAGCATCACATCAATATAAGATTTCATGGCGAGAAGAGTTGTTACAGCAGATTAGCAATTTCTGTGCTTTCCATTTGCAACACAATAATGGTCAACCAGCAAGCGAGAATGCATTCTACCAAGCATGGCGCGCGTCGACCATCGCCGATAAAGGTATGCAGATTCTAACTGGTGAAAGACATCTAAATGAGCTATTTGCAAGTTTGCCTGAAAATGCAGATGCGCTAGTAACGCAACACCTATATGAACTAACTGGCAATCATGTGGATGAAGCAGCGTGGGAAGACTATGTTTACGCCTTAGTATTAGATATTAATGGTTGGGCATCATGGTTAGCTTACGATGAATGGCAAGCGAATTTGTATGAAAAAGAACATCAGCAACTCTTAAAACAATTGGTTGTGATTAGAATGGCATGGGATTGGGTGCTATGGAAAAATACAGCTTTAACAGATAAAAATCTGTTCACCCAGCTGAACTACACCTTCCACCAACAACTCATAAAATCAGAGCAACAACAATTGCAATGCCAAAATGAACAGCAATGGTTATGGGTATGGCATAAAGCAAGCGAAATTCAGGTTCAAGAAACCATGCAAGAAAAATTGGTCACAGCTCAAAGTCAGCAGACTGATACGCCCGCTTTACAAGCAGTATTTTGTATTGATGTACGTTCAGCACAATACAGAACCAAGTTAGAATCGCAACATGATGATATTGAAACCTATGGTTTTGCAGGCTTTTTTGGCTTGCCAATCGCGTACGCTCCAAGCATTAGCAAAAACAACAGACCACAATTACCCGGATTGTTAAAGCCAACTTTAGTTGCGCAGCAAGTTGCATCAGCGGTGCAAACAAGTAAAACACGCAGCAAATTACAGAAAAAATTAAGCTGGAAAATGGCAGCGGACAACGCAGCATCAACTTTTGGGATTGTAGAGTCTCAAGGCCTATTAAAAGTTTTCGACTTACTCAAACAATCAATTTTTGGTGCGAATACAAGGGCTAATAAATTAAATGAAGGTCATGAATGGCTGATTAATGGTGAAGCTGACGATTTAACAACGCAAGATCTGGCCTCACTAGCGAAAGGCGTTTTAAATGGTATTGGTTTAAAAGCACCATATGCCCCTACAGTATTAATTGTGGGCCACGGTAGCCTTTCAAGCAATAATCCACATGCCTCTGGTTTAGATTGCGGCGCTTGCGGGGGTCAATCTGGTGAAGTGAATGCTTCCGTGCTTTGCTATCTACTGAATCGTAAAGATATCAGATCCGCACTGTATGACGATGG
The DNA here is from genome assembly GCA_964352515.1 of uncultured Methylophilaceae bacterium. Taxonomy (GTDB): domain Bacteria; phylum Pseudomonadota; class Gammaproteobacteria; order Burkholderiales; family Methylophilaceae. The sequence continues at coordinate 10,339 of CAYGSH010000029.1, read as the reverse complement.
CGTAGGCATTCCAGATTCAACGACATTTGTGCCTTGTTTGCATAACACGGTGACAGACGAAATTATTGTGCTAGATAAACCAACAACAAAAGAAAAAGTAGATGGCATATGGCAAACTTGGCTAAAAGCAGCAACCACTGATTGCCAACAACAACGTGCAACAACAGATACGCAATTGTTTAAAGGCGAACAAAACATGCAAAAAGCGCTAAGCAAAAGAAGTCAGGACTGGGCTCAGCTAAGACCTGAATGGGGCTTAGCTAATAACGCTGCTTTTGTGGTTGCACCAAGAACCAAAACAAGAGGTATTGATTTTGAGGGCAGAAGCTTTTTGCACGACTATGCATGGCAAGCTGATGACAATTTCGGATTGTTAGAGCAAATCATGACCGCCCCAATGATTGTCACCAATTGGATTAACTTACAGTATTACGCCAGCGTAACAGACAACCAGCATTATGGTAGCGGCAATAAAATGTTGCATAACGTAGTTGGCGGAAATTTTGGGGTGTTTGAAGGAAACGGTGGCGATTTAAGAATCGGCTTACCGCAGCAATCGCTGCATGATGGCAGCGATTGGCGCCATCAGCCAGTGCGGTTAAATGTGTATATTGATGCCCCTAAAAATGCCATTAATGGCATCATTCAAAAACACGCCATGGTAAAAGACTTAATCGAAAATCAATGGTTATGCTTATTCCAATGGGATACTGAAAGCAACTCAATTTGGCGCCATAACAAAGGAGCTTGGGATAAAGTTAATATCACTCAGCCACAGCTATTGAACAAAACCATTGAGATTAATGGTAAAAAAATAGAGGTTTGCCAAAAGAAAATAGAAGTATATGGCAAACCGGTGCAGGCGGATGATTATGCTAAAGTTTTGCAGCATTAAAACTCCTTCTTAACGAGTGAGTACGAGTGAGTACGAGTCTAGTGATACATTACATTAAAATAAATGCATCACAGGTTCGCACTACAATTCTTATTAAGAAATAATTTTAATTATTAGTGACTTGCTCAACCGTATCAGCAATTGCCGCATACAAATCACGTGTTGATGCAATTGCTGAAGCTTGCGCATCACTTGCACTTATTATCTGGCCATTAGTACCTTCTAAAGCACGTGTTGCCGTGGCACTTGCCACTACTGTTGGCAAATAGCCTAGGTTAAAAGCACCATGTGCCGTTGAGTTAATACACATATGAGTCATGAATCCAGCAAGAATAACCTGCTTAACCCCTAACGCTTTTAATTGTTCATCTAAATCAGTTTCAATAAATGAATTCGGATAATGTTTAGTGATAATAGGCTCGCCAGGTTGTGGGGCTACTTGTTCAATAAATGACCCGATTTCAGCATTGATATCATAAGGTGACCCCTCACCACCATCATGTCGAATGTGAAAAATAGGTGAGTGCTTCTCTCGAGCAATTTTTAAAAGCTTTTCAGCTTCTAACAGCGCTTCATCGATTCCTGATAGCTTCATGACGCCTTGCGTATAAGTATTCTGGCAATCAATCATGATTAATGCCGAATTGTCTAGGTCGCTAGGTGCTAGACTCAAGCCAACAACCTCTCTTAAACTGACAAGTTGGTTCGTTTTCACTGTAATGTCTCCTTATCTGCAAAATTATAGATTATTTACTCTTCCAAAAAACATCCAAAAATTTAATTGAATTCTATATGCAAGCTTATGTTAAACCTAAAACACTCACAAATGTTTATAAATCCATAGATTGCTTTGATGCCATGATCTTATTCATTGAATTTGAATAGAAATAACAAATGCCTATAAATACGCTAAACTTAAATACTGATTAATATTCTTATATTCATTCTTAGCTCATAAAGGTCTAACGAAATAAAATGCATGAATTACAGGATGTAATAGTTTGTGAGTACTGTGATGTTGTTCATCAAAAAACAATGTTATCAAAAGGAGAAACAGCATATTGCTTACGCTGCGGTAGCGAGCTTGATCATTTTGATCAGAGCCTTAATCTTAATCTCCTTCCGTTAAGCTTAACCGGCATCATGATGTTTATCATCGCGAATGCTTTTCCAATACTTGCAATGGAAATTCAAGGCCAAACCAGCGAAGTGACTTTATTAGGTTCTTTAATACTACTCAATGCTGATGGCGCATCGCTAGTAGCGGTCTTAGTGCTAATCACAACTGTTTTTTCTCCATTCATGCACTTGTTGATTATTAGCTATGTTATTTATGCTTCAAAAAAACACATCCAATTACCCTATGTCCACTTTGCAATCCATTTTCTACAAACAATGGCGCCTTGGGGGATGGTTGAAGTGTTTATGTTAGGCATTTTAGTGGCATTTATTAAGTTAGGAAATTTAGCCTCTATTATTCCTGGGGTTGCATTATGGGCATTTATTGCTGTCAGCATTTTAATGACTATTATTATTTCTTATAACCCAAAAAATTTATGGCATATTGATGACATTAAAACACCCTGAATATCAGCAGGTGCAGACTGCAAAAAATTTAGGCATTGTCACTTGTCACGCTTGCGGAAAGACTTGGCGCATCAGTTCAATTACGAATAAATGCCCACATTGCGATGGACATTTATTTAGCCGGAAGCCCAATAGCATCAACCGATGCTGGGCCTATCTTATTGCTGCCTGTTTGATGTATATCCCAGCTAATCTAATGCCTATTATGATTACCAGTACTTTATTTGATACTGAAAAATCGACTATTCTAGGTGGTATTATCTATTTTTGGGTTTCTGGTGAGTGGAGCTTGGCAGTGCTTGTCTTTATTGCCAGCTTTTTAGTACCACTACTTAAAATGTTTTCGTTAATGTTTTTACTTGTTGCATCTCAATATGGAAGCCCAAGGGGTTTAAGACAACGCACTCAATTATATAAAGTACTTGAGTTTATTGGCCGCTGGTCGATGCTAGACGTTTTTGTAGTGGCTTTATTAGTCGGTCTAGTGCAAATACCAGGTTATGCTAGTATTGTGCCAGGCGGTGGTATCGTCGCTTTTAGTGCGGTTGTTGTGCTAACAATGCTTGCCTCTATGAATTTTGATCCAAGGTTAGCTTGGGATGCAATAGAAGAAAATCAATTACTGGCGGATGAACAAGATGACTGAACGTAATAATGAAGAAAACAGTAATGCACCTGCTAGCCCTGATGTATCATCACCGCGACTACCCTACCCCACACGTAAGCACAAAAAAATTTGGCTTCCCTCCTTGGTTTGGTTGATTCCTTTAATTGCTGCATTAGTTGGTTTGGCACTTATTATTAACGTATTAAATAAGCGTGGTCCTGAAATTTCCATTTCTTTTAAAACGGCTGAAGGTTTAGCAGCAGGAAAGACCAAGATTAAGTATAAAGATGTGGATATCGGTGAAGTAGAAAATATCACATTAAGTAAAGATCGATCTAAAGTAGTGGTCAATGTACAACTCAATAAAGATGCTAGTTTTTTTACTGCAAAAGATACGCGTTTTTGGGTGGTTAAGCCAAGGTTAGACCCGTCTGGTATTTCTGGGTTAAGCACCTTATTTTCTGGTGCTTATATAGCTGCAGATGCAGGCGAATCTAAAGAATACGTCAGAACATTTGTTGGTTTAGAAACGCAGCCAATTGTGACAAAAGATGATAACGGTAAACAATTTATCCTTCGCGCTAAAGATATAGGATCATTGGACATTGGTTCTCCGGTCTTTTACAGGCGTCTTAAAGTTGGCAGGGTAGCTGCATACAACCTCGATGAAGATGGTAAAGGTGTTAATTTACGTATCTTTATTGAGCAGCCATACACTAAGTTTGTGGGTCTTAATACTCGTTTTTGGCATACCAATGGTATTGATGTGCAATTTGATGCGAGTGGTTTTAAACTTAACACGCAATCTTTAGCAACACTTGCTTTAGGTGGTTTATCATTTTTATCAGCGGGTGATGAGCCAGGGCCAATCGCTAAAGAAAACACGGCTTATTTATTAGCTGATGATCAGACATCTGCTTTTAAAGAGCCTGATGGCCAATCAAATACCGCTATTTTATATTTCAATCACTCCATACGCGGATTGAAACCAGGCGCACCAGTAGATTTTCGTGGTGTAGAGATTGGTGAAGTTCAAACAATAGGCATCGAATATATTAAAAAGACGCATCAGTTTCGTATGCCTGTTGCTATTGTGGTTTACCCAGAACGTTTAGGCAATTCCTTTAATGAAGCTAATGATAGCGAATCAAAAACACACAAAAAAGAGCGCATCCAAGCCATGATTCAAGATGGGTTACGCGCGCAATTACGTACAGGCAGCATTCTGACAGGGCAAAAATATATCGCAATCGACTTTTTCCCAAATGTAGCAAAATCTACATTAGCTTCAAATGAGATCAATGAAATTCCAACCATCCCAGGCAGTTTTGATGAACTTCAAGGCAATCTAGAAGAAATTGCAAAAAAATTGAGCTCGGTTCCATTTGATCAGATTGGTCAAGAAATGCAAACAACCTTAACAACAATGCATCAAACATTAGCAGATGCTGGTCAGTTAGCAAAAAGTTTAAATAACGATATTGTTCCAGAAATGAAGAGTGCAATGAGTGATGTAAGAACTACTTTAGATAATGCTGACCAAACATTAGCCTCTGCCAATAAAGCATTTCATAACGCTGAAGGTACCCTTTCAGAAGACTCTGTCATTCAGCAAGATCTTAGAAAAACTCTTCAGGAGCTTTCGCGCGCTGCTGCATCAATGAAAGTACTGACGGATTACCTTGAACAGCATCCTGAATCAATATTGAGAGGCAAACAAGCTGATAAGCTTGAATAAGGACTATCTAAAATGAACACTATCATTCGTTTTTTATTTATTTTTACCTGCATTAGCTTTATATCAAGCTGTGCGTCTGTACATTCAACAAACTTTTATACGCTCAACAAACCATTGTCAACACTTGCTAATAGTGAAGAAACGACACAGTCATTAAAAAACGCAAGCATGGTACAAGTATCTGTGAATGTACCGGATGGGCTTAAACGTCCACAAATAGTAATCAACCATAAAGATGGTTCACGCATACTAGTGCTTGAACATGATAGATGGCTATCTGCTTTTGATGAGGAGTTAAAAGATGCGTTGACTAGCGGCATTCATGCCAGCCAGAAAGATCAAAGCCTGCTAGCAAATAATCGTTATCTTATTTCAGTCAACCTATTACAAATGGATACCTTTATTGCCGATAAAGTGACTGCTGATTTTCATTGGAAGATTACGCGTCAAGACAATGCATCACAAGCAACAAACCCTTATATACTCAATTGCCAGTTCACTGCAAATCAACCAATCAACAATAGCGTTCAAGGTGCTGTTGAAGGTATAAAAGCTATCGTTCAAGATGTTATCAATGTTATCTCTCAACAGATACAAACGATGGATTCAACACCAGTGAAAGATTGCAGCTAACTATTTAAGCATTTATTCACCAGTTCAAAAACATCATTCGATAACTTAGGCGTATCTAAAATAGACTGTAATGCAGCTTTCATGAGCGACTGAAGCTCAGGTGTGTATCGCCTCCATTCTCTTAATGGCGTAACCATGCGTGAAGCAATTTGTGGATTAAAGGCATTTAACTCAATAATCGCATCTCTTAAAACGGCATACCCCTTGCCACTTGGGTCATGAAATTTAACTGGATTGTTAATTGCAAAGATTGAATAAAGCGAACGCACACGGTTTGGATTTTTGATGTTGAAATCCTTGTGATTGCGCAACATTGTAAAATCTTCAAAAATTGCCGCTCTATTGGCCATGGCTTGCATAGAGAACCATTTATCTACTACCAATGGATATTGCTGATAGCGTTGATAAAAGTCCGCAAACACTTCATCACGTTCCGGCTTTGTACTATCCGTTAAACTCGCCAAAGCAGCGATGCGATCTGTCATATTGTCTGCATGATCATAATGGGCCTTAGCACGCGCTGCGCAGCCTGTGCCATTGGTTGCAGTTAGTAACTCAAGCACTGTATTTTGCAACGCTCTGCGTCCCATTGCTTCAGTTGTTAATGAAAAAGTACCAGTGTTGCCATTGGCGTTGTATAGCTTTTCTAATGCATTTTTATGTGCTCGCTTGATGGCTTTTAAAATATGTGTTCGTGCTTTATCAATCGCAGCTGGGTCAATCACCTCATGTGATTGAGATATCACCGAAATCGCGGGCAAGGTCAGTGCGCGGGCAAGCAATGCTTTATCACCCTGCTCGGCAATACCTTGTGCAATCATAATGCCAAAATCATCAATAAATTGGCTTATATCAGCATCATTATCATGCATGACGCGCTCAATGGCTCTGAGTGCCAAGGTTTGGCCTGCTTCCCATTTATTAAATCCATCTGTATCGTTCAACTGCAACAAACGCAAATCATCATCCGTTAAATCAGTTGTTAATTTTACTGGGGCAGAAAAGCTTCTTAATATTGATGGAATTGGACGTGATGTTACGTTCTCAAAAGTAAAGCTTTGTTCACGGGCAGTCATTTCCAATATTTGCGTTGGATGTGTTTCATTACCTTGCGCATCTAACAAACCAACTGCCACAGGAATTATCAATGGCTGCTGATGTATTTGGCCGGCACCATCTTTTTGCGATTGTTTAAATAAAAGTGTAAAGGTATTCAAATCAGCATTATAGTTTGTACTGACGTGCAATGATGGTGTACCAGCTTGCTTATACCATAAAAAGAATTGCGACATATCTCGACCTGATGCTTCCGCCATACATTGCACAAAATCATCACAAGTGACGGCATGCCCATCGTAACGTTCAAAGTAAAGGTCAGTTGCTTTTCTATATGCCGCATTACCAAGCAAAGTATGTTGCATCCGGATAATTTCAGCGCCTTTTTCATAGATGGTTGTTGTGTAAAAATTACTAATTTCAATAAAGCTATCTGGCTGCACCTGATGGGCTAAGGGACTTGCATCTTCAGAAAATTGCAAACGGCGCAAACGATCAACATCATCTATACGCTGTACCGCACGGGAATTCATATCAGCGCTAAATTCTTGATCTCTAAAAACGGTTAACCCTTCTTTTAAGGAGAGTTGAAACCACTCTCGGCAAGTCACACGATTGCCTGTCCAGTTATGGAAGTACTCATGCCCAATGACACCCTCAACACTAATAAAGTCATCATCTGTGGCCGTTTCTTGGTGTGCAAGTACTAACTTCGTATTAAAAATATTGAGTGAGGTATTTTCCATCGCCCCCATATTAAAATCACTCACGGCGACAATATTAAATAGGTCTAATTGGTATTCGCGGCCATAGGTTTCTTCGTCCCATTTCATCGCTTTTTTGAGCGATTGCATCGCATGATCACATTGTTTCTCATCACCCGCTCTAACATAGATATGTAAATCCACATGACGGCCAGACATTGTTTGGAAGGCATCCTCAACGCGAACAAGATCACCTGCCACTAGTGCAAACAGGTAGCAAGGTTTTGGAAATGGGTCGTTCCATACTGTGAAGTGACGACCATTCCCCAGTTCACCAGCCTCCATTAGGTTACCATTTGACAATAAGACTGGATATTGAGCTTTATCAGCCTCTATACGCACTGTGAATGTGCTTAAAACATCAGGACGATCTTGATAATAGGTGATTCTCCTAAACCCCTCTGCCTCACATTGCGTACAATAGTTGCCTTGAGATTTATACAAGCCTTCAAGCGCGGTATTAGAAGCAGGATCGATTTCAGAAGTAATCGTTAAAGTAAAATCGTCACCAGCATTTTTAATAATCATTTGATCGTTTTCAATATGATAATTGTCAAATGCTAATCCATTCATTTCAACTGAAACAACGGTTTGATCGTGTCCATTCAAAATCAAATCTTTAGATTTTGAATGGGGATTTTTAATGTAATGGATTTCTGACTTTACGGTAGTCTTTTCTTCTATCAGATCAAAGTTAAGATGCACATGTGCAACCTGATATGGCGCAGGTGTATAGTCTTTTAGGTAAATGGTCTTTGGGGTCAGATTTGCTTCTGCTTGCATGAATAGTTCTCAATATTAATAACAATAGACAGTATAAAAGAGATTCTACTGAGATGTTACGTATTCAGGCAAAAATGGTGAAACTCTCTAGCCACATCTAATACATAATCTTGTAATCGAGCACTTGAAATTAAACTTATTATTTTTTTGATATTTTGACGATAACCATCCGATGTAAGCGCATAGTGATGTTGCTCAATTAAAATCAATTTTGCAATTTTATTTCTAACTTCTATCTCTCTTTCAGCCAGCTTAACTTTATGCATGGTATCAACATAACGGTTTAGTTTTTCAATGTCAGATGTTGATAACGTTTTACCTTGTAGCGCCTGCCATAAATCCATTAATGACTCTTTGTGCACTTTTTCTAATAAATACTCATTCTTATCTGCTTCAGCTAATGTTTCATTTGCTTTGATCCAGTATGGATAAAATGTTCTGGCAATATCAATACAAAAATGTTTTTTGCTTTCCTCTAAATCCAAGATCAGTTGATTGATTGCCTTACGATAAGATGCTCCATCAAAACTGACCCCATATAATTTTTCTGCTAATGCGGATATGAGATTTTTGCTATTGTGAATCGATTGATCTCTTTTATTGCTCTTATTAAGCTCATGACAATACGCAATAAGCGCATTAATTAAATACTGTTCAATCCCAACCTCGTGACTCACTTTTTTTGAAAGCGATATCAGTTCGTCCTGTTCTGACAATACCGCTTGAACCAATACACTAAATGCATATTGTTCATCAGCGACCATGTTATTTACTTTAACAGGTCCTATCAGCTTTCTCATCTTATGTGATAGTTTTGATAAGGTAGCTAGCGTTTGATTAGAGAGTATTTTTTTCATTCATTCGCTATTAAGCGTAATTCTTTAAAATCGTTACTCTGAAGCTTATCTATGCCCTAAATAGAATGCTAAGCATTTAATTATTTTTAACAAAAAGGTCATCAACTTTTCATTTATCTGTCAAAAACATTACTTATGCTTCATGTATGAATCAAATCATCCTGTTTCAAGAAACTATCAGCATTCCACTTGTGATTAATGCCTCTTTAAAACTGATTAATTACATTAGCTTTTTTATCATCATATGAAAATCGCTGTTGCCGGAATTGGGTATGTTGGCCTATCAAATGCCATTTTGCTATCAAAGCACAATGATGTGATTGCGATTGACATTTCTCAATCGCGAGTGGACGCAATTAATCGAAAAGAATCCCCTATACCTGATGCCGACATCGAAGACTATTTACAACATAAAAATCTTAATTTACAAGCAACAACGAATAAGAAGCTAGCCTATACAGATGCTACATTTGTCATTATTGCTACCCCAACAGATTACAATCCAGAAACTAGCTATTTTGACACCTCAACAGTGGATGCCGTTATTCAAGACATATTATCTGTAAATAAAGATGCCATTATTGTTATTAAATCAACCTTACCAGTTGGTTATACCAAACAAATTAAAGAACGACTCAATATCGATAACATCCTATTTTCACCCGAGTTTTTAAGAGAAGGTAAAGCACTTTACGATAATCTATATCCCTCAAGAATTATTGTGGGAGAGCAATCAACACGTGCTGAGCAATTTGCTAACTTATTAAAACAAGGGGCATTAAAAAATGATATTGAAACATTATTTACTGATTCAGCTGAAGCAGAAGCAATCAAACTATTTGCAAACACTTTTTTGGCGATGCGCGTTGCATACTTTAATGAGTTAGATACTTATGCAGCTACCCATCATTTAAATACAAAACAAATGATTCAAGGCGTTTGTTTAGATTCAAGAATTGGATTTCACTACAATAATCCGTCATTCGGCTATGGTGGTTATTGTCTGCCAAAAGATACACAACAACTGCTTGCAAATTATCAAGATGTGCCACAAAACCTAATCCATGCAATTGTCGAATCAAATACAACACGTAAAGACTTCATTGCAAATGAGATTGTTCGTAAATCACCTAAAGTAGTTGGTATCTATCGTCTCATTATGAAAAGCGGCTCGGATAATTTTAGAGCATCATCTGTACAAGGCATTATGAAACGGATTAAAGCCAAAGGTATTGAGGTTATTATCTATGAACCTATGCATCAAGGACCAGAGTTTTTCCGATCTCGTATCGTAAATAATTTAGACCAATTTAAGCAAGAGGCTGATCTCATCGTTGCAAATCGCATGGCACCTGAAATCGCTGACGTGCACACAAAAGTCTACACTAGAGATTTATTTGGCTGTGATGCCTAAGTATA
>CAYGSH010000028.1:0-23541 GCA_964352515.1 uncultured Methylophilaceae bacterium | reverse complement strand
CTCGTATGCTCTGTTGAATAACACCATCCATTTTGTGTTCGTTCAACAAAAAAGTCTTGATTGATTAATTTTAATTTCGTATTAATTTTTTTTGCATAATCAATTAAGGTCACTGGTGGATTGTCGTCCCCACATATCGAAACTTTTTCAGGTCTAAAAATCCCTGCTTTCTCAATTGCAATTTTTTCACGGGTGTCACCTAAATATTCTAGATGATCCAAATCAATGCAAGTCACAATTGAGCAGGCTGGTTCAAAAACATTGACTGCATCAAGTCGACCACCCATACCAACCTCTAAAAGAATGACATCTAAGTTTGATCTCGCAAAGTGCCATATTGCAGCTAAAGTTCCCATCTCAAAATAGGTTAAAACTACATCTCCACGAACACTCTCAACCGCAGAAAATGCACTACACAAGTCTTCATCTGAAATTTCTTGGCAATTGACACGCACACGCTCATTGTAACGAATCAAGTGTGGTGAAACATATGCACCAACTTTGTATCCTGCTGTATGGTAGATACTCTCTAGCATTGCACACGTCGACCCTTTCCCATTGGTACCAGCAATACTGATAATAACGGGAAGCGAATCTAAATCTAAATACCCAGCAACCGCTTGCACACGCTCCAAGCCCATTTCAATGGCACTCGGGTGCAGGTCTTCAATATAAGCTAGCCATTGCGCTACTGACTTTGGCTTATCGTCTAAATCATTCACAAAATTTAATCTGATAGGTTAAGCTGCATGCATTAAATTAGATAAAAGAACTTTCAATTTATCACGCATTTCTCTTCGATCAACAATCATATCAATTGCGCCATGGTCTAGCAAAAACTCTGCTCTTTGAAAACCATCTGGTAAAGTTTCTCGGACTGTTTGCTCAATAACACGTGGGCCAGCAAAACCAATTAGCGCATTCGGCTCAGCGATAATGATATCTCCCAGCATGGCAAAGCTTGCAGATACTCCTCCCATCGTTGGGTCAGTTAGTATTGAAATAAATGGTAATCCAGCCTCAGAAAGCTTAGTCAAAGCTGCACTTGTTTTAGCCATTTGCATCAACGATAATAAACCTTCTTGCATGCGGGCACCGCCACTTGCAGCTACGCAAATAAATGGCGTTTTATGTTCAATTGCGGCATTCACTCCGCGAACAAAACGTTCACCAACTACAGAACCCATCGATCCACCCATAAATTTAAATTCAAAAGCCGCAACAACAACAGGTAGTTCAAGAATACGACCTTGCATCACAATTAAAGCATCTATTTCCTTAACAGTCTTTTGAGCTTCTCTCATCCGGTCTGTATATTTTTTACTATCTTTGAATTTCAATGAATCAATTGGTGAAACATTTTGACCAATTTCAACCTGATTGCCTTCATCTAATAAAAAGCTAATTCTTTCTCTTGCGGAAATACGGTTGTGATGATTACATTTTGGGCAAACTTCTAAAGTCGCTTCTAAATCAGTTTTATAGAGTACAGACTGACATGACTCACACTTACTCCACAATCCTTCAGGAACATTTCTTTTTTGCACACTGCCCACAACATGTTGAATTTTTTGTGGAATCTTATCTAACCAACTCATAGCTACCCCAATCTTTAATCGATTGCTGAACGCAACTCTTGTATTAATGTACTTATATTTTGAATTAATGTTTCTTCGCTTGACTGCTCGATTGTTAAAACTGTCCTACTACCAACAACAACCGCATCTGCAAAAGCCGCAACAGCCTTTGCAGTAACAGCATCTTTTACACCAAAACCAACACCAACTGGAAGGTTTGTTTGTTTTTTAATATCTGCAACGCGTGATTTAACTTCTTCAACATCTAAGTTCGCCGCACCAGTTACACCTTTTAATGATACGTAATATAAAAACCCCGTTGCCTGTTTTACGACTAAATCAATCCGTTTCTTTTCAGTGGTTGGTGACAAGAGAAAAATACTGTCGATATCATGTTTATTTAGTGCTGAAATAAAATCATGGCACTCCTCAGGTGGATAATCAACGGTCAACACGCCATCTACGCCTGCATCTTTTGCATTAGAAGCAAAAGCTTCAACTCCCATAGCTTCGATTGGATTTGCATAACCCATCAGAACAATTGGAGTAGTCGTATCATCCACACGAAACTCTTTTACTAAAGATAAGACTTTTCGTAAACCAACTTTATGCACTAAGGCACGTTCACTGGCTCGCTGAATAACTGGGCCGTCAGCCATTGGATCAGAAAATGGAACGCCTAATTCAATAATATCAGCACCATTTTTAACAAGCGCATGCATCATTTCCACAGTAAACTTTGGATGCGGGTCACCAGCTGTTATATAGGGAATTAGTGCTTTTTTATTTTTAGTTTTTAAGGTGGCAAAAGTTGATTGTATTCTTGACATAAGCAATTCTAATAATTGTGTATTCGTTAACTTAAAGATTGATTTGGATGCATTTTTTACAAGGTAATATTTGCAAGTTTGGCAACGGTATTAATATCTTTGTCACCACGTCCTGATAAATTAACCAGAATAATCTCATCTTTACGCATGTCTCTTGCCATTTTTTCAGCATGCGCTAATGCATGACTCGATTCAAGTGCTGGAATAATACCTTCAGTTCGACACAGGCTATGAAATGCTGTCATTGCTTCATCATCAGTGATACCAACATATTCAGCACGTTTTATATCTTTCAACCAAGCATGCTCTGGCCCTACACCAGGATAATCTAATCCGGCAGAGATTGAGTGTGTTTCGATAATATTTCCGTCTTCATCTTGCATTAAATAAGTACGATTTCCGTGAAGCACACCCACTGCACTATTAGAGCTTAAAGGTGCTGCATGTGCGCCTGTCTCCAAACCATGTCCCGCGGCTTCTACGCCAATTAAGCGTACATTGGGCACATCAATATATGGATAAAAGATACCCATAGCATTCGAACCGCCACCCACACAAGCAACGACCGCATCTGGTTGCCTACCAACCATTTCATTCATTTGTGTTTTAGCCTCAATACCAATTACAGCCTGAAAATCTCTTACCATCATTGGGTATGGATGTGGCCCTGCAACAGTCCCAATAATATAAAAAGTATCTGAAATGTTGGTAACCCAATCTCGCATCGCTTCATTTAGAGCATCTTTCAGCGTTTTTGATCCACTTTCTACTGGCACAACAGTTGCACCTAATAATTTCATTCTAAAAACATTTGGAGCTTGGCGTTTAACGTCCTCACTTCCCATATACACGACACACTCTAAACCTAACCTAGCTGCAATAGTTGCCGTTGCAACTCCATGTTGTCCTGCGCCAGTTTCTGCAATGACTCTTGGCTTACCCATACGCTTAGCAAGTAGTGCCTGACCAATTGTATTATTGACCTTATGAGCACCTGTATGATTTAAATCTTCACGTTTTAAATAAATCTGTGCACCGCCCACTTTATCTGACCAGCGCTGTGCATGATATATAGGACTTGGCCTACCCACAAAATGCTTCAAATCATATGCATATTCTGCTAAAAATTCTGGATCATGACGGTATTTTTCATACATCGCTCTTAGCTCATCCAGCGCTTCAACCAAAGTTTCGGCAACAAATGAACCGCCAAACTGTCCAAAATGACCACGCTCATCTGGCATATCATATAACTGCATACTGACTCCTTGCTTTTGGAACACAGTCTTCCTATGTCCCAGTATCTATTGTTAAATATGATTGCATTCATTCACTGCATATACTGCAGCCATAAATTTGGCAATCTTTTTTATGTCTTTAATTCCTTTACTGACTTCCACGCCTCCACTTACATCAACAGCATATGGTTTTACTTGAGAAATGCCCTTAGTGACATTTTCAGCATTTAAGCCCCCTGCCAAAATAATTGGTTTAGGTAAGTTTTGAGGAATAATACTCCAATCAAACGTTTCTCCAGTTCCACCAACTGCACTATCAGAATAAGTATCTAACAATAAAGCCTGAGCACTAGAATAGATTTGTGCATATTGTATCAAATTTGTGTCTGGTTTAACGCGAATCGCCTTTAAATATGGCAATTGATATTGCAAACAATCCACCTCTAGCTCATCACCATGGAATTGTAATAAATCAACATGAATAGCAGTTAATACGTCATTAACTTCATTGACAGTAGGATTAACAAATAATGCGACAACAGTCACAAATGGCGGCAGTGCTTGGCTTATTTTTTCAGCTTGTAGAACAGTCACACAGCGTGGGCTTGGGCTATAAAAGACTAAACCTATCGCATCAGCACCGCAGGCAACAGCAGCCAAGGCATCCTCTACGTTGGTAATACCACAAATTTTTACGCGGGTTCTCATTTGTTAATCAAGTAATCTAACCATATTATGTAAGACTATCTTAAAGTACACAACATGTCACAAGAATTCATCAAATCAAGTTAATGTGCTGCCTTAGTCTAGGTAAGCCCCACTCCGTATCATATTCAACACCACTTAAATACAAACCATGGGCAGAAAAAGTTGGTGGTGATAGCTTTCTATCTTGTTGTTTCAACAATGATTCTATATATTCAGGCGGGCGCTTGCCATTACCAACATATATCAATGCCCCAATCATATTGCGTACTTGATGTTGTAAAAAGGCATTAGCAACAAATTGAAATACAAACTTATCTTCATACACATTTACAGATGCCTCATGTATTTTACGTACTGGAGACTTGGCTTGACACTCACTTGCACGAAAAGCACTAAAATCATGCTCTCCAATTAAAAACTTTACGCCTTCATTCATTGCATTGAAATCAAGTGGCAAATGATACCAACCAGCTTTTGTATTTAATATTGCTGGAGCAACTGGTGAATTAATTAAAAGATATTCATAACAACGAAGAGTGGCCGAAAATCTAGCATGAAAATCTTCATTCACTAATTTTGACCAAATAACACGAATTGTCGAGGGCAAATACGCATTAACACCTCTAACCCAAGCACTGACTGATCTGATTGCCTCAGTATCAAAATGAACAATTTGCATTAACGCATGCACACCCGTATCTGTTCTTCCTGCCGCATGAATACGAATGGGATGTTGTGCTATTGTGGCAATTGCCTTTTCTAAGGCATCCTGAACACCACAACCTGAAAGTTGGCTTTGCCAACCACAAAAACTGTTACCATCATATTCAATACCTAAAGCAATGCGCATAGATTACACTTGCTTTAACAATGAAAAAACCAATAGTGTGAGGCTAACAAAAACGATCGCATAATCAAATGGATAAAATACAGGCAGTTCTATGTCTATTACATCACTTTCTATTTCATTTTCAGAAAATATTTTTGACAAGCTAGATTGTAAATCCTGAAGCATCGGCTTAGTTTTATTATTATCTTGTAGATCAACGTAGTATAAAGTGAGCCACAAACGAGATGAAAAACGTTTCACATCGAAACCTAAATTAGAAAGTGGTTTAATCAAAAAATATACGCCAGCAATGAGTTCATTTTTTGTATTTTTAAATAAGATAACTGATAAAAATGCCAATATTGTTGTAATTCTTAAGAGTTGAATTATCCCCATTTGTAAACCTTCGTAACTCGGTGTAAAGAATAATGGCCAATCAGGAATATGCTCTCCAGGCGTATTAAAAAGAAAAATCAAAAACATAACGAGATAAAACCACTTTAATCGTTTTATAAGTTGATAAAAATGCATGTTTTTTATTGTAATAATAAATACAATTAGAATTGTAAAACTTAAGAACAAATACATCATCTCCCATAAATTGACTGATATGGTGAACGCAAACAAAGCGATTAACTGAGCACTTGTATTAATGCGCTCTCCATTTTTAAATGATATTAATCTTGGCATGTAATGTAAAAAGCCGGACAAAAGCCCGGCTTTCGATAATAATTGCTATTTATCCGATAGATGCTAATATTTCTTCAGCGCGTTTACGTTGATTTGCGCCACCTTCTTTTAATACTTCATCTAGCAATTCTTTAGCACCTTCTTTATCTTCCATATCAATATAGGCAGCAACTAATTCAAGCTTAGTCTCCACCTCTTCTGATTCAGGCGCAGCCTCTTCCGTTACAGCCATTTCTAGCACAGGAGATGCCTCTGTTATAGCATCGTTAACACTATCTCCAACATCGAGAGTAATATCACTCATATCGAGCACATCAACAAGCTCTTCTTCAGCAGTTTTATCATCAGCATCAAGTGTTAAAGTGTCTCCTGATAGTGTATTAATATCAAACCCGAAATTTTCAGGCTCTGAACTTCCCTCTTCAGCCAAGTCTTGAATTTCAACTTCATCAGTATTGTCATCTTCTGTAAGATCCAAGCTTAACTCATTTGAAAAGTCTAATTTAGGCGCTTCAAGCTCGGCATTATTTTCAGATAGATCATCAACTGAATTATCGCTAATGTCAGCCTCAGCTTCATTAAATTCATCAATTTCATTTGATTTATCTAATTCAACCTCAGAGGTTGGAAAATCGAGATTAGGCATGGTATGTGCAAATGACACATCATCCTCATCTACTTCAGCATTTTCATTAGATGGTGTTATATCGAACTCAAGGGCTGAATCATCCACTTTCAATACTTCGGGAACATTTTCCAAATCTAATGCTGTTTCATCAAAATCATGATCGATCTTATCGGCTAAAGCTGATACATTAAAACTATCTTCCTCTGATTCAACATCCGTGTTTAATGAAAAATTTAAATCCGCTTCAGCTGCCAATGGTGAATCTGCAAAATCTGATACATCTAATTTCGTCTCATTGTTTGAATTCTCTCTCGATTTCGTTGCACCTTCTTTTAACTGGTAAAGCGGGTTATTTGGTTCTAATTTTATGCCAATTTCCGCTACTTTTGCCCAAGTTGGATCTTCAGCACCCAATGTAGTGTATAACTCACCAGAAACTGTTTCAAAAGCTGACATATCTTTATTTGCAGCATACATTTCTAACAGTTTAAGATGTAGTTCATAACGTTTAGGTTCTTTGGAGATAGCGTCTTTTAATATTTCTTCTGCTTGAGCATCTCGACCATAGGCCATATAAACTTCAGCTTCTGCAATAGGATCAACATCATTTGTATCAATCATGCCTCCACTTGTACTTTGTGAAAAGTCTGTTAAGAAGGACGTATCACCCGTATCAACACTTGCACCAGACGTATTGCCAAATACAGTGTTTGCTTTTAGACCCCCTGAGGTCATAATACCTTGTTCAAAATCAGCAAGGTTCTTTCTACGTTTATTTCTTAAGTAAAACCATATACCAGTTAATAAAGCAACAAGACCACCAGCAACGCCAACAATTGAGTTATTGAAGTCGTTAAAGATTCCAGTTATGTTTGCAATTAAACTAGAAATAAAACTGGGTTCTTCTACTGGGATATCAATAGGCGTTTGTGTAACTGGTTTTGGTTGCTCTACATCAGCAATAGGCGCTTCAGTTGTAAGTTCTGGATTTGCAACTTCTGGAGGTAATTCAGAAGATGCTTCTGCTTGTGCTTGTACTTGTTCTAAATTAGTCTCTGCTTCAACAGGTTCTTCTTGTTGAACCTTAGCTAGTGCATCACTCTTCAACGTCAGTAGTTTCTGCATATCTTCAATTTGTTTTTCTAAAGCTACTGTTCTATCTTGCGCTTCTTTCAAGCCTTTTTCACGCGCACTTACTTCCTCTTGTAAGGCTGTAATTTTAGCTTGCATATCAGCTTCAACTGCACTAGTGTCGCCACTTGACAATTTAACCACATCTTTAGGACCAGCATTTTCTGGTATCGATTGATCTTCTGTTGCAGGTTTAATTTTACCACTGCTAGATTGAGACTCTTCCTCGCTTGCTTGCGGTATACTTGACTCGACAATACCAGCTAATTTATTCCGATATTCATTCCAATTGGCAGTTTGCAATTTAATTTCACTTACTGCTTCTTTTCTACCAATAGCATCTAAAGCTTCTTTGGTTGGCGTTTGCAAAATCTTACCGACTTTAAGGCGGTTCATGTTTTTTCCATCAAACGCATCTGGATTAGCCTCAAAAAGACCAACTAGCATTTGATCCAAACTAACGCCTTCAGGCTTCATCCGCCCTGCAATTTTTGATAACGTATCACCTCTTTTTGTAAGGTAGTCATCAGCAGTACCAAAACTGTTTGAATTTACAGCAGACGTGTTTGCTGTCACTAAACTACCAGCGCTCGATTGATCATTTTTAGCGATTGGTTTAGGCGCTAAGTTACTCTTAGCTTTAATTGCCGGAACGTCAACTTTTGGTGCAGCGACTGACGTCTTATAGCCAGGTGGATCTAATAGAACTGTATACTCTCTTAAAATTCGCCCAGTTTCCCATTCGACCTCAACCAACATGTCCAAATAAGGCTCATCTATAGGTTGATTTGACTGCAATTTAAGAATATCTTTACCATTCGCGCTTTTGGTAATCTCCACTTTAATACCTTGGTGTGAAGCAGGACGATCTAACCCTTGAGCTGCATATGTCGATTCTGGTGCTATATTAGCTTTTAATGTATTTTTCTCAGCTGGCGAAACTGATAATAGTTCAATTTCTGCTTTTAAGGGTTCACCAATGCCTGAGTTAACATTTAACTGACCAAGACCGGCAGCCAGAACTGAAATGGGTAATAACGTCAAGCCTAAAGCTATCGATAATTTCTTTATTTTTAAGTGATGCACTATTCCACCTTAATATTCTTAAGCTTATATTTACTAATATTAATCCAATAACGAAATTAACATCAATTAGTTAGGGATGCAAGCTCATAATACACATTATATTCACAACGTATGTAATTGTTTAATGATTATTGTATTTTTTATACAAAAATTTAATTTGATTTAGATTTTTAAAATATATTTTTACAATTAATCAAGCTTCAACAAGTATTCGCAGCATACGCCTTAACGGTTCCGCAGCACCCCATAGCAACTGATCTCCAACGGTAAATGCTGAAATATACTCATTGCCAATAGCTAATTTTCGAACACGACCTATCGGTGTCGTTAATGTGCCAGTAACGGCTGCTGGAGATAAATCATGCATACTTGCTTCGCGTGTATTTGGGATCAGCTTTGACCATTGATTTGCCTCATTAATCATCTGATTAATTTCATCTAGCGGAACATTTGCTTTAAGCTTAACTGTCAACGCTTGTGAATGACAACGCATTGCGCCTATACGAACACATAAACCATCAATTATAATTGGGCTTAGCTCTCTTCCTAGGATCTTATTAGTTTCTACACCAGCCTTCCATTCTTCTTTACTTTGACCATTTTCTAAATCCTTATCAATCCAAGGAATTAAACTTCCAGCCAAAGGAACGCCAAAATTAGCGGTTGGAAAGCTCTCTGAAACAATCGTATCCGAAACCGTTCTATCAATATCTAGAATTGCTGAAGATGGGTTTAACAACAAATTAGTGACAGAAGTATTAATAACGCCCATTTGTGTGATGAGTTCTCGCATATTTTGCGCACCTGCGCCAGAAGCGGCTTGATAAGTCATGGCAGTTACCCACTCAACCAAATCAGCTTTAAATAAGCCATGCATAGCCATTAGCATTAGCGAAACTGTGCAGTTACCACCTATCCAGTTTTTCACACCATTTGCAAGTGAATTTGCTATGATTGCGCCGTTCACAGGATCTAAAACAATTACAGCATCTTTATCCATTCGTAAACTTGAAGCCGCATCAACCCAATGACCCTTCCAGCCATCCGCCCTCAATTTTGGGAAAATTTCATTCGTATAATCGCCACCTTGACATGAAACAATCACATCCATGCCTTTTAACGCCACTATCTCTTTTGCATCTTTTAAATTTGGAGAAGCTTTTCCAATATCAGGAGCAACAAAACCTATCTGTGAAGTCGTAAAAAATTGTGGTTCAATGTCTGCAAAATCATTTTCTTGCATCATTCGCTGCATAAGCACTGACCCCACCATGCCACGCCAACCAACAAAACCTACCTTTAACATATGACTCCTAAATATTTAAAAACTAAATTCATAAACTAGCGCTTACTTTGCTGACTTTTGAACGGCTTCACCAGCTTTTTCAATATCTTTACCCATACCGTCAATCGTATTACAAGCAGAAAGTGATATCAGTGTTAAAACTAGAACAACTAAACGATTCATTTATTTACCTTTCTAATCTCTAAAATTACCGAATTTAAGCGGGAAATCAGTCACGCTTTTTTTCATTAGCGCAATGACTTCTTGCAAAATATCTCGCTTGGCACCAATCACTCGAACAGCCTCCCCTTGAATACTTGCTTGCACTTTCAATCGGCTGTCTTTAATTGTTTTTACAATACGTTTTGCTAAGTCGCCATCAATTCCATCTTTTACTATTAGCTCCTGTTTTACTTTATTACCAGAAACTGTTTGTGGATCTTTGTGCTCCAGCCGTTTTGAAGAATCAGGCTCTTTTTTTTCCATTGCAGGTAACAAAATATCTTTAACCTGATCTAACTGAAAGTCATTGTCTCCGTAGACTGTAATGATTGAATCTTTATCATTAAAATCTAACTTGGCAGAGGTACCTTTAAAATCATATCGATTCGTCACTTGCTTAGCTGCTGTATCAATTGCGTTAGCTAAAGCAACTTTATCTACTTCTGATGTAATATCAAATGATGGCATTTGTACTCCTGAAAATTGCTAACATTAAAGATGAAAACTGAATATGATTTTAATCATTTTGCTTTATAAGCATTTACATTAAAACCAAGTTAATCAACTTACTCATAGTGACAGACATAATCTAGGATTTCCACTACTTCAATATCAAAATGAGTATTGCCAGGAATGGCAAACTTATCCCCAGCTTGATATGTTTTCCAAGCATTTTCATTTGCTAATTTAACTTTGCAAACACCTGAATTAATTTCCATCAATTCAGGTGACTCAGTATTAAATGTTAAGGTGCTTGGAAAAATAACACCCAAGGTATTACGTGTTCCATTAGGGAACAAAACGGTATGACTCACACATTTACCATCAAAGTAAATATTCGCTTTCTTTTTCACACTCACGTTATCAAATTGCGCCATATCCATCTCCTCATATATTTATTATTTAATTATCGCAGAAAAGCGCTTACCCGTAACGTGCATACGCTTTAAAAATCAATCAAAAAAGCTACATTGCTGCAACGATTTGATCTCCCATTTCTGAACAGCTGACCTTTTTCATACCATTTTCATAGATGTCACCTGTTCGGTAGCCAGCAGCCAATACTGTTTTAACTGCATTCTCTATTCGAACAGCAGCCCCTTCATTATCAAAGCTATAACGTAACATCATCGCAACTGACAAAATAGTTGCAATCGGATTTGCTAAGTTTTGACCTGCAATATCTGGCGCTGAGCCATGAGAAGGCTCATACAATCCTTGCTTACTTGCATTCAATGATGCTGAAGCTAACATACCAATTGACCCGGTTAGCATAGAGGCTTCATCAGATAAGATGTCACCAAATATATTACCTGTTACCATTACATCAAATTGTTTTGGGTTGCGAATCAACTGCATAGCAGCATTGTCTACATACATATGACTTAACTCTACTTCAGGATATTCTTTAGCTACATCAATGACAATTTCTTTCCAGAACTCTGTGGTTTCTAGCACATTGGCTTTATCCACTGAACATAACTTTTTACCACGTTTCATTGCGATACCAAAAGCCACATGCGCAATCCGTCGCACTTCAGACTCTTTATAAACCATGGTATTGAAACCTTCGCGCTCGCCTTCTTCATTCACGCGCATACCACGTGGTTGTCCAAAGTAAACATCGCCTGTTAATTCACGTACAATCATAATGTCTAAGCCTGAAAC
The DNA here is from genome assembly GCA_964352515.1 of uncultured Methylophilaceae bacterium. GTDB lineage: Bacteria > Pseudomonadota > Gammaproteobacteria > Burkholderiales > Methylophilaceae. Next base: position 11,649 of record CAYGSH010000028.1, on the reverse strand, counting down.
TACTTCTGGTTTCAAGGTAGAAGCATTAGCTAGTTCTGGATATAACACCGCTGGGCGCAGGTTTGCAAACAAGCCCAAGTCCTTCCGAATTGCTAATAACCCGCGCTCTGGACGTAGAGGACGATCTAAATTGTCATATTGAGGGCCGCCAACAGCACCTAACAATACAGCATCCGCTTCACGGCAAATTTTTTGTGTAAACTCTGGGTAAGGGTGACCGTATTGATCATAAGCCTGGCCACCTAAAGGTGCTTCTGTAAATTCCATTTTCATGCCTTCGTTTTTCAATACTTCTAGCACACGTAGCGCTTGAGTCACGATTTCTGGACCGATACCATCTCCAGGAAGAACTGCAATTTTCATCATAATATTTTGTTCCTAATTTAGTTATCTATTCAATTTTTTATCATAAAAAAATGGCTGGTAATTAATAATCAAAGCATAAGGCGCACAAAAGCCTGAATGTACATTAAACACAATAGGATTTTGACTACCAGGTAAAGTCGAATATCAAATACACAGTCAATTTAATTATGCAAACAGCCAAGGTTGCATTGCTTTATGTTTTTCTTCAAAGTCTTTGATTTTATCTGCATGCATCAGCGTTAAACCAATTTCATCCAATCCATTCAATAAGTTATGTTTAGAAGTTTGGTTAATCTCAAAGCTAAACGATTGGCCTGAAGGCATGGTCACAGTTTGTGAAGGTAAATCAACGTTTAAGGTGTAGCCTTCATTGGCATCACACTCTTTAAATAATTGGTCAACGATTTCTGATGAAGCCACGATAGGTAAAATGCCATTCTTAAAGCAGTTATTAAAGAAAATATCAGCAAAACTTGGCGCAATAATCACGCGGAAGCCATAGTCATCAATCGCCCAAGGGGCATGTTCACGGCTAGAACCGCATCCAAAGTTATCACGTGCTAATAAGATTTGTGCGCCTTTGTAACGCGCTTGGTTAAGTACAAAGTCTTTATTTAAAGGACGCGTGCTGCAATCCATGTCTGGCTCACCATAGTTGGTGTAACGCCATTCATCAAACAAGTATGGACCAAAACCAGTCCGCTTAATTGATTTTAAAAATTGTTTAGGAATAATCGCGTCTGTATCAACGTTAGCGCGATCTAATGGGCATGCTAACCCAGTAATTTGTGTAAATGCTTTCATTATTTATCTCCTCGCGTTTAAACGTTACGTACGTCTACAAAATGGCCCGCGATTGCCGCGGCTGCGGCCATTGCCGGGCTCACCAAATGCGTGCGTCCACCTGGACCTTGGCGACCTTCAAAATTACGGTTTGATGTTGACGCACAACGCTCACCAGCACTTAAACGATCAGCATTCATCGCTAAACACATTGAGCACCCTGGCTCGCGCCACTCAAAACCTGCCTCGATAAAAATTTTATCTAAGCCTTCTTCTTCCGCCTGACGCTTCACAATACCAGAGCCTGGCACGACCATTGCAACGTCGATATTACTTGCCACTTTCTTGCCTTTTGCAACAACCGCTGCCGCACGTAAATCTTCAATTCTTGAGTTGGTACATGAACCAATAAATACTTTATCTAATTTAATATCAGTAATAGGCGTGTTAGCGGCTAAACCCATATATTTAAGCGCATTTTCAATGCTAGTGCGTTTTGTAGCATCTTTTTCATTAGCTGGGTCAGGTACAGTTGATCCAATAGGTAGAACTTGCTCTGGCGAGGTACCCCAAGTTACTTGTGGCTGAATATCTGCTCCGTTTAATTCAATTACCGCATCAAACGCTGCATCAGCATCAGAATGTAAAGTATTCCAATAAGCGACTGCTTGTTCCCATTGATCTGCTTTTGGTGCATATTGACGGCCTTTTAAGTATGCCGCTGTCTTTTCATCTGGCGCCATAATCCCAGCGCGCGCGCCTGCTTCAATGGCCATATTACAAATCGTCATACGCCCTTCCATTGACAAGGCACTAATGACATCACCTGCAAACTCAATCGCATAGCCAGTTCCACCTGCCGTACCCGTCACACCAATAATAGCTAAGGCAACGTCTTTAGCAGTAATGCCAACACCTAGCTTTCCATTCACTTTTACCAACATGTTTTTAGATTTTTTAGCAATTAAAGTTTGCGTCGCCATCACATGTTCAACTTCTGAAGTGCCAATACCATGTGCCAATGCACCAAATGCACCATGGGTTGATGTATGGCTATCACCACATACCACCGTCATACCAGGCAAGGTTGTGCCATGCTCAGGGCCAATCACATGAATAATGCCCTGATTTTTATCTTTAAATGGGAAATAAACCAAAGAGCCAAACTCTTTAATGTTTTTATCTAGCGTCTCTACTTGTAAACGTGACACAGGATCTTCAATGCCTTTATCCCAATTTTGGGTAGGTGTATTGTGGTCAGGGTTAGCCACAATTGAACTATTGCGCCAAGGTTTACGGCCAGCAATCCTTAAGCCTTCAAATGCTTGCGGACTTGTGACCTCATGAACCAAGTGGCGATCTATATAAATAAGACTTGTACCATCTGCATCTTGATGTACTAAATGGGTATCCCATAATTTGTCATAAAGCGTTTTTCCAGCCATCACAGCTCCTATAATAATACTAAAAATTTATAATGATGCCATCATATCTATTTTTTAATACCCTAACAAGAATATAGTTTATACTGGTATAAATGATAATACCTTAAATAAGAATGATTTCTCAAATACAAGATAAAAGACGCAAAGAGTTAGGTGAATTCTTACAAGCTATTCGCAAGCGTGGCTCACCAGAAGAATTCGGTTTTCCACAAGGAGCCAGACGACGTACAAAGGGCTTAAGACGAGAAGAAGTTGCACAACTTGCGAGCATTAGTGCAACTTGGTATACATGGATTGAACAAGGTCGTGATGTAAACATGTCTGCAGATGCATTAGTGCGTGTGGCCCAAGCATTAAAATTAACCAGAACAGAACGTGCATATTTATTTGATATGGCGGGTAGACGTGATCCACAAGGGCATGTTCCAGAAGAAGATTTAGCATCAATCGCCTTAACCACGCTACTCAAAGATATCAACGTGCCTGCTTATATACTAGGTCGAACTTGGAATCTTTTGGCTTGGAACACACAAGCAGAAGAATTATTTGGTGACTGGTTAACAAAAGAGGATGCTGTCGCGCCAAATCTCTTACGTTTAGTTTTTACACATTCTAATGCCAAAGCCTTTGTTATGAACTGGGAAACGCGTAGTCGACGCTTAGTGGCTGAGTTTAGAGCTGATTGCCGCAGCCGTTTAGAAGAACGTGAATTACAAAGCTTAGTAACTGAGTTATCAAAAGCTAGTCCTGAGTTTGAACAGTTTTGGAAGCATCATGATGTGCTTGAGCGTCAAGGAGGATTGCGTGAGTTTAACCATACTAAGCTGGGCTTGTTAAGTTACCAACAAGTCACCCTACGTCCAGTAGATCAAGAACAACTCAAACTCGTTATGCTCTCCCCGACTAAAAAAGCTTAATTGGTAGTTCGCATTAGCTTATATTCGATCGCATCTTGCAACGCAATCCAAGATGCTTCAGTAATATCCGTAGAAACACCAATGGTATTCCAACTCGTTTCTTCATCTGAAGACTCGATCATAACGCGAACTTTAGCAGCTGTTGCTAAATTTGAGTCCAATACGCGAACTTTATAGTCAGTTAGCTTCATTTCTTTAATGGCTGGATAGGTGTCACGTAAAGCATTTCTCATGGCTTTGTCTAGTGCATCGACCGGACCATCACCTTCTGCTTCTGCATTCACCATTTGATTATTCACTAAAAATGATACGATAGCTTTCGAATTTCTGCCACCTAAAGAAGGCTCATTAATAGTAATGTTGTACTTCTCAAGTTTAAAATAGGTTTGGCTTTTTCCTAACAATTTACGTACCCGGACATCAAAAGAGTCCTCTGCATTTTCAAATTGATAACCTTCATGTTCTAACAATTTTAAATGTTCAAGAACGCGTTTGGTGTCTTCAGACTCTTTGGTTAATGCAGGGTCGATCATTTGCAGTTTTGCTAATAACGCACTTCTACCCGCCACTTCAGAAACCAAGGTATGACGCTCATTACCAACTAAAATTGGGTTAATATGCTCGTAAGAAACAGGATTTTTGTTTACAGCATCAATATGCATGCCGCCTTTATGTGAAAACGCATCACCGCCCACATAAGGGGCTTTTTCATTAAATGGCACACCTGCAATTTCATTCACAAACTTAGATACGTTAGTTAAGTTATGCATTTGCGAGGCTGGAATACAATCCATGCCTAATTTCAGTTGTATATTAGGAATAATGGAACTTAAATTAGCATTACCACACCGCTCACCAATACCATTAATCGTGCCTTGCACTTGTACCGCACCAGCCTTTACTGCTGCAATAGAATTAGCGACTGCCATTTCACAATCGTTATGACAGTGAATGCCGACTTGTGTATCAAAACTTTCGATGACTTTTTGTGTTAGCTGAAAAACTTCTTCAGGAAAAGTACCACCGTTGGTGTCGCATAGACATAAGACATCAGCACCAGCATCAGTGGCAGCTTTCAATGTTTGCATTGCATAGTCAGGGTTGGCTTTGTAACCATCAAAAAAGTGTTCTGCATCAAACACTACTTCTTTGCCTTGCTGTTTGAGATACGCAATGGTATCGCTAATCATGGCTAAGTTTTCGTCTAGCGTTGTCCGAAGAATGTCTGTTACTTGATAATCCCAACTTTTGCCAAATATTGCGACGGCTTGTGTATTGGCACTAAGTAAAGACTTTAAATTGCGATCATCAGCTGCTTTGATACCAATTTTACGCGTGCTGCCAAAAGCAATAATTTTTGCGTGTTTAAGTTTTAATGAGGCAACTCGTTCAAAAAACGCTAAATCTTTTGGATTAGAGCCGGGATTGCCAGCCTCAATATAACCCACCCCCAAGTCATCCAGCTTTTGAACAACTTTTAGTTTATCTTCAACGGTAAATGACACACCCTGCGCTTGTGCACCATCACGCAGTGTTGAATCATAAGCTATGACTTTGTTTTTCATCATTATTTATTGATTGGGCGCACTTTTGCTGCAATGCGCATACGCAAAGCATTTAGCTTGATAAAGCCTTCCGCATCTTTGTGGTCATATGCGCCTGCATCATCTTCAAATGTTGCAATATTCGGGTCGAATAATGAATCCGTTTTACTATCTCGTCCAACTACAGACACACTCCCTTTATACAATTTCACACGCACCCAACCATTAACATGGTTTTGGGTATGATCAATCAGCGTTTGTAGCGCAATACGCTCAGGACTCCACCAATAGCCGTTATAAATCAAGCTGGCATAGCGTGGCATTAATTCATCTTTCAAATGCGCTACTTCACGATCTAATGTCACGCTTTCAATACCTCTGTGCGCTTTCATCATAATCGTGCCGCCAGGAGTTTCATAGCAACCACGTGCTTTCATGCCTACATAGCGGTTTTCAACCAAATCTAAACGACCAATACCGTGCTTGCCGCCGAGACGATTTAATTCTGCTAAGATTTCATGCGCTTTCATAGCTTTACCATTAAGTGCAACAATATCACCTTGCTTGTATTCGATATCCAAATATTCGGCTTCATCTGGTGCCGCTTCTGGGCTTACTGTCCAGCGCCACATACTTTCTTCTGCCTCAGCCGCAGGATCTTCTAAATGACGGCCTTCATAAGAAATATGCAACAAGTTAGCATCCATAGAATACGGGCTACCTCCTTGCTTATGTTTCATATCGACTTCAATACCATTCTTTTCTGCATAGGTCATTAATTTTTCACGGCTAAGTAAATCCCACTCCCGCCATGGTGCGATAATCTTAATTGCTGGATTCAATGCATATGCACCCAACTCAAAACGGACTTGATCATTACCTTTACCAGTAGCACCATGTGAAATCGCATCGGCATTGGTTTCTTTTGCAATTTCAATCAAACGCTTAGATATCAATGGGCGCGCAATAGAGGTGCCAAGTAAATATTCGCCTTCATAAATTGTATTGGCGCGAAACATGGGAAACACAAAGTCGCGCACAAACTCTTCGCGTAAATCATCTATATAAATGTCTTTTACCCCAGCTGATTTTGCTTTTGCTCGCGCTGGCTCTAACTCTTCACCTTGACCTAAGTCTGCAGTAAAAGTGACAACTTCTGCTTGGTAGGTATCCTGTAACCATTTTAAAATCACGGAGGTATCTAAACCGCCTGAATACGCCAATACCACTTTTTTAACATTGCTCATTACTTTACTTTTCCTAATAATAAATATTCCATCAGCGCTTTTTGCACGTGCAATCTGTTTTGGCTTGGATCGATACGCTTACCCAAAAGTTATACTGTATCGAAACCGCCATCAATAAAATCTATAACTTACTCAACTTTTCCAAGTAATAAGTATTCCATTAATGCCTTTTGGACATGAAGTCGGTTTTCTGCTTCTTCCCACACGACTGAATTGGGTCCATCAATCACGTCAGCGGTCACTTCTTCACCTCTATGTGCTGGCAGACAGTGCATAAATAAAACATCTTTTTTTGCCACTTTAAGCATGTCAGAGTCTACTTGCCAGTCTGCAAAGTCTTTTCGTCGTTCTTCATTCTCTGCCTCAAAACCCATGCTTGTCCAAACATCAGTAGTCAATAGGTCTGCATCCTTTGCTGCGTCCATAGGATCTTTAAACTCTTCAAAGTGATCAGTACCATATAAATTAGCCCGTTCTGGCTCCACCTCATATTCTGGTGGCGTTGAAACATGCATATTAAAATCAAGCACCTCTGCTGCCTGAAGCCATGTATTGCACATATTGTTAGAATCACCTATCCATGTCACCGTTTTGCCTTGAATAGAGCCTCTACGTTCAATATATGTAAAAATATCTGCCAAAATCTGACATGGATGATACTCATTTGTTAAACCATTAATAACAGGCACACGGGAGTTAGCTGCAAAGCGTTCAATAATACTTTGTTCAAAGGTGCGAATCATCACCAAATCACTCATTCTTGAAATCACTTGCGCAGCATCTTCAACAGGTTCGCCACGGCCTAATTGTGAGTCACGTGTATTTAAATAAATTGCTGCTCCACCCAGTTGGTGCATCCCAGCTTCAAAAGATAAACGTGTTCTCGTACTTGCTTTTTCAAAGATCATCACTAATGTACGGTCTTCTAAGGGCCAGTACTTTTTGTAGCCTTTGAACTGTGACTTTATCCACGCTGCACGCTTAAATATATATTCAACTTCATCACGTGCAAGATCATTAAATTGCAAAAAGTGTTTAATACTCATAATTTATACAGTGCTCTTTTAATTTAAGCTGCTTTCAAAAATTTTTCTATTACAGGCACTAATCTATTCACCAATTCCTGAGCCTCTTGTTGACTAATGATTAAAGGTGGCAATAATCGAATGACCTTCTCTGCGGTCACGTTAATCAGTAGTTTATTCGCTAATGCTAACTTTACTAACTCAGCGCATGGCCTATCTAACTCAATCCCAATCATTAACCCTGCATGACGAATATTGACGATTGCATCATTCCCATTAAAAGCTTTTGCAAATGCTTGGTGAATAAAATCCCCCATCTCTTGTGCATTTTCTCTAAGATTTTGATTTTCTATGATTTCTAGGGTAGCTAGTCCAGCCTTAGTAGCAAATGGATTGCCGCCAAAAGTTGAGCCGTGCTTGCCAGGTACAAACACATCAGCTGCCATACCTTTTGCCAAGCAAGCGCCAATTGGCACTCCAGATCCTAAACCCTTAGCAAGTGACATAACATCTGGGTAAATACCGGTATGTTGAAATGCAAACCAAGTGCCAGTTCTGCCAATACCACTTTGGACTTCATCAAGCATTAGCAGCCAACCATTTTCATCACACACTTGGCGCAAACCCTTCAGATAAGCACTCATATCTGCTGGCACATGAATACCGCCCTCACCTTGCACAGGTTCAACTAAAATAGCAACAACGCTGTTATTGCGAGCAGCAACTTGTTTCACCGCTTCAACATCATCAAATGGCACTCGAATAAAACCACTAACTAATGGCTCAAAACCAGCTTGGGCTTTGCGATTTCCTGTTGCAGATAGTGTAGCTAAAGTACGGCCATGAAATGATTGTTCCATCACAATGATTTCTGGATTTTTTATACCCTGGTTGTGTGCATGTAGGCGCGCTAACTTAATTGAAGCTTCGTTAGCTTCACATCCAGAATTACAGAAAAAAACTTTGTCCATTCCCGATATTTCAGCTAACTTATCCGCTAATTGCTCTTGCTCAGCGATATGATAAACATTTGACACATGCATTAATGTCGAGGCTTGCGCATTGATTGCTTTAACAAAATCCGGATGAGAGTGACCTAAGCCGGTTACAGCAATGCCAGAAAGCGCATCAAAGTACTGCTCCCCTTGGTTATCCCATAACCAAACACCTTGCCCTTTTGTAAAAGTAACCGGCAATCTACCATACGTATTCATTAAGTGTTGTGTCATAACATTCCAATAATGCTGAAAAATAAAAAAACAATGTTTAAAAACATTGCTTTAGACTTAGTATAAATTACATTTGCAAAAACAAAAACGGCGGCTATGGCCGCCGTTACAGCATACCCAAACTTACCAAGCTTGCGATGCTAATTTTAGCGCCTCACTCACCAAAACCAACATCAGAAACGTTGTCGTGGCTAATCTAACAATCTTTTTAATATCAATGCTTTTAGCTTTATTTAAAGAGTTGCGTTGATCTGTTTTGGATGCTATTGAATTTTTCATCATGAGTCCGCCTAAATATAACTAATTCTGTATCCATAGATTAAAGCAAAAGTCTATTTTATGCAAGAATTCAACCCAGAACAGTGTTTAAAAAGAGCTAACAAGCTGGCTTAGCTTCCAGAAATGGTTTAATCCGCTCAATCGTATTTGGATGCGTTGACAACATATCACTTATCGCATCATAGCGCCCAGCATCTGACTTATCTGCTTTCTTATTACTTTGTCCATTGCTTGCTTTTTCATGGATTTTATTTTGCAACCTAAATAATATTTCGGCAAATGCTTTTGGTGGTAAGCAAGAGTTTTGCATTGCCTGCAAGGCAAAGCCATCAGCCTCTAATTCATGTTGTCTTGAGTATTGCATTTGTACCAGTACTGCAGGCAAGCCAGAAGCCATTGAGCTAACATCGCCAGTTGCCGCCGCTAAGATTAAGCCAGATAATGTACCTTGTATGCTTTGTCTAAATGCATGCCGTTTTTTTACGTGTCCTAACTCATGCGCTAACACTGCAACAATTTCAGTATTATTTTTTGCTAGTTTAACTAAATCATCGGTAACAACCATAATGCCACCTGGCAATGCAAAAGCATTTGCACCAATAACACCACCATCTCTAAACGCTAATTGGTATTCTGGACAATCATTTGATTTACATAAGTCAATAAGAGAAGCTTCGATTCCTTGTTGTTGTTTATAACTAGTTTTACTAGCTGAAAAGTAGCCTAATTTATGATCTAAGCCTTTTAGCACTTGCTCACCAAGCTTTTTCTCCATACTAGGTGGTGTTGCTTCAGCTACAACCGCTGCTAATTTAGGAATGCCATACTGTATAAACATCCAACCGACTAGAACCGTTATACACAACGATATAATGACCCAACCTAGATGATTTTCTAAGTAATGCAGAACATTCCAGAAGAGTGCAGATTTAGATGGTATTGCGGCTTCAATCTCACTAATATCATCTGCCTCAAGCCTTGCACCGTTAGGCAAATCAATTAAGCGCTTTGTAGCGCCTAATTTTGCTTGAACTGCTATTTCTGATAAATGGTAGCGTTGAAGTTTTCCTGCAACATTAACCTCTAATACACTCTCACTTACTGTAACCCAAACTGATTGAGCCCGCGAGCTGTTACCATCAAAAAATACCGCCTGTAGCATTTTTTTATCCAAAAGAAAAATCAACATCAAAGAAGTCTGCTATTTCTTCTCCTGTTGCTTTGACCTCTTCTTTTTTATGTCCAACAAATTGATCAAAATCAACATCTCCAACAATTTTTAACCTCGATGCACGGTATCTTGCTAAACGTACTTGCGCCCATGGCGTTGCTAAGCCGAAAGTAAGTGCAATTGCAACAATATTGGAGAGGTATATCCATAAATAATCTCGTGCGCGCAAAGTACTAATAAAAGTAAAGTTATCTAGTGACGTGTTGCTCCAAACCAAATTGCCTAAACGCGATTTAAAATACGCTAAAAATGAAAAGATTAGAATTAAATATCCAACTACAAAAACTAACACCAGGATTACTTTTGAAGGCGTTTTCAGCATATCCGAAATCATTTTTTCACGTGCTTCCTGTCTTTGAAGCTTAGTTTCTTCAACAGTCTCCTCAAAAGACTTGTTATCTTCAACTAAAGGCTCATCTTCAACACTTTCTGACTGATATTTATCATTCTGTTGCGTTTCGTAATCATATTTACCAGAATATACAGGTTCAATTTCATATGACTCTTGATACACTTGATTTTCTTCAATTTGGATTTGATTGTTTTTCTGATTACCAACAAACCCGTCTATAAATGGGAAATCGATTACAGAATGCTGTGCAGCCTTATTTGCTTTTTCTTCATAAGCTTTATAAGCAGGCACTGCAACTGCTGCTAGCAGTCCAATAAACAACGGAACAATAAGCACAATGGCATACACTTTATAAAAACTACTGACTTTGGCTTTAAAATCAAATTGACTCATCCCAAACTTGTGATTGTTGACCATAAACTTATTTCTTTGATGATCCATAAAAGGCCATGCGAGATATAAGCTAAAAAGTGTCACAATTGGCAACAATATATAAATCAATGCAGCCTCACCAACTTTACCAACAAAATCAAACCGTAGGCCTCTATGGCTACTATTCCGAGCATTGAATAAAGAAGCACGCACTACTAGCCAAGGCAAAGCTAAGAAAAAAACAATCACTGCTACAATTGGAATGAAAAAATTAAGCTCTCCACCAAATGCATAGGCTATAAATAACATAAAGGCCACTATACGTCCCTTAAGAATATTAATTGGACTTGCATGGTAATCAAAGCCAATATTGTCGATCAGCGTATTGTGATAAAAATATTTTTTACGTCTTACTTTTGCCCATGCGGAATAAATACCCAAGGTGAGTATCGATAGTAATAAATTAACAATCCAAATACCAAAATACTCAGATGCCTTACCAGTAAACTCGATTTGTGTTGTTTTTATATGGCTCATATCAACCCTTTTTATATTATTATATTTTTGCAACAGTTTAACGAAATTATCACGCTTTTAAAATTAATTAATTTAAGCTGTTAAAATGAAACTCTTACCTATTCAGGATGTGCTTGGCTTTAAAAATTAGATTTTTAATACAACATCATCGTATTTAATCCAGCACCCAATAATACATAATGTCTGATAAAGCACAGTCTGAAACATTTAGTCGTTATGGCAGTCTCTGGATGTTGGTTGCAGCATTAGGTTTTGCGGTTATGGGCGCCCTAGTTAAAGTTGGTTCAACTAAATTTTCAAGTGTTGAGTTAGTTTTTTATCG
>CAYGSH010000027.1:0-24244 GCA_964352515.1 uncultured Methylophilaceae bacterium | reverse complement strand
TTAACTTTGATAGTGGTGAATATGTTTACCAGACAGCAGGCTTTGCTGCTGAAGGCGATCAGTTTGATATCAACTTTACTGCCATTGATGGTGATGGTGATACAGCTTCTGGCACACAGACCGTGCAAATTGTGGATGGTCAGCCAAAAGCAGTGGATGATATTGATACCTTAAGAAATAATGAAACTTCATTTGAAGGCAATGTCATCTCTGCTATCGGTACTGATGGTGGTGACAACCTGCAATTGACTTCATTTAGTACTGGGCGTTCAGGTGAAGATAATCCGGGAGATAATGGTACTGTTAGCTCGATTGATTTCCAAGGTGTGACATTTGACTTAACAACAGTTGTTGGCGCAACTGCAGCATTAGGTGGCACTTATACAGTGACTTCTAGTGGCGGGGTAAACACCTTTAGCTGGGCGCATGCAAGTAATGGCGAGACGCTAATGTTTACAACAGATGGTTATTATAACTATGCGCTGCCTACAGCAGAAATTTTTACCAATGTTACTGGACCATCTACTAACTATAACTTAACAAGTGCAGCTGGTGTAGCTAATGCAGCTACTGCTGGTATGACCTTTACTGGTATTGCTAGAAACAGCGCTGCTGAAGGTAGTGCTACTGCAAGCCAAACTGGAGATGGCGTTGGCGTAAATGGTAATGTTAATTCTAGGATTGATCTGTTAGAGAGTTTGGTTATTAATTTTGATGCGACGCTGCATCCACACGGTGTGGAGGATGTGTTGATTAACTTTGACAACTCAAATAGTAACTTGGGTGGTAGTTTGGCTGTTGGTATCACGGTTTATGATGTGCACGGAGTACTATTAGGTCAGTACTCTACAAATGATGAAAGTACATTTAATGTTGGTTTTGCGGGTATTGGAAAAATTGTTATTGACTCGGGTGGGTTCAGCAATCCATATGCAAGTGTTTTTGATATTTCATTCTCAACGATACTAGATACAGCCGGAACAGCTGCGCCTGCGCCAGAAGTAATCGGCTATACAATTACTGATAATGATGGTGATACATCTTCTGCAACATTAACCTTGAACAATATTATTGATGATATTGCAGGCAATTCAGCTAATAATACCATTACGGGTACAGCGCGAAACGAGTCTATTTCTGGCTTTGGCGGAGATGATATTATTAACGCAGGTGCTGGTTATGACATCGTCCGCGGTGGGGATGGTAACGACGTGATAGGCGGTGGCGCTGATGATGATCAGTTGTATGGTGAGGCTGGTGACGATGCAATCAGTGGTGGCACTGGTAACGACCTAATCTATGGCGATGCAGGGAATGACATTTTGCTTGGTAACGATGGTGCAGATAGGCTTTTTGGTGGCGCTGGTAACGATGCCATTGATGGTGGCGCAGGCGCTGATACAATTGTCGGCGGCGCTGGTAACGATACCTTAACTGGCGGTGCTGGCGTTGATGTCTTTAAGTGGGAGCTGAATGATCAAGGTATCGCTGGCACACCAGCCGTTGATGTGATTACTGACTTTGATCCAGCTGCTGTAGGTGGTGATGTGCTTGACTTAAGAGACTTGCTCGTAGGTGAACAACATGTGTCCGGTATTGGCAACCTTGAATCATTCTTACATTTTGAACTAGTTGGCTCTGATACGGTAGTTCATGTCAGCGATAATGGTGGCTTTTCTAATGGATACACACCAGCCAATGAATCACAAACTATTACATTGGCGAATGTAGATTTGGTAAGTGGGCTGGGTGATAATCAAGCTATTATTCAGGATTTATTGACCAATAATAAATTAATTGTTGATTAAAGCATGCCAGTAAAAAAGCCCAAGCATGCTCGGGCTTTTTTATTGTAATTTCAAAGCATAGAATTAAGCATATTTCACTAGTTTGATATCGCAATTGTTTTACTTACACATTGATTATGATGTGCTATTAATCAAAGTTGTGGAGACTTTATGCCATTTGTATTGATAGGTGATGATGGTGCTATTTTGGGCTTTAGTCAAACCAAAGTGTCAGAGTCTGGCTGGATAGCCATAGATGAAGGTTCAAGTGAATATCTGGATTACTTAGATACGGCTATCAAAAAAGAAGATCAGTTTCGTGAAAGCGATATTCAGCTTGCACGGGTGTTAGAAGATTTAATATCCTTACTTATTGATCGAGACTTTATTCGTTTTACTGATTTTCCAGATCCTGCGCAGGAAAAGTTGATTAAAAGGCAAGGCTTGAGATCGAAAAGAACGAATCTTAATTTACTAGATGAATCAGATGATTTCTAAGATGCTAGTAAATAAAAAAGGTAGCGGATAGCTACCTTTTTTATTGATGTTTTTCTTATTCATCTAGTTTGACTGCTGGGCCAGTCATTGCATCAATTCCAAGCTCAGGCAATGCACTAAGTTCTTGCTTTGTTTGCACGCCTTCAGCAATGGCAATTAAACCAATTGAGTGTGCAATTAAACAAATACCTTTTAAAAATGCTTTATTACCAGGGTTCTTATCAATATCACGAATAATAGAAGCATCTACTTTTATATAATCTAAGTTTAAATCGTGTAAATCACCTAGACGACCAATTTGTGTGCCTATATGTTCAACACCAACTTTACAGCCGAGTGGTTTTACTAACTCACAGAATACTTTAAACTGGGGTAGGTTTTGGAAAGCGCCATTTTCAGCGACTTCAAACCATATTTGTGAGGCAACTTTAGGATTAGTCTTTAGTAACTTTCTGATGGACTCGTGATATTCAGGATTACACATCGCGCTTGTTGAAACGTTTAAACCAATAGATAAAGAAGTATCTTTTTTTAATGTTTTAACAGCTGTCTCGAATGCTAATTGATCAAGCTGCGATAATAAGCCTAACTGAGCCGCCCAAGCAATAAATTCACCAGCAGCAAGCCAAGGCCCGCCTGAGGTCAGTTGTAATCTTGCTGGACATTCATGATGAATTATTTTTCCATCTTTAGTTAATACAGGGTATGAAGCCAACTTTAATCTTTTATTATCAATTGCAGATGTGAGCATTTCTCTCCACTCAGTGACGTTATGATCCTCGTATTGAGTAATGTCTGCTTGGTCGATGAGTTCCATTATGTCTGCTTCAGCAGCAGTTGTTTTTGTTTTAATTGTTGCAATCAGTTTTTTAAGGCCATCAAGCTGTTCTGATTTGTTGACCACACTTGAGATAGTCGGCAAATCAAAATTATTAAATCGATTTTCTAAACCAGCCGCTTCATTAAGGATATTTTTAACTTGGCCACATAGCACATTACTATCTACCATGTCATATGAAAATATCGCAAAGTCTGCACCTGTTAAACGAGCAGAAATTAGAGAAGGGTGTTTGTCACAAAAGCTTTGCAATGCTAAGCCCATTCTTTTTAAAATGGCGTCAGTTGCAGAAGTTCCTAATTTTTCATTTATTTCGGCTAGATTGCTAATGCGAGATATTACTAAAATACCTTGTTTAAAACTTTCATCATTCTCTAAATACGTTGCTACTCTAGTGCTGAAGTACTTACGATTCATCAAGCCGGTCACTGCATCATAGTTTGCTTCAATCCGCATTTGGTCAAGAAGCTCAGATTCATTTTTAAGCATATCTTTAATGCGTTGGGATAAGCGATTTAAAGCTTTGGCTAATGACTTAAACTCTAATGTTCTTGGTTCTTTAATGGTGGTGAATATTTTCTCACCTATAGCTTCTGTCATATCTACCATATCGTTTAAAGGTCTAACAATCATTTTTAGAGCAAGAGAACCAATGATGCCACATACAAAGGCAATAATTGCGCTCCAAAATAACATCGATATCGTGCCGTTCCACAAATCAAGATAGGCAAAGTCGGTGGCACTGGCTAGCGTGAGTGCGCCATATTGAGTCCATCCATCTTGAATCTGTGCAAGTCCAGGTTTGGGTGTAATAAGCACTAATTTTTTAAACCAGTTTGGAACTGTCGTCATTATTTCTGTATTGATTCTTTCAGTTAGAACCTTGTTGTTGGGGTCTGTTAGCCGAATAAATTCATAATGACCATTATCAAATTGCGCAGAAATCATTAAGTTAATCGCAACAGGATCTTTTTCCATTTGTGAAATCGAAAGCGCTAGAGAGACAGCATTGTCAGTATTTTTCATCTCTAACTGCTGCTCTAAGTAATGCTTGCTGGTAATGGTGTTAATAATGAAACTTGCACCAAATGCTAGTGACATCATTAATATAATTGCTATCCATAACTGTTTAATAAGTGACATGTTGAATCCTAATCATTAAATTACTCAATACCATCGTTTTTGATACGGGTTAAAACATTGCTCCAACGTGAAAGTGATTTTAACGAAGAGCCTTTAGTATTAGTTACAATGCCTGTCCACAGTCCTTGGCTATTGAAACTGAAAATCGGCTTTAAATCAACTCGACGAGAACTCTCGTATATTTCAGAAATAAGATTATCTAAAATAAGCGGCTCCGCAGATGGTGAAGCGTAATATGTAAGCACCATATGCGCTTGAACGATGGAACTATTAGGGCCGCCTACTCTGGCTCTAACATAAGTTAATTTCAATCGTTCATCTGGAATACCGAGTTCACGTAAAAAAATATATTTTGCAATACTATAATCTTCACAATCACCTTTAGATTTGCCTATAGACTCAAGTGGTGTAGCCCAGTAATCTTTTTCTCCCCAGTTGTCTTGGTCACTCACAAAGTTAATATGACGATTAAAGAAAACATTGATTTGTCTTAGTTTTTCTGTATCAGAGGCATCTTCTAATTTAGATAACAAAGACTCTAACTCAAGTATAGTTTCTTTGGCCTCAGTGCCATATCGTTCGTTTGCTAGGTTAGCTAACTGTTGAAAATCTGTCGCAATTGCCAAACTGATGATGCAAAAAAGTATAATTAAGCTCAAATTTAGCTTAATTAACTGATTATTGCAGATTAAATTGTTGATTTTTTTTGTAATTTTTTTACCTGTATAGTAAAGTTAGGGCTAATTTATACTTATATATAATACTTTTTCTTTAAAAATTATGTAATTGCATTAGAATGCTCAGAAATAAGGTTAAATTATTTGAAAATATAGTCCATTTAATTTGAAAAGTGTTAATAAATGTTAAGTAATATTAAATAACCTATACATTAAGGTATAAATCTTGCAATGTATTGGCTGATAAGAAGTGTTTTTAACAATGATTTTCGGTTATTAAGGGAACGTAGAGGTATGTTAAAGGTTTTAAAGAGGTTAATCGGCGTATTTTTTATGCTACCAATTACTTTTGCAAATGCAGAAGTTCCTGAAGTTCTTAAAGGGATAATAGAAAAAACAGTTACAACTAATCCTGAGGTACAGGCTAATTTTCACACCTATAAAGCAGCTCTACAGGAACAAAAAGTTGTAAAAGGTGGCTATTATCCGCACGCAGATATTATTTCTAGGTTTGGAAGTTACGAACGATTAACACCAAATATTGGCAATACCCAAACCCCTAATAGCCAAACAGATTTAGTATTACGTCAAATGTTGTTCGATGGATTTGCTACTCCAAGTGAAGTCAATCGGTTGGATCATGCAGCAAGGGTCCGTTATTATGAGCTTCAAAGTAGTATGCAGAGCATCGCTTTAGAAACGATAGGAGCCTACGTAGATGTAAGACGCTTTCGACAATTACAAAGTTATGCAGAAAGTAATTATGCTGTTCATAAACAGTTGTTTGATCGCATCGAGCAGCGAGTAGAGGCTGGTATTGCCCGTAGAGTGGACCTGGAGCAAGCTAATGGTCGTTTAGCGCTCGCTGAGGCAAATTTGTTAACGGAGATGACTAACTTACAGAATGTAACCGCACGTTTTCAACGCTTAACTAGTGATTTACCCCCTGAAAATTTACCGCCAGTAAAATTTTTAACAGAGGGTTTATCTTCCGATGCAAATAAATCATTAGAATTGGCATATCAAAAAAACCCTGACCTACTTTCTGCAATAGAAAATATCGTCGCTACCCAGCAAGAAGTACGTGGCAGAAAAGGCAGGTATTTTCCTAGGGTAGATTTACAAGCCCGAAAAAACTTAGATGTGAGTTCTGATGAAAGGAATAGTAGTTTAGCGGCTGATATGGTGGAATTAACTGCTACATTTAATTTATTTAATGGATTTTCTGATCAGGCTGGCATTGCGCAGTCGGCTGAGAACTTAAACCGATCTTATGATTTAAGAGATAAGGCGTGTGTCGATACTCGCCAGACGGTGGCCATAGCTTACAATGATGTGGTCAGTTTGTCGGAGCAATTAACTTACCGAAATCAACATCAAATTTCTATTGAAAAAGCGAGAGAAGCTTATCATAAGCAATTTGATATTGGTCAAAGAACCTTGCTCGATTTGCTTGATACAGAAAATGAGTATTTTCAAGCAAGAAGAACTTATACCAATACCGAAAGTGATCTGCATACTGCTTATGCAAGAACTTATGCAGGTGAGGGTAACTTGTTAGCAAAATTAGAAGTAGTGCGTGGTGATTTGCCGGATTTAGGTAAAGCTGATTACAATGAAAATTATGCGATATGCCAAGCCGCAGCACCTGAAATGGTGACTATTGATAAAGCAAGTATTGTTGCAAACGCTGAACCACTAAGTGTTGCAAATCAGAAGATGCTTTCAAATAAAGAGCCAGAAAAAGTAGTGCTGGCAGATAAAGTTATACCGGATGTGCAATTTGAAACGAATAGTGCTGTGATTAAAACTGAGTCATTTCCTGTTTTAGATAATGCTTATAAAACCTTAGTTGACTGGGGTCAGTCAGGCGTTGAGGTGGCTGGACATACGGATAAACGTAAAACTTCAAGTGCTGAATATAATCAGCAGTTATCCGAGCGTCGTGCACAAGCGGTAAGTGATTACTTGATTAAAAAAGGCATTGATACAAACCGCATGACTGTTAAAGGGTATGGTTTTTCTATGCCTATTGCTGAGAATGACCCAGAAACGGGTAATGCTGAAAATAGACGTGTTGAATTAATTAGACAAAAATAAGTACTAATTTAGTCGTATATTAGGAGGCATATGCCTCCTTTTTCTTTGCAACTCTAAAAAGATAATATTTTTTAGTATAGATGCTCAAAAAGCTCGATTTTTACTTATAAAAAATGATGTATGGTGTTAGAATACGCTCCGCGCTGGATGACAAGGCGTATTTCATTGCTCTAATTTATTAGAACTAATCACCCGCCCGGGTGGTGAAATTGGTAGACACAAGGGACTTAAAATCCCTCGATCATTGCGATCGTGCCGGTTCGATTCCGGCCCCGGGCACCATTATGTAGCAACACCGAATCCCTAAGGGCCCAACAAAAACACAGAGAAATCGGGGTTGATGTTTTTGCAAAACGCACGATGAGTTTTGAAGGGTAGTTTTTTATTGCGCTCAAAACCAACTAGTTTGTGCAGTGTTTAGATGAGACTGTCTAAAATGAACCATTATGGGCCGGCTTGCTAGCCGGCTTGTTGCGATTGTTTTCTCTCATATAATTATCTTCACAACATGCTAAAGAATTATATTAAAAAAACCATAAACCTACATATTGAAAGTAACTGTTTTTAATATAGTAAAAATCATTTTTAAACTCTTAATATGTCTTATTTACTATTCAAACTTGATTAACTTTGGCGCTAAATTAAATGGTGCTGAATAAAACCATCTAATAGGTCAAATGAAACCCTTGAAATATTTTAGTCCGTATTATTACCTATATCTCCAATAGATTTTAAAGCGTATGGTTAACAGTTATTAAATTATATTTGTTTAATAACAAAGGAGGTAACAATGGATGGCCTAAGAAAAAAGAAATTCTAAATTTTTTACCCAAAAAGAAATTATCGAAAAAATCTCAATCTCAATTACTTAACTATTTTAATAATTGATTGATATAAAGAAAGGAAAAGTCAATGAGAAGTATATTAACAACATTAGGATCCTTATTTTTCAGTTTATTTTTAATGGGGACGGCAAACGCATTAGATGTTCAAATCACATCGGAACTAGCATCTATTGATGTCATGCATGATGGTAAAAAAGTGACAATTATGAGAAATCAAGATGCATCAAATACTATCAATCCTGACTATGCAATAACTTCGCGTAAATGTCCTCCATTTTGTATTCGACCAATTAAACTTGCTGAAGGGGTTGAAACGCTGGGTGAATTAGAGGTGATTCATTATTTAAAGATGAAAAGCGATGGAATGAATAATATTTTAATTATTGATTCACGGACGCCGGATTGGGTTGCAAAAGGAACCATTCCCGGATCGATAAATATTCCATGGACTAAGTTATCACCAAGTAAAGGAGCAAGTTTTTTTGAAATTGCAGATATTTTACAAAAAACTTTTGGAGTGGTTGAGAATGAAGGGTTATGGGACTTTTCTAATGCTAAAACTCTAGTAATGTTTTGCAATGGTATGTGGTGCGGGCAGTCTCCAAGAAATATACTTAGATTACTTAAATTTGGCTATCCAGCAGAAAAAATAAAATGGTATCGGGGAGGAATGCAAAACTGGGAAGCTCTTGGTTTAACTACAATCAAGCCCAGATAATTACTAATATATTTATATGCGGTTTTTTATACCACTGTTTAACAGGTGTTGACCAATTTTAAGCTACCTTAATATTTAAAAATCTATCATTTAGATAAATTAAAAAGCAGGTAGTTTTACTTGTACTAAAAGTGAAGATACGGATTATCAGCATTAGACATACTAAGTATTATTTTGAAATAACTGAGATTTTATTTTTAGAATTTAAGTTATAGGAAAACTAAAAGGTATTTATTCAAAACAAAATTATATTAAAGGGGGCTGGGAATGTTAGAGGCAGCATTAGAAAGAGATTCAAATAATCGTGCTTTTGAGAAAGAAGTTAGGAAGTTTGGTGAAATTTTAAAAGAAGATGAAACACTTCTTGCAAGATTAGAGGCTACAAGTGACGCCGATACGTTCATTGCAACCTATGTAAGTATGGCGGCAGATCGTGGAATACATTTTACACAAAATGACATGAAGATCGTTGTGCAAGAACAAAAAACTGGACACGACTGGCTGATACCAAAAGTGGTTTTAATGATGGTACGCGAACGTTTTTAATTTAGATTGGAAGGTAAATTATGAATGAAATAAAAACAAGTAGTGGGCGAGTGGTCGGAAGTTGGGATGGAAAGTGTTCGAAAGAGCTAATGCTTGAGATTCAGCGAATTAAAGTTGAAATGGCAAAAGAAGGTGCCTCAGATGCTTTGATTTCTAAAGAGATGCCTCACCGAGACCAATTGCATCCAGATCTGCATAACTTTAAAGCATATCACTTATGGGGATGTGATGTTAATGGGCAATGCTTAGTTGGATCTGGAGCAAATCGAATTGAGAGTGTTGAAAAAGTACTTTCTTTTTCTTTAATTGATCATCATTAAAATAGAGCTAATTTGATAAAGCTAAAAAGTATCAAAACAGAATTACTTTAATGTTTTTGAATAAAATTTTTCGATTGTTTGAATATATATTATTATAGCTTTACAAAATATTATTTAGGTGTGAAATATGCAGTCGCAAGAAGTTACTGCTTTATTATTTAAAGCGCAAAGGATTGCACGAGAGATAGTTGCACCTAATGTTGATCTTATTGGTGATGAAATCATGTGGCCACAGGAAGCATTAGGTGCTTTGCAAGCTGAAGGGTTTGGCGGCTTGGTTGTACCTTCACTATATGGTGGATTAGGAAGTGGTGTTTTGAACTTGGCAAAGGTTTGTGAAATCCTTGGACAAGAGTGCGCATCAACAGCTATATGTTTTGGAATGCACTGTGTCGGTAGTTCAGTGATTGCTGCAAATCCAACAATTGCTCAACAAGATGATTTTCTAACACCCATCTGTAAGGGAGAGCATATAACAACGCTATCACTGAGTGAGGCTGGTACTGGCAGTAGCTTTTATTTACCACAGACAACAATGAAAGCAATTTCAAATGATGAGTTCTGTATTAATGGTAGTAAAACTTTTGTCACAAATGGACAGCATGCAGATTCTTATGTAGTTTCAGTTGTTTCAAATACTCCAGAAGAGCCTCTAGGTTTGTTTTCTTGCGCTGTAGTTCCCAAAGATTGCGAAGGTATTGAATGGGGAGCTGAGTGGAGTGGCATGGGTATGCGTGGTAACTCCTCAAGAACCATGGGTCTTCAAGACGTCCGTATTCCAAAGGTTAATCTTCTCGGCAAGCAGGGTGATCAAATTTGGTATATTTTTAATGTGGTAATGCCCTATTTTTTGATGGCAATGGCAGGTACTTATCTTGGCGTTGCTTCATCTGCATTAGAAGAAGCGAAAAAACACCTAACTCGGCGCCATCATACACATACAGGTTCAAGTTTATCGCAAAATTCAGTGCTTCAGCATCGGCTTGGTACTCTATGGGCTTTACTAGAGAGCGCGCGTTACCTGACTTATCATGCTGCTACTAGCTTTGATTCTGGAGAGCCAGAATCTCTTATCGCTTTGATGTCAGCTAAAGTTCAAGTAGCTGATGCTGTTGTTAATATAGTCAATGAAGCAATGACTCTATGCGGGGGCATCGGTTATCGTAAAGATTCTAAATTACACCTATTATTAAGGGATGCACGAGCTGCTCCATTAATGGCACCAACAAGTGATATTATGCGTGTTTGGATTGGAAGAGCATTGCTTGGTCAACCGTTGCTTACAGAATAAGGTGGCTTAAATGGCGATAGAAGATGCGTCAAAAAATGGGGTTTTACATTTGTTAGGCGTATCTCCTGTTGTATCTGATTTGCTTTTTGATCAATTATGGCCAGCACACGCCATCCATAAAATTAAAGATAAAGCGAATATTTATGCTAGTTTTGAGGAGGGCAGAAAATCAGCAGACACTGTGATTTTAGGTTTGGAGGTTGAAGAGCCGGTAAGCGTTGCACAACGTTTATTTTTATATGATAAAAATATCCCTATTTTTATTTTAAGTGAGTCTTCGCATTGTGCACAACTCAAACGAACCTTAATGTTTAGTCCGTTTGCTAGTAATGAAATTATACCTTGGCCAATATCTGAAATAGACGAGTTGTCAACAGCTATTAGTAAGGCGGTCCACAGAAGACAATTGCGGATGCAGCATCATAATACGATAGCAAGGTCTCATATTAGGCTTGAAAAGTTACCTTTACTTCAACCTGAAGCTGAACATTATTTGGATCAATTGCTTCACCATGCGCCTATTGGGGTGGTGACTGTAGATGTTAATGGCACAATTTTGACGGTTAACCACCAAGCGTTAGAAATTTTAGATCATAGTGAACAACAAGCACTCGGGCAGTCAATTGGCATGTTGCTACCTATAAGAGAGCGGCCAAAAGCAAAAATGCTATTAGAAAAAAGTTTTGATTCATTTACACGTCAGGACCCACAGATATTCGAGGCTGATAGTAAAACAAGAGGAACTTGTTTTATTGAAGTAATATTAACTCCTCTTGCTTACCGTACAGGTCAAAAGGGTGCAATGCTTATTTTGCAAGATGTAACAAATAAAGTATTAGCAGAGCGAGAACGACAACGTGTAGAAGAAGATCAGCGATTACATTTGAGAGTGCTACGTTCATTTTATGAGATTAGCTCCAACCTCGAACTAAAGCTTAAGGAGAAATTACAATTACTTTTAAATCTTGGTAGTGAGCAGTTTGGCATGCCAATCGCTATTCTTGCGCGTATACAAAATAATCAATACTCTATTAATGCTTCAATAAGCCAAACCCCAGACTTTGCTACTGGCGTGACAAAAAAACTTAAAAACACATTTTGTAGCAAAGCGATTTTAACTAACGAGCCTTTTGCGTTCGAAAGTGCAAGCCAAACGAAAAGTTGGAGTAATCATTATGGCTGTAAAAACGATAAGATTGAAGCGTATATGGGAGTACGTATTATGGTGGGAGGAAGTTTATACGGAACGCTTTGTTTTGCAAGTACAAAACCAAGAAGTATACCATTCAGATTAGCTGATTTAGAAGTGTTGAAGCTAATGGCCCAATGGGTTGGTAACGAGCTACAAAGAGAGTTTGTTGGTAATTACATGAGCAAGCTTTCTAGTGCATTAGAACAAGCTGCTGATTCGGTAATTATCACTGACCATACTCGAAGTATTGAATATGTAAACCCATCATTTGAAATGATGACCGGATATTCAAGAGAAGAAGTGCTTGGTAAGAAAGCCTATTTTCTTAGATCTGGTTCAGATAAACCCTCTCTGTATGATGAATTATGGCAATCAATCAGTACTGGAGGTGTTTATCGCGGTGTGATTATTAATCGTAAGAAGGATGGAACCGTTTACCATGAGCAAAAAACGATTACACCTCTAAAAGATGATCAAGGAAATATTACACATTTTATTTCTACCGGCCATGATATTTCTGATTTGATAAAAGCTGAGGAGCAAGATCGTATTCACAAAGCTGAATTTACTCATGTTGCACGACTTGGTGTGTTAGGAGAAATGACATCTGGCTTAGCACATGAGCTTAATCAGCCATTGTGTGCAATAACAACTTATGCGCAAACATGCCTTCGTATTATCCAATCTGAAAATTATAAAATAGAAGATGTTAGTTATGGCCTTAAGCAAGTAGTAAAACAAGCTGAGCTTGGTGGTGATATTTTTAGGCGGCTTCGTAACTTTGCGAGAAAAGAAGAGAAGCCACAAACGCCAGCTAGCATAAGAGATATTATTTACGAGGTGCGTGACTTTACACGTGCTGAATGTTTACAAAATCAAATTGATATCGAAATAAAAATTCCTGATAAATTACCACTGGTAAAAGTAGACCCAATTCAAATTGAGCAAGTATTAATTAACTTAGTGCGAAATAGCATGGATGCGTTACAAGACCTAGAAGAAAATCGTCGAAAAATTACAATTACAGCTAAAGTTTATAATAAAAATTATATATGTACGAGTGTAAGCGACAGAGGCTTTGGTTGCACAGCTGAAGTTGAACAGCGTTTATATGAACCTTTTTTTACCACCAAGAAAAATGGTCTCGGAATTGGTCTTGGTATCAGTCAAACAATCGTTGTAACTCATGGTGGCAAACTTTGGCTTGCAAAAAACTCTAGTAGAGGTGTGACTTTTAGTTTTACGCTTGAAAAATCGCAAGAAATAAAAAAAGGTGATTTAAATGAAAAGTGATTTAAATTCAAAATATACAATCTATATTGTTGATGATAATCCTGCAGTTCGCGATGCCATAAGGTTTCTTGTTAAACAAGTTGGACTAATGCCTAAAGTATTTTCTTCTGCACAAGAGTTTCTAGATTTTTTTAAAGTAGAAATGCGTGGTTGTTTAGTCCTTGATATTCGTATGCCTGGCATTAGTGGTTTAGATTTACAGGAACAATTAACGACTTTAGGTGCTCATATCCCCGTCATTATAATTACTGGTCATGGTGATGTCCCAATCACTGTGCGAGCAATGAAGTCTGGAGCTTTTGAGTTTTTGCAAAAACCATTTAATGACCAAGTGCTTTTAGATACGATTCAAGCTGCTTTAAATCAATATAATGCTATTTGGGAAGAAGATGATAAGCGTATTGAAGCTGCTAGAAATTTAGCAGTGCTTACAAAGCGTGAAAGAGAAGTGCTTGAGCTACTCAAAAGTGGAAAATCTAATAAATTAATTGCAAGAGAGCTCTCTTTGTCAGTACGCACTGTTGAGGGATACCGAGCAAATATTACAGATAAATTAGGAGCCAAATCCTTAGGCGAGTTAATTGACATGGTGATTAAATCTCAATAATTTAATACTTTTTTACTTAAACAAAAATGTCATATATTAAGTAAACATGCTTTATGTTTATGATGGTTATTATTTACTATCCAGTTGAATAATTAAATTGTCATTTTCAAATCAAAATAAATCAAACCAAGTAGTTACACGTATTTAATTTAATTTATACGTATTTCTTCGGGTATTTCTTAATTAATTTCTATGTAAAATTATCTTCATGTTGTGTGGATGAATATATAAGTTAAACAGTCTTGTTTAAGTCTTTTTAACATTATTCAAAAGCGCAATAACACTATAAATTTTATAACATTAGGAGTATATATTATGCGAAGTCTCATATTAGGGCATCTAGTCTACTTATACACCCCGCTAGGAATATTGGCGACTATCGCCGGTATTTTAATGGGGGGTGACTGGGTATGGATTGGTATTGCTATCTTTGGATTTAATATTGTAGCTGATACTTTAACTAGCGGCATTCATCTTAAGGGCGCTGCAGTTAATTCAAAAGGAGAGGCAGCCGGTGTTGGACCAATTCTTAATTTAATGATGTATTTTCAATTGGTGAGTTTTGTAGCATTGCAAGCTGCTGTGTTATGGCGTATTTATCAATATGTAGGTGGAGCACCGATAGAAGCAATGACTATGACAGCCTTTGGACAAACATTTGCTTATGAAAGTGGTATTACAGGTCTTGGCTTAGGCGCAGTAGTTGTTGGTGCTGGCTTACATCAAGGCTTAGGTATTATGTTTGGTCATGAACTAGCACACACAAAAGGTTTTGGATTTATGATTTCGCGCATGATGATGGGTTTGTCAGGTTGCGCAGCCTTTTGTTATGCACACGTATATAACCATCACTTAGAATTAGGTCGTGCATGGTTAGGACCTCAAAATAATGCAATGCTTGATGATGCTGACCCTGCAACTTCTCCACGTGGTAGAAGTTTATATAAACATTGGATTATTTCAACGATTGGACAGTCATACTTTGGGTTTAAAACAGAACAAAGACGACTAAAAAGAATGGGAAAATCTTTCTTTAATATCTTTGCTAACCGTTGGATTAAAGGTTATTTATTAAGTGTGCCAACAGTTGCTGCTTTTACTTATGTTGGATATATGGCCGGTGGCCAAGATGGTGCCTTGCTAGGTTTAGGTTGCATGGCAGTTATCTGGATTATTTCTACATTTGAATTAGAAGCTCTTAACTATATGGAGCATTACGGTTTAATTCGTGTTAAAGGAGAGCCTATTGAGTACCGTCATTCTTGGGATAACGATAGTATCTTTACTGGTTTTGCTTTTATCGAAATTGGACGTCAAGCTGATCATCATGATCGCGGTGAAACACATTTCTGGGAATTAACCAGTGTAGGTGTTCCCTCAACACCAAATGGTGCACCAAATGCAATGATGGGTTATTACACTGAATTTGTGATTGCATTAGTTCCACCATTATGGCACTCAATTATGAAAAAGAAACTTGCTATATGGGATCGTGATTTTGCGAATGCAGAGGAACGTGAAATTGCTGCAAGAATTAATAGAATGGTTGGGTATGAGTGTGACCTATCGACTGTTGAAGGTAAAAAACTAGAAGTCAGTTATATTTAAAAACTAAAAAACATCAGCACTTCGGCGCTGATGTTTTTTTAGTTAATTAAGGAGAATAAAATGAGTTCAGCAGATGCTTCGCTTTATGAACGTTTAGGAAAAAGACCAGGTATAGAGAAAATTGCAGCAGATATTTGGGACAATCATATAAGCAACCCATTAATTAATAACCGTTATGCAGCTAGTGATCCAGTTGAAGTGAAACGCTTAGTTACTGAGTTATGTTGTGCTGGTTTTGGAGGACCTGAAGAATACACAGGTAAGGATATGATATCTGCTCACAAAGGAATGAATATTAACGAAACGGAATTTGTGGCAGTCTGTGATGATGTGCTAAAAGCCTTAGATATGAATAAAGTTGGTAAGCGCGAAAAAGATGAAATACTTTGCATACTTTATTCAATGAAACCAGAAGTTGTTCATCTATAAATTATACAGTGTCGCATAAAGTTGCTGACACTGTATAAATCAAATAACAGGATATTATATGTTTAGTTTTTTTTCATCAAAAGGACCTTTTAAAGTTAAGGTAACAGGAGTCAATAAAGAATTTTCAGTCGAAAAAGGTGATAATTTACTAAAAGCAGCATTAGATAATAAACTAGCTTGGCCGCATAATTGCCGGGTCGGTAGTTGTGGGGAGTGCAGATGTCGTTTAGTGAACGGAAAAATAAAGCCATTAAGTGATTTTAGTTATGTGCTTAATAGCGAAGAAATGGATTCAGGCATGATATTGGCATGTCAGACAAGTTTGAGAAGTGATGTTGAAATAGAAGTTAAAATAGAGAATCCAAGTGAACCAATATCAAAACCGGAAACAGTTGATGGAAAAATCATTTCGACTAATCCTCTAACACACGACATATTAGAAGTAACTATCCAAGTTGATAAACAATTTCCTAAATACTTAGCTGGACAATATGCCGAGATAGTAGTGCCTGGAATAATTAATAAGCCTCGTTCATACTCTTTTGCTAAGTCGCCAGACAATGAACAAAAAAACCAAGTTAGCTTTTACATTAGACACGTGCCAAATGGAGAGTTTACAACATGGTTGCATACCGAGAATCGAGAAGATGCAAAAGTAAGTATAACGGGACCGTTTGGATCATTTTGGCTTCGAAAATCACCTAAGAAAATTATATGTATCGCGGGCGGAAGTGGTATGGCGCCAATTAAAGCTTTGTTAGAGCAAATGACTAGAGAAGGCATGGGTCAAGAGGTTACATATCTATTCGGAGCACGCACGCAAAAAGATTTGTATTGCATAAATGAAATGGAAGAAATTACAAAACTTTCTGATGGCAAATTTAAATTTATACCAGTACTGTCTCAAGAGCCAGAGAATAGTGATTGGAAGGGACTTAGAGGATATGCTGTAAGTCATATCAACTTCACAGAAGATTTTGCAAGTAATACGCATGCCTATATGTGTGGACCGCCTGCGATGATTGATAGTGCAATAGAAATATTTAATAAAAAAGGGCTATCAAATGAATATATCTTCTACGATAAATTTTTAGATGCATCTACTATTCAAGGTGGGCGAACTTAAGGCTTAATTTGATTAATACTCTAATTTCTTTTGAGATATGTAAATTTTAATAACGAATACTGAAATTTAAGGAGCTTATTATAATGAAAAACGATTACTACTCAGAGGAAATTCATGGAAAACACGAAGTTTTTGACTTGGGTAACTTTCCATTAGAAATGGGTGAAACACTTCGAAATGGTAAGCTGCTATACAAAACACATGGAAAACTCAATACAAATAAAGATAATGTTATCTTATTTGCCCACATGTGGTCTGGAACTTCAAGCTCAATGGAAGGGTTTATTGGAAAAGGACGACCTTTAGACCCAGATAAATACTTTATTATCCTACCTGGCATGCTCGGTAATGGTTTTTCATCATCTCCAAGTAATACACCTACACCACATGATAGAGGCGCATTTCCAAATGTGACAATTGGGGACGATGTAATTGCACAACATCGTTTGCTGAGTGAGCATTTTGGCATCACTAAAATTCAATTAGTTTTGGGTTGGTCTATGGGTGCGCAACAAACTTATGAATGGGCAGTCCGTTTTCCTGATATGGTTTTACGCGCAGCTCCATTTGCCGGTACTGCTAAAGTTACCCCTCATAATGCTTTATGGGTTGCTTCACACGAGGATGCATTAAAGTCTGACCCTAATTTCAATAATGGCTTTTATGAAGACTCAAGCAATTGCCATGTTGGTTTAAGACGACATTCACGTTTGTGGGGAGTAATGGGTTTATGTCAAGAGTTTTATCATAAAGAAACTTGGCGCGATTTAGGGTTTTCTTCATTAGGAGATTTTCAAACTGGGTTTTGGGATAATTATTTTTTACCAATGGATCCAAACAATCTGATTTGTATGGGTTGGAAGTGGCGACATGGAGATGTTAGTCGTCATGCTAATGGAAATTTAAAGGAAGCATTAGCTAGAATTAAAGCAAAAACTTATGTTGTTACTTTCACAAATGACATGTCTTTTCCACCAGAGCATAGTCTGTTAGAACAAGAAATGATTCCAGATAGTGAGTTCCATTTAATTAATACATTGTGGGCACATTTTGGGATGTTCTGTTGCGCTGGTGAGAATTTACAGATAGATCCAATTTTAACTAAGTTATTAGCATCATAAATAAAGTTTAGTTAATCAATAATAAATGCTTTAAAAGTTATATTTGATGACATTTAATGATATTAAAAACCGAGACTGTGATATCGAAATGAAACAAAAAAGCAGATCTAAAATCAGATCTGCTTCTTTGTAATTGGCTATATACGGAGGAAGGTAATAGACAATATTTTACTTGTCTAGCTTACAACACTAAATGCTTTTGCCGGACAAGCTGCTACAACTTTTAATACTTCTGCTTCACTTGCTTTTTCAGGTTCAATCACAAAATTTCCATTTTCAATTTTAAATACTTCAGGTAAAGATTTTACGCAATTACCACTATGACTACATTTTTCACTATCCCAATTTACTTTCATATAGCACTCCTTTTATAGTTTAATCTTTATCGTTACTTAAATTATTATGCTTGGTTATGAAAACATTCGCTACCCGTACTTCTACTGGTAAAATGACCTATCCATAATGTTACATAATGTTACATAAATGTTGATTTTGCTAACCACTCTCGACCCTTTAGCATACAGTTCCAATACAACCACGGTAACAGTGTTGCTTTAAGAAACCATGCAGATTTTCGTGGCACAGTTGAGTCTAATGGGAATGTTGGTAGTAACTTTCCACCGTAACCAAATTCAGCTAAGATAACTTTACCTTTTTCAACTGTAAGTGGACATGATCCATAACCGTCATACATGGAAAGCAATGGTACACCAGCCCTTAAAGATAGAAGATTTTCAGCAACTATTATAATTTGCTTGCGTGCGGCGGCGGCTGTTTTTGCATTTGGCGTTCCACATATATCACCAACAGCAAAAACATTAGAAAACCGAGGATGTTGCAAGGTATGGTGGTTGACCTCACACCAACCCCCTTCATCGGCTAAAAGACTAGTGCTAATAACGATGGGAGGTACTTGAGGTGGAACGACATGTATCATGTCAAATGATTTTTCTACTACAGTAGTATTTCCATCAGCGTCTTTTATATCAAACCAAGCTAGCTTCTTATTGCCATCTATTTTAACTAAATTAGAGGTAAAAACTAACTTTGCTCTATATTTGTTAACATACTTCATTAATGGTTCTACGTAAGCTTTAACACCGAATAACCCAGGTGTTGCAAGGTTAAACTCTACATCAATTTGATTTAAATTGCCCTTTTTAAACCAATGATCACAGGATAAATACATCGCTTTTTGGGGAGCGCCAGCACATTTGATTGGCATTGCCGGTTGTGTAAAAAGCGCTTTCCCGTGATTCATATTTGAAACAAGCTCCCAAGTATAAGGCGCTAAATCATATCGGTAGTTTGAAGTAACGCCATTTTTTCCTAGCGTTTCGATTAACCCTTCAATTTTTTCCCAAGCTAATCTTAAGCCTGGGCTAACAATGAGTTGTTCATAGTTGATAGATTTCCCATCAGTTAAATGTACTTGATTGTTTTCTGGATCTATTTTTTGTGCGCTAGCTTTAATCCATCTAACGCCCCTCGGCATAACTGATTGCATTGTACGTACAGTATCTTTAGAATTATATGCACCACCACCTACTAATGTCCAAGCTGGTTGATAGTAATGTTGCTCACTTGGTTCGATAATACTAATATTGAGATTTGGTTGACGTTTTAAAAGGCTTGCTGCAACACCTATACCAGCTGAGCCACCTCCGATAATCAAGACTTCGCAAGCAGAATGTTGACTCATTCTTTCAAGTTCGGTTTTTAAGTATGTGTTGGCCATTAACTGTTCCTTTAGCTAAGTTTAATAATTATTTTGATTGTCTTGTAAAGAGTTGACATAACATTAAGATTAGTCTGGTTCAGCTGTTATTAAAGAATTTTCTCATCGCTACGCTGTTTTAATATTTAATCTATTTTTTTCATCAACATACACAATAGATAGTCTTTATTTCTTATTCATGTTTGTGATTTATCTATATTCATTACTAGAGCTTTTATTGCTTCTACTCTATAAAGCGATATTGCTCTAATACTCAATATAACGATTACTATAAAGGATTCAAAAAGTTTAAATATACGTATTAATACGCTGTGTTGGAATAATTATTTCGAATAGTCTAGACAATAATTAAAGGGTTTAAAGGAAGCGCTATAACAAGGTTATTTTTTCTAGCGAGCAATAGCCCTTAAGCAAAAAGATTCAACATGTCTTCTTCAAACACAATAGATTCAACGAAAAATATTCTTAAGCCATTTATTCCAAGCTGGTTGGTTAGTTACAAGCAAAGCTGGCTCTATGGAGATATTGTTGCAGGTGTCATCGTGACAATTATGCTTATTCCACAAAGTCTAGCTTATGCATTAATAGCAGGATTACCACCAGAGGTTGGGTTATATGCAAGTATTTTGCCGTTGATTGCTTACGCATTTTTTGGTTCAAGTATGACTTTAGCTGTTGGACCTGTTGCTGTAGCTTCTCTTATGACAGCGAGTGCATTAGCTCCATTGGCTGTTGCTGGAACAGAGCTCTATGTCTTACTAGCTGTTCAATTAGCTTTTTTATCTGGAATCCTTTATTTATTATTAGGCATTCTAAGGCTAGGATTTTTAGCGCATTTATTGAGCCATCCTGTTGTGAGTGGTTTTATTAGTGGATCGGCTATTTTGATAGCAATCGGGCAGTTGAAGCATGTTCTTGGTATAAAAATTATGCATTCAAATGTTGTTGATACAGTTCTCGCTCTAGTTCGAGCATTGCCAGAAACCAATATAACAACCCTATCTATTGGCATATGCACAATTGTACTTTTATATTTTGCTAAAACATTGTTCCCGTTTTACTTATGCCAATTGGGTCTTGAGAAAAAGCATGCTGATATGTTTAGTAAATTAGCTCCGATGTTTGTAGTAATCATTTCAATTATGGTGGTTACAAAATTTGATTTACACATTAATAATGGTGTCAATATCGTAGGTTATGTGCCGCAAGGTTTACCGAAAATACAATATACCTTGCCTAGTTGGAGTGTATTTGAATCACTTTGGTTACCTGCTTTGCTAATTAGTGTTGTTGGCTTTGTTGAAAGCGTTTCAGTTGGGCAGTCTCTTGCGATAAAAAGACAACAAAAAATTAATCTAAATCGTGAACTTTATGGGTTAGGGGCAGCTAATCTAGCAAGTGCTTTTTCTGGAGGTTTTCCAGTTACAGGTGGGTTCTCCCGTTCAGTTGTTAATTTTAGTGCTGGTGCAAATACGCCTTTAGCCGGTGTGTTTTCTGCTGCTTTTATGATGGTTGTACTTATTGGATTTACCGATAGTTTTTCAAATCTTCCACAAGCAGCTCTCTCTGGCACAATCATTGTAGCTGTACTTGGACTAGCTGATTTTTCAACTTTAAAAGATACTTGGAAGTTTGATAAAGCTGACTCTGCGGCATTTATGCTTACTTTTATTGGCCTTATTACACTTGGTGTCGAAAAAGGAATTTTAATAGGTGTTGTATTTTCATTAGGATCCTATTTCTGGCGAGCAAGTCACCCACATATTGCAGTTGTAGGGAGAATTGCAGGAACTGAACATTTCAGGAATGTAGAAAGACATCAAGTTGAAGTTGATCCAAAATTATTAACTTTACGTGTAGATGAGAGTTTGTTTTTTGGGAATGTGCAAGAAGTTGAAGATATTATTCATACAAAAATTGCTATCAATAAATCATTAACTGACGTGTTGTTATTAATGTCTGCTGTGAATCGGATTGACTCATCCGCATTGATGGTGTTGAGTGATATTAACCGTTCCTTGAGCTATTCAAATAAGAGGTTACATCTAGCTGAAGTGAAAGGTCCTGTTTTAGATACCTTAAAAGATACTGATTTTTTTAGAGCGCTTAGTGGAAAATGTTTTTTGAGTGGCCACGAGGCGTATAACGAATTAACCTCATTTTCAACTGTTAAAACTAATTAGAAAGGTAAGATTGACATGGCTGAAATTCAGGCAATAGCGCATCCTATAAATCCTATCGTAAAGTCTTTTTTCGATGATGGGACATCTACTATTACTCACATAATATATGATGCCGCTGGAAGTGAATGTGCAATTATAGATTCAGTTATGAATTTTGATCCCAAATCTGGCAGGCTGACATCTCAGTCTGCTGATAAGGTAATTGACTTTGTTCGTAGTAACGGTTTAAGAACACAATGGTTACTAGAAACGCATGCACATGCTGACCATATATCTGCAGCACCTTACTTACGTGAACAATTAGGTGGTTTAATTGGTATTGGTGAGGGAATAAAAAAGGTACAAAGTGTTTTTAAAAAAGTATTTAACTTAGAGGATCGATTTAATGTCGATGGTGAACAATTCGATTATTTATTTAAAGCTGATGAGATATTTTATATCGGTAACATTAAAGTTGAAGCGATACATGTCCCCGGGCATACACCTGCTGATATGGCATATTTAGTTGAGGGACATATGGTTTTTGTTGGGGATACATTATTTATGCCAGATGTTGGTACTGCGAGGTGTGACTTTCCCGGAGGTGATGCCCATGTTCTTTACCAGTCAGTACAAAAGCTATTCAGCCTGCCTCCAGAGACACGATTATTTTTATGTCATGATTATCCACCCAAACATCGTAATCCAATGTGGGAAACTACAGTGGAAGAGCAACGTAAAAATAATATACAAATTAATGAAACTATAAGCGAAGCTGAATTTGTTAGCAAAAGAAACGCAAAAGATAAAACATTAGATATGCCAACCTTAATATTACCTTCAATTCAAATCAATATTCAAGCAGGGAGACTCCCTGATGCGGAATCAAATGGGACGCAGTATTTAAAAATACCAATCAATGCAATTTAGTATAAACAAATTCATGAGCACTATTGTTTAATTTCAATATTAGACTATAGCCAAGCAATTTTCAACTTACCATCAAGCCCCTTTTATTGTTGGGTTAACCAACAATAATAGTGAATTCTTTTGCGTAATTAATACTAATTTTGATGCCAGAATTATTTCTTTAAACAGGTAGTTTTACGCTAGAACTAAGTTCGTATAAACGTTAATCTTTTCGAAATTGATTTTTTCTAAATATAAATTATAGAGGTGTTGATAATGAGCAATGATAAGACTTATGAAGCGAGTTGTTTTTGCGGAGAAGTGCAACTAACAATAAGCGGTGAGCCGGCAGGCATGGGATATTGTCATTGTGAATCATGTCGCACATGGTCAGCAGGGCCAGTAAACGCCTTTACTTTGTGGAAACCTGAATCAGTTAAAGTGACTAAAGGTAATGAAAGTATCGGGACTTTTAATAAAACGACTAGAAGCGCTCGTAAATGGTGCAAAACTTGTGGCGGACATGTGTTTACAGATCACCCAGAATTAGGTGGCGGTTTAATTGATGTTTATGCAGCGGTTATTAAGGACTTTACTTTCAAGCCAGGTGTTCATGTTTTCTATGAAGAAACTAAATTACACATTAAAGACGGGCTTCCTAAAATGAAAGATTTACCGCTAGAAATGGGTGGTTCTGGTATTACATTAGATGAATAAAATAATAACAATTAGAAATAAACGAGTGAGTTGGAACTCTTAGTATGGCAGCTGATTTAAAAAAGGCCGGGCGTATTTTATCTGCACCAGAAAACTTTTTGGATGATCAACTAACGCATGAAATTACTACTAAAGGTCTGAATAAAGAAAGACGTGGCTTTTTATTAAAAAGTTTTTTAACAGCAAGTGCTGCTTTAGTCAGTAACTCAGCATTTTCTATTGAAAAACAAAAGGGTGATGAAAATATTATATCTCTACCCACACACTCAACAACGTTGGGCAAGCCAGTTGCAGCGAATCCCTATGGAGTCCCTTCTAAATATGAAGCTAACTTATTACGTAGAGAATCACCTGGTTTAACAAGAGTCTCAGCAGCTTCTGTTTCATTTGCACCGCTACAAGGGTTGTTCGGTATTATTACACCTAGTGGTCTGCATTTCGAACGACATCATCAAGGTTGGCATGATATCGATCCAAGTCAGCATCGGTTTATGATTAATGGTTTAGTCAAAAATCAGAAAGTATATACGATGGATGATTTGATGCGACTGCCGTCTGTATCTCGTATGCATTTTATAG
>CAYGSH010000026.1:0-25602 GCA_964352515.1 uncultured Methylophilaceae bacterium | reverse complement strand
AGGGACACACGGATTAACAGTCCGTTGCTCTACCAACTGAGCTATTGGGGAATTGTTATTTTCAACATTGTTGCTGAACTAACGAAGGCGTGATAATACTGGCTTCGCGCTTTTTGGTCAATCGTTACATGACATTTTTAAGGGTAATTTAATAAATTTAGACAATTTTATGAAAAATTTAAAAAAAACTGGGATAAGTCTTTTAGGGGTGTTCATTTTGTTGCTTGTGATCCCCATTTTTATCCCAACCCAGTCTTACTTAAAGCAAGCTGAGGTGTCGGCTAGTGAAATGTTTAATGTACCGATTAGCCTCAAAAAAGCTCGTCTTGCTTTATTGCCTAGCCCTCGCGTATACATCAGTGGCATTCAGATTGGAAAGAATGTAGATGCTACTGCAGCCGATATGGTGATTACACCAACACTGATGAGTTTGTTTTCTGATCAAAAGATGATTGACGTTACTTTAGAAGATGTGGTTTTAAAACAGTCTGCATTGGTAGTTTATGATTCTTATACAAAACATAATGAGCAGGATAATACGCCTCCTCGAATGTTATTGAGAAATATCAAAATTAAAGACTTGCACTTACATCTAACAGATACAGTATTGCCTGATAGTAATGTAATGATTACTTTAAAGGACAATCAACTTGATCAAGCAGTTATTAGTTCTGTTGATCAGAAAATCAAGCTAACATTGAACCCAAAAGATAATGCCCATTCGGTTTCATTAGCCGTTAAAGATTTGCAATTGCCGATACACAGTCAATTGATGATAAATACAGGTCAAGCGGAAATGACACTAAAAGATAATCATTTAAATGTTACCTCTTATAAGATGCATTTATATCAGGGGGATGTTTCTGGTCAGGCAACTTTGTCTTGGGCTAAAGATTGGCAATTGGAAGGTGACTTAACAGTTCAGCACCTTGC
Organism: uncultured Methylophilaceae bacterium; assembly: GCA_964352515.1. GTDB lineage: Bacteria > Pseudomonadota > Gammaproteobacteria > Burkholderiales > Methylophilaceae. The sequence goes on along the minus strand of CAYGSH010000026.1, from coordinate 24,669 downwards.
TTTGAATAAGCCGAGTCGCTTAATAAATCCAACTACTTATCTAAGTGGGAGTTTAGATGGAAGTGGCACTTTTTCTGCAAAAGCGAAAACGGTCGGGCAGCTGACTAAAACATTGTTAGCAAGTTTTACATTTAATGTAAAAGATGGTGTTTTACATGGACTTGATTTAACAAAAGCAGCTAGTTTGCTTGTAAAGCAAAGGAATATTGGCGGTGAAACGCAGTTTGATCAATGTTCTGGCAAGTTAACTATTTCAGGTAAACAATATCAGCTGAGTGAACTTAATATTCGCTCGGGACTACTGGCAGCGAATGGTTATGTAAAGGTTAGCCCTAATAACAATCTAGATGGATTAATTGAAGTGGAGCTTAAGAAAAGTGCTGGCCTTGTGGCTGTGCCTTTAAACATTTCTGGAAAGGTTGATTATCCAGTTGTGCTACCTTCCAAAGCAGCACTTGCCGGAGCCGCAGTCGGTACGGCCATTCTTGGCCCAGGTGTTGGTACAAGTTTAGGCATTAAAGCCAGTAAAGGCTTAAATAAGCTTAAAGAGGGTTTGTTTGGTGATGATAAGGAGTAGCTATCACCACCCAAGCCTCAACTTAAGGCTTTTTCTATGCGGTCAAGCGCATTGACTAAGTTTTCCATTGAAGTTGCAAAAGAAATCCTAAAATAACCTTCAGCCCCAAAAGCAGAACCAGGCACAACAGCCACATCAAAACCTTCTAATAAGTATTCTGCAAAGGCCATATCCGTTGCTTCTGCTATTTTGCCAGCCTGCTGTAGGCTCATGATAGCTTCACGCGCATCTGGAAAAGCATAGAAAGCCCCGCCAGCTTTTAAGCAGCTTAAACCTGGCATTGCATTAAAACGATTCACCACATATTCATGACGCTCTTTAAACGCATCTAGCATTGGCGTAATACAATCTTGTGGGCCTTCTAATGCCACTTGCGCCGCCACTTGTGAAATGGAGGTAGGGTTGCTGGTAGATTGGCTTTGTAAAATACCCATCGCTTTAATGATATACGCTGGTCCAGCAGCATATCCAATGCGCCAACCTGTCATAGAATAGGCTTTAGAAACGCCATTTAAGACAATGCAGCGATCTTTTAAAGCAGGTGTGGCATTTAGAATGTTATAGAATTTATCACCGGTTAAATTGACATGTTCGTACATATCATCCGTTGCAACAAGAATATGAGGATGTTTCATCAACACTGCACCAAGCGCCTTTAGCTCATCTAAGGTGTAGACAGAACCTGTTGGATTAGAGGGTGAATTAAACATTACTAACTTAGTTTTTGGGGTAATTGCCGCTTCTAATTGTGCTGGTAAAATTTTAAAACTTTGTTCAATCCCACATTCCACTATCACAGGCGTTGCTTCTGCTACTAATGCAATATCGGCATAACTCACCCAATAAGGTGCAGGCACAATCACTTCATCACCTTTATTTAATACAGCAAGGCATAAGTTAAAAATAGTTTGTTTGCCACCTACACCAACAATTACTTCGTTCACGGTGTAGTCTAAATCGTTATCTTTTTTAAATTTATCAACGATAGCTTTTTTGAGTCCAGGTATACCTGTAACAGGTGTGTATTTGGTAAAGCCTGCATCTATCGCAGCTTTAGCAGCATCTTTAATATGTTGTGGCGTGTCAAAATCTGGCTCGCCAGCAGCTAATCCGATAATTGGTCGACCTTCTGCTTTATATTTTCCTGCTTTTGCAGTAATCGCCAACGTTGGCGATTCTTTAATAGCCAGTACTCGAGTTGATAATGTTAGCTGTGATGAATTTGCCAAAATGCACTTCCTTAATGCTTGAATTTTAACCAAACCGCATTTTACGCAAAAAATACAGCTTTAGGTGTGACCTGTTTAGGCTAAATGAAAAAAAAGCCTCAAATGAGGCTTTATGATAAATGAAAAGATTAACACGCTGACTTGCAGTCAATAAACTGCTGATACTGCTTACCTACATCAGCATCGATTTTAGTTAATGCGGCATGTACACGTTCTAGCTCAGTCTTATCACCGCGATTTTTAGCTAGCTCTCCAAGTTTAATCAGCACATCCATATTTTTATCATCTAATGAGGATGATTTTAAAAAATGCTCCGTAGCATGATCAATATCACCTAGGCTTTCTTCGCTGACACCTAATGCAAACCACGCATCTGGACTGTTTGGCTCTACTTTGGTCCAATTGTCAGCTACTTGCATCAGTTTTGGCCAATCTCCTTGTGACTCTGGAACTGCTGCTTGCATATATAAGGGTTTTTTATCTTCATCTTCTTCCCATAGTGCTTTGCCTGTAATAGGGAAGGTGGTAATTTCTGGTTTCTGTTCAAGTACGTCTATCCATTCTACAGGCAGTGCAAAATGGATGCTGCCTCGCGTGCCAGCAGTTTTAAACGTGTTAATGCCTACCAAATGACCATCCATATCAAACAAGCCACTTCCGCTTGCACCCATTCTAAATTTGGCATTGGTTCGTATAATCTTGCCATCAGTGTTGGAACTAGTGTCAGGATATAAACCATTGACAAAACCAGTAGAGGTTAATGGGGCAGGAGTGCCATTTGAATGCCCAATTCCTGCTACTTCTTGACCGCGATTTAAATCACTACTTTTACCTAATTTAACTGGTTTTAGTGGTAAGTTTTCTGTTTTGACTAAACATAGATCATTCCATGTATCAGCTTTAACAGAGGTGATATTGTAACTGTCTTGTCCACGTGCAATCCAAGGTTGATTGGTGGCACGTAAAACATGACAATTGGTAATAACTGTATTTTCAGCAACAACAACGCCAGATCCGTAAGCTAAACCGCCACTTTGGTTATAGCCTTGTATTTGTACTACACCAAAGTAAGCTTGCATTAGCGCTTGTTTATCATAAGAAAATGCAGAAGAAGTGGTTGCAATTAAGGCACTGAAAAAGATTAAGGCTTTCATATAAATTATTTCTCATTGATTTTTGATAAATTTCTGACTCTGATGATCTTATAAAGTTCTAGTAAATGACATAAAGCTGTTTTATAAGTCCGTATCTTAGAGGCTAAAGCCTGTTAAAATAATACGTTGTTTTATTGAATCGAGTGCATGCGTGTTTGTTACCTTCCCAAATAGTAAATATCAGCTTTACCAGCCTTTCTTGCCAGCAGGCGATCAGCCAAAAGCGATTGAGCAGCTAGAAAAAGGCATTAGAGATGGCCTGAAATACCAGACGCTATTGGGTGTAACTGGCTCAGGCAAGACTTACACCATGGCTAACGTTATTGCGCGTTTGGGTCGCCCAGCAATTGTAATGGCGCCGAATAAAACGCTGGCTGCACAGCTATATAGTGAGTTTAGAGAGTTTTTTCCAAAAAATTCAGTTGAGTATTTTGTCAGTTATTACGATTACTACCAACCTGAGGCGTATGTGCCTTCACGCGATTTGTTTATCGAAAAAGATTCCAGTATTAATGACCATATTGAGCAGATGCGCCTTTCTGCCACAAAAGCACTGTTAGAACGAGAAGACAGTATTATCGTAGCTTCTGTTTCTGCTATTTATGGTATTGGTGATCCGCAAGATTACCATGCCATGGTATTACATCTAAAGCAGGGCGATAAAATGTTGCAGCGCGATGCCATCGAAATTTTAATAGGTATGCAATATAAGCGTAACGATTTTGACTTTAGTCGCGGCTCATTTAGAGTAAGAGGCGATGTGATTGATATTTTCCCAGCAGAAAACAATGAAACCGCTGTAAGAGTCAGCTTGTTTGATGATGAAGTAGAAACTATTTCATTGTTTGATCCATTAACAGGTGAGGTATTCGATAAGATTAAACGCTTTACAATTTATCCAAAAAGCCACTACGTTACCACTAGAGATACAACGCTCCGCGCCATGGAAACAATTAAGGAAGAGTTGCGTGATCGAGTCAGTTTTTATATCAAAGAACAAAAGCTAGTAGAAGCACAGCGTATTGAGCAACGCACGCGCTTTGACTTAGAAATGCTGAATGAAATAGGATTTTGCAAAGGAATCGAAAACTATTCACGGCATTTATCTGGCGCTAAGCCAGGTGAGCCACCGCCAACATTAATTGATTACTTGCCTCAAGATGCATTGATGATTTTGGATGAGAGTCATGTCACGATACCGCAAATCGGTGCGATGTATAAAGGCGATCGAGCACGTAAAAGTAATTTGGTTGATTACGGATGGCGTTTACCTTCTGCGATGGATAACCGACCATTGAAGTTTGAAGAGTTTGAAAAAATCATGCGTCAAGCAGTATTTATTTCTGCAACGCCAGCAGACTATGAAAAAAACCATCAACAACAAGTGGTGGAAATGATTGCTCGTCCAACTGGTCTGATTGATCCAGAAATCACAGTTAAACCTGCTGATACGCAAGTGGATGATTTGTTAGGTGAAATCAAACTAAGAACAGCAGTTGGTGAGAGAGTGTTAGCCACTACTTTAACCAAACGAATGGCAGAAGATCTGACAGATTACCTAAGTGAGCACGGTGTGAAAGTACGTTATTTGCACAGTGATATTGATACGGTTGAACGGGTCGAGATTATTCGTGATTTACGTTTAGGAGAATTTGACGTTTTAGTAGGTATTAATCTATTGCGTGAGGGGTTGGATATCCCTGAAGTTTCTTTAGTGGCGGTACTTGATGCTGATAAAGAAGGTTTTTTGCGTTCTGAGCGTTCATTAATCCAAACGGCGGGCCGTGCCGCGCGTAATTTAAATGGAACCGTTATTTTTTATGCTAACACCATTACCAAAAGCATGAAGCTTGCAATGGATGAAACCAACCGTCGCCGTACCATCCAAACTGCGTTTAACACAGAAAATGGTATTACGCCAAAAGGGGTCACTAAGCGCATTAAAGATATTATTGATGGTGTTTATGATCTTGATGAGGGTAAACGCGAGCGCAAGGCCGCCCAAGAGCAGGCCAATTATGAAAGCCTCAGTGAAAAACAACTTACAAAAGAGCTTAAACGTATTGAAAAAGCCATGCATGATGCTGCCAAGAACTTAGAATTTGAAAAAGCTGCTGATTACAGAGATCAACTGAAAAAGCTACAATCTAAAATGTTAGAGTTAAGTTAATTATTATATAAAACAGATAGATAATATTTATATTTAAAGTAAATTATATGAATTTAGTCGATTATATTGGCAGTATTGCGGCCACCTGCACTACTTTGGCATTTGTCCCGCAAGCATTTCTATCGTATCGAACGCGCGATTTATCCGGCATTTCATTACCTATGTACAGTATTTTTACGGCTGGCGTTGCCTTTTGGTTAGTATATGGTTTGTTAAAGCAAGATTGGCCTATTATTATTGCCAATATTATTACGGTGGCTTTATCTGCCTTGATATTGACACTTAAAATAATAGAAACCGTTAAAAAGAGATAAATAACAAAATAGTTTATTCATAGTCACAATAACGTATATGGTTCACATTCACACGATTGGAGCGCTTCATGACTTTTTTCAAGATACCAACAAATCAACTTAAATTTGCGCTATTGGCACTTTTGGCGCTAATGGTTATGGCATGCTCAATAGATGTACCTAGCGTATCTCCCAATCAAGCTGCAGAATTATTTGCGAACAAACAAGCGGTGATTGTTGATGTGCGTGAACAAGATGAATGGAATGAGCAGCATATAGAAGGAGCTATTTTTATTCCATTAGCTGAATTAGAAAATAGAATGGGGGAGTTAGCACAATATAAAGATAGCCCTATTATTATGCAATGTAGAACTGGGCGGCGTTCAAACATTGCCAGCAAGAGCCTTATAGAGGCGGGGTTTAGCAACGTGCAGAATTTAGAAGGTGGCATCTTAGCATGGAGTGAATCAGGTCTTGCAACCGTAAATGGTACTATTAACGTTAAATAGCATTCATTTATTGTGTTCAAATAGGTGGTGCCGATTAGCTAACGCATCTGCTAGAATATTTCGTCACTAATTGAAATGAATGGATGTAATGACAGAGTTTACCATTGGCAGTTTTAACGTAAAAAACCTAATCGGGCCAAATCAAGAGTATTATCGCTTTGAATCGTATACCCCAGAAGAACATGCATGGAAGCAAAACTGGTTAGCCAATCAATTACTCACCATGAATGCAGATATTGTCTGTTTTCAAGAGATATTTGATCAAGATTCATTACAAGCAGTCGTAGATGAAACCAATGAGGCAGGGAATACGCTCAATGCCGATGTCATTCCTGATGCATCTAAGCGTTATCACCGTAAAGCTATTTTTAAAAAGCTCAACTTTGCGCCATATGGCAAAGATCAATTATTCTTTGCGCCTAATGTAAACGATGGTTCAGCCGGTAATCGCCGCCCTGGTATTGCCATGCTATCGCGCTTTGGCTTTGAAGGTGCTCCAGAGATTATTCAAGCATTAGATTCACCGATAGTGATTGATTTTCCAAGCGAAGGATACAACAGTGATGAAAAAGCGGGCAGCTACACGTTAGATCGTTTATCCAGACCTATCATTAAAGCCAAAATCAAGATCGGCAATCAAGTGGTGACGGTTTTTAATTGTCATTTAAAATCAAAGCTAGGAGAGTACATTAAACCCGAAGCTGCTACATTTGCTCCAGAAGCTGATTTAATCCATTATTTACCTGCTCAAAGGGCTTTAGGTGAACTGCGGGCATTATTACGCCGTAGCACAGAGGCCTATGTCTTACGCAAGCTTATAGCAGAAGAATTAGTGCAAGATAACCCTGTGATGGTACTAGGTGATTTTAACGATAGTGAATATTCCGTTTCATCATCCATGATCAAAGGTGAAAGACCCTTTAAAAACTATGCATGGATGCGAAGGCACGATGCCGAGCACAAAGCAGACCGTTATTCAGAACAAGATGACCTTGTTATACGCGCCCAAATCGAACAGTATCAACTTACTAGTGCCGAAATGCAGTTTATCAAGCGTAGCCAGCGTGATATGGTCTATACATCAGCCTTTGGTGGTGTGTATGAAAGTATTGATCAAATATTGATGTCACAACATTTTATAGAAGGCTCTGCCAATAATATCGGCATAATGGACTATTTTAGTGTGTTTAATGATCATATTACAGACGGTGCACATGCAGATGCGCCCTATAATAAGTTAGCCTCAGATCACGGACAGATTGTGGCCCATATGCGGTTGAGGTGATTAAATAATTAGTTTTAACTATGATTGTTATTAAGTAATACAAAGCCCACCAATTGGCAGGATAAATACCATCTGTTTTATATTAAAAGCCAATTAACCACGCTAGTTGATGACATCAATATTATCAGTGTAGCAAACTTTAGTAGCTTTAAAGCACAGTTCCACTTAGATTAAATGAGCTCGATCAGTCAGTCTTTAAATGTTAAATGTCGTTTAAGTAGCAGCTGATTGCACGGCAGCATGCTTTTGTGAGCCGCCATCTACAATCTTTATTGACTAAATCTAATATGCTGGAAAAATCTGCTTAGGATTGATTAAGATCGGCTTTCCGCTACGTTGTAATTTTATCTAGCGAATCTATTATTTAGTTCTATCTCTTTACTCGTATCCCCATAACCTTTCTGAGTTAATAGAGCTTGTTTAATATATTTGGCTACTTGGGCTCTCAGTTTAGGTAGCGCATCGAATTGGGTAAATATGGTGGGAAATTTATAACTTAGCCATGCATACAAGCTGATATGCTGGCTTAGGATTTCAGCTTGTTGAAGATGTTTTTCACTACCACCGTTAAGCCAGCTTGGTGCAAGTGGAATAGAGTGCTGTTTATTTTGGTAAATGCTTTGTATGCATTGGATAAAGTAATCTTTCTCTATAGGAACTTGAATTGAGAGTGGGGCGCACGCAAGTGCAAATTTATCATTAAATGCCATGTTTGGGGCAACTTCATCAACAATCAATGCTTGGGCGTATTGTGCGCTAGCATGGCTGGTTTCGCAAAGTACATCTTTTTTGAATTGATGGTCGGTGAGATAAGCAATACATTCAGCCAATTTATTTGAATGTAGTTTATTAGATATATTATTTAAATTATTGATTTGTATTGGTATTGGAAGATGAGTTATGGTGGCTGTGTCATCAATATTCAGCATATGTTCAATATGAATTTGTTCATCATCTTCTAGCACATTGACATAGCCTATATCATAAACGCCGTAGCGACCAGCTCGGCCAGCAATTTGTCGTACCTCTGTTGCATTTAAGAGTCGAGGAGCAACGCCATCAAATTTATGGATATTGGCAAAGATAACCCGTCTTATGGGTAAATTAAGCCCCATCCCAATGGCATCTGTTGCGACCAATAGTTCAGCCGTACCTGATAAAAATCGTTCCGACTCGTGTCTTCTTACCTCGGGGGAGAGTGCACCATAAATGCTTGCAACTTGATAGCCCCAATTTCTAAACCTTGCAGAAAGTGTTAATACATCTTTACGGCTAAAAGTAACAATGGCATCGCCTTTTTGTAATTGATTTTTTAGCTTAGGTTTACTATATCGTTTGCCACATAAGCTGTTTTCTTCAAATAAAAGGGGTGTTTTACGTTCTAGATAGGTAATTTCATAAAATTCATCTAATGCATCTAATGCCTTAATACAAAGCTTAGTAACCGCATCAGACCCACATATATAGACTTGCTTTGCCGGTGCACCTAATAATGCGGCTGTCCATGCTGGCCCTCGGTCTGGGTCTTGTAGCATTTGTATCTCGTCTATCACAGCAACATCTACTGTTTTTGTGCTTTGCATCATCTCAATTGTAGAGGCTGTATGCTGTGCACCATCCATATAGATACGTTCCTCACCCGTGATAAGGTTGCATGCTACTCCAGCTTGCACTAATCTATCCCGAACTTCCATTGCCAGTAATCGCAATGGTGCTAAGTAAACACCGCTATTAGCATCAATTAATGCATTAAGTGCATGATAGGTTTTTCCAGAGTTGGTTGGACCGAGATAAAAATGATGTTGACGTTTTAATTGACGCGCTAGTTTAAAGCGGCTTGCATAGGCGTCAAAATTTTGATGCACATCAAGCAACGGCTTTTAACACTATGGGCAACAAGTGTTCAGGAATAGTAATTAAGCTAAGCGCTGCGGCTCGTCCATTATCAGACATCTTCATATAAGATTTACGCAGGATAGTAAGCAATTTTTCTTCTGGGTAGTCGCTGTACTTTTGCACAAAGGCCTCCAAATCATGCGCCAAGAATGCTAAAACAATCACATCTTCTAACGTTTGCATTTCAGCATTTGAGCGCAGATTTTCTTTTTTTAATAAACTTGCAACTTGTTGTATGGTTTTTACATCATAACCATATTCTCGCATAACATTTGATGCAACTTCTGCGTGATGATTTTTTAAATGAGTTCTCCATTGCAGATAGCCCGATTTTGTCATTGGATAATCGTTACGAGGTGTTATCCAGCGTTGAATATGTTGAGCACGCGCAGCAAGTTTAAGTGTCTCTGAGGCTTCTGGTGCATAACGATCTAGCATTTCGCTTAAGCGTTGCGCATACACCAGTTCTTTTGGTTGTTGCTTACCATTAACGATGAGCTGGTTTGGATCATTCGCATTGATTGTATCAAACTTTGAAATGGTAATATTAAATCTCGTTTCGTTTGTAATCATGAATAACATCAACGTTGTATATTGAATGATAGATTTTAATATTCTAAGTGATTTGATTAAAGATTAATTGTTGATTTGCATCAAATAGCAGGTATGACTTTAGGAATAGGGTGTTACATAGTCATTGGTTGAAACGTTTTCAGATAAATGAGGAAAAAATGATCGATTTCTTTAAAAAGTTACCTAATATTACGCAATACCCTGTGGGTATTGAATGGGTATTGTTCAAAAAGACACCATTGATTTTTATCGTTGGAACGTTATTGATTCTTTCACCTGCATTGATTATTTATCTGCAAAACACGGTGATTACAGCATTACAATATAAAACGATTTATGTGTGTCTAGGCACTATGTTTACTTTTTGGTTTTTTCTAGGTGTACTTTCAATTGGCTGCTTTTTGATTGTGATAATGAAAGGCCCTGGTTATGTAGCAGACGCATATAGCCTGCCAACAGAAGATAAACGTTTAGAGGGTCAGCATCATTAATCATTTATGGATGTTATTGAGTTAACTGGGGTTAATTAAGCAATAACATCCATCCAATATTTTTTTGAATAAGCCTAAGACACTTTATCTAGCGCTTGACTTACATCGGCAATAATATCGTCAATATTTTCAATACCAACCGAGATTCTCACTAAATCCGCACTGACGCCAGCTTGAGCTAACTCTTTCTCATTTAACTGTCTATGAGTGGTGGAAGCGGGATGGCAAGCTAATGATTTTGCATCGCCAATATTTACAAGACGTAAAATCATTGTCAACGCATCAATAAATTCTGCGCCAGCTTTAGCGCCACCTTTAATGCCAAAGCTCAAAATGCCTGAAGCTTTACCATTGCAAATTTTTTGGCAGTTTGCATTATATGGACTATTTTTTAAAGCCGCATAGTTAACCCAACTAACCTTAGGATGCTTTTGTAAAAAATCAGCTAATTTTTCTGCATTCTCACAATGTCTTTCCATTCGTAAGCCTAAGGTTTCTAGTCCTTGCAGAATTTGGAAAGAGTTCATAGGCGAAATTGCGGCACCAGTGTTTCTTAAAGGAGCAACTCGGCAACGGCCAATATAAGCAGCAGGCCCGAGCGCTTCTGTGTAAATAACTCCATGATAAGAGGGGTCTGGTTCGTTAAGCACTGCAAAACGTTCTTTATGTGCTGCCCAATCAAACTTGCCAGAGTCAACAATCATGCCGCCAATTGAGGTGCCGTGCCCGCCAATATACTTGGTTAAAGAATGTACAACAATATCTGCTCCTAATTCAAATGGCTTACATAAGTAAGGGGTAGCAACAGTATTGTCAACAATCACAGGAATTCCATGCTTATGTGCAATTTCAGACAGTTTTTGGATGTCAACAACGTTCCCAGCAGGGTTGCCAATCGATTCACAAAAAATAGCTTTTGTTTTACTATCAATCGCTTTTTCAAAGCCTGCAAAATCATCATGAGAAATCATCCGCACTTCAATACCTTGGCGAGGAAATGCGTGCGCAAATAAATTATAAGTACCGCCATATAACTGACTGGTACTTAGAATATTGTCACCTGTTTCACAAATGCATTGAATTGCGTAGGTAATTGCCGCCATGCCAGAGGCAAGCGCTAAACCCGCAATTCCTCCTTCCATTGCTGCAACGCGTTGCTCCAATACATCTGTAGTTGGATTCATAATGCGCGTATAGATATTGCCAGATACTTTCAAGTCAAATAAGTCAGCGCCATGCTGAGTATTATCAAACGTATAAGATGTGGTTTGGTAAATAGGGACTGCAGCTGCTTTCGTGGTGGCTTCTGATGTGTAGCCATGATGTAGTGCAATTGATTCAAGCTTCATTGTACGCTCCTCAGTCATTGTCATTTTATTTCTATATGAAGCTTAATATGCAAGCTTGCTATATGCAAGTGCACATATTAACAAATGGTTAAATAAGGCCGTATTGATTAAGCACTTGCTTTGCTTGGTCTGGATTAAATGCTTGGTGAGCTTTTAAACCAAAAGCTTGAGCAGCATTTACATTATCAATATTATCATCAAAGAAAATAATCTCATTTGCTGGTATTTGTAAGCCATCGACAGCAGCTTGAAAAGCTTGATGATTGGGTTTTAAATGGCCAATTTCGTGTGATAGGAACAAGTGATCTAATTTATCTGTCAGTCCAGTTGCCTCTACATGCACCCAATGCGCTGCGCTGGTATTACTTAAGGCCGCTATAGAAATATGAGAGGGGATTGATTCGAGCAGTTCAAATGTACTAGGGAATGTTCCAACAATCCAAGTTGCAAAATTTTGCATAAATGCGTCAGGAGACAAGCTGATTTGAAGGTCTTTAACGACTTGTGCAGCAAAAGCATCTGATGAAAGTTTACCCGTCTCATGGGCAATGACCGATGGTGAGCTCATCCACTTTTGATAGATTTCATCATGTGTTTTTTCACTACCCAAAAGCTTTGCCAGTGAGGGCAGGCCATCAAGCTCAATCAATACACCACCAATGTCAAAAAGAACTGCAGAAATAGTCATGATAAAAGTTCCAAACATAAAAAATGAGTCAAAAGTGGTTTAATGATATAACCACTTCATGACTCATTGATTTCAACCTGCCTATAAATTAGGCATGAAAAATAGCTTATGCTAAGTTAGCACCAACAATAGCTGCCATTTGCATCATATCAACTGTTTCACCTTCTTTAATGCTTGTAAGATCTGTTAATTTACCAGATTTACTTGTTGATTTTGTATTTTTGAAAATTGGCAATAATTTAGCATCAGTCACAATGTATTTGCCAGCACCCATAGGCGCGCCATTGACAGATTTTGTTTGTAGGTTATTGGCTTTAATGTAGTCCCAGATTTTTTTTGTGATTTCAGTACGTGGTAGTGCTGATGCACCTGTAAGCGCTGCTAATTCGCTTTTCATTTTTACAGGAACTGCTAAACCTTTTGCTTCTGCCATTTTAATTCCTTATCTATTTTTAATTTAAATGAATGAATTTCCAAGGCTTGTAAACCTTGGTAATTTTTAAAAGTGCGCTTATTATGCACTGCCTTTGCATGCAACCCAAATAAATTTTTATATCATTTTTGTTTTTCTATATAAGAAGATGTTATTTAATTGCAAAAAGTGTTTGATTCGTAAATCTTTTTTTACTATAATCACGCCCTTACATAAACCTTGTCACACCACAAAGTAAATTTAGTTTTACTGCCTCACATGAAAGGGCTGGTTGGGTGACTTTAACCACAAGGAGATTTCATGCGTCACTACGAAGTAGTTTTTATTGTGCATCCTGATCAAAGCGAGCAAGTGCCTGCGATGATCGAACGTTACCGCACACTCATCAGCACTAAAAACGGCAATATCCACCGCCTTGAAGATTGGGGCCGTCGTCAATTAGCTTATCCAATTAACAAAATTCATAAAGCACATTACGTGTTAATGAATATTGAGTGCGACCAAGAAACACTCGCTGAATTAGAGCATGGTTTTAAATTCAATGATGCGGTGATTCGTCATTTAACTTTTGCTACGAAAACAGCAGTTACAGTTCCGAGCCCAATGATGAAAGAAGAAAAATCTAAATCAGTTTTAGGTGCAGATGCAAAAGAAACATCTGAAGATGCTGTAGAAGAGGTTGCTGAGGATTAGAAATTGAATAAGCTGGCTTTAAGCGGTCAAGTCACTCGTATTGAGGACTTACGCTATACCCCAGCAGGTTTACCGTTGTTAAGTTTTGTCATTAGTCATGTTTCTGAAGTTATTGAAGCAGGATTGAAGCGTAAAGTAGAGTGTGATGTAAATGCGGTTGCCATTGGTGATTTAGCAAAAACTAACCTACAACTAGGTACAAAGTTAAACGTACTTGGTTTTATAGCAAAACGCAGCACAAAAAGTACACAACTGGTATTACATATTAAAAATTTAGAATTGATATAAATAAAATATATCTAAATAGATAAAGATTAGGAGTTAGACATGGCAAGAGATATGTATAAACGACGCCGTTACTGCCGTTTTAGTGCAGAAGGTATTAAAGAAGTTGATTACAAGGATGTTGATCTGCTGAAAGATTTTATTTCAGAAAACGCAAAAATTATCCCAGCACGTATGACGGGTACAAAAGCTAAATATCAACGTCAGTTAACATCTGCTGTGAAACGTGCGCGTTTCTTAGCGTTATTACCGTACACTGATAAGCACCCAGGCTAAGGAGAATAAAAATGGAAATTATTTTATTAGAAAAAGTAGCAAACTTGGGCGTATTAGGCGACATTGTTAAAGTAAAAGACGGTTTTGGTCGCAATTACTTAATTCCTCAAGGAAAAGCAAAGCGCGCAACAGAAGCAAATAAAGCTGAGTTTGAAGCGCGTCGTGTAGAGTTAGAAAAACAACAAGCAGATATTTTAACTGCCGCAAAAGCGCGTGGTGATAAATTATCAGGCCAATCAATTGAAATTGCTCAAAAAGCAGGAGAAGATGGACGTTTGTTTGGTTCTGTAACAAATCATGATATTGCAGCAGCTTTAACAGCAAAAGGAACGGACGTTGCAAAATCTGAAGTTCGTTTACCAGCAGGCCCACTTAAAGCGATTGGTGAGCATTCTGTGAGTGTTGCTTTACATCATGACGTTGTAGTTGATATTACTGTGGTTGTTGTAGCTGAAGCTTAAGGTAATAAAAAAGTAAATAATAAAGGCGACCAATGGTCGCCTTTTTTCATCTCTGTTATTTCTGTGGATATCGCTTTATGAGTATAATAGGCTCCCTATGGCTGACGAACAAATAGACTCCCTAAAATTACCACCACATTCTGTCGAAGCGGAGCAATCCGTTATTGGTGGGTTGTTGCTCGAAAATGAAGCCTTAGATAAAGTAGCGGATTTATTAAGTGCTGATGATTTTTATCAACATGATCATAAAATCATTTATCAACATATTGCAAGGCTAATAGAGCGTAATCAGCCGGCTGATATTGTGACGGTCGCTGAGTCTTTAGAAAGTACCGCGGAACTGACGACTGTTGGCGGTATTGCATATTTAGGTTCGCTTGCTCAAAATACGCCAACTGCAGCTAATATCCGACGATATGCTGAGATCGTCCGTGATCGTGCAGTCATGAGGCAGTTGGTTTCTGTGGGGTCTGATATTGCTGGCAGTGCATACAATCCAAATGGCCGAGATGCACAACAGTTGCTTGATGAAGCGGAAGCAAAGATTTTTCAAATTGCTGAAGGTGGTGAAAAAAACAACCAAGGCTTTCAAGATATTAAAGAGTTATTACCACAGGTAGCTGAAAAAATTGATGAACTTTTTTCTCGTGAAGATCAAAGTGAAGTTACCGGTATCCCAACTGGGTTTGCGGATTTAGATAGAATGACATCTGGGCTGCATGGCGGCGATTTAATTATTGTTGCAGGTCGTCCTTCTATGGGGAAAACAGCATTCTCAATTAATATTGCTGAAAATGTTGCCCTGGATACTGGTTTGCCAGTTGCTATTTTTTCAATGGAAATGGGCGCTACGCAATTAGCAACACGTATGATTGGCTCAATTGGTCGTTTAGACCAGCATCGTATGCGAACAGGGCAACTTGAAGATGAAGACTGGGAGAAGCTCACAACTGCTTTGGGTCGCTTGAATGAGGCGCCAATCTTTATTGATGAGGGTGCTGGACTAAGTAGCTTTGATGTAAGGGCAAGAGCACGTCGTCTACATCGACAAACAGGAAAGCTAGGATTAATTGTAGTTGATTACCTGCAATTAATGGCAGCGCCAGCTGGCACAAGAACTGAAAATCGAGCAACGGAAATTTCGGAAATCTCGCGATCACTCAAAGCGTTAGCAAAAGAACTCGATGTACCTGTTGTTGCACTTTCACAATTAAATCGTGGCTTAGAGCAACGTCAAGATAAACGCCCTGTAATGAGTGATTTGCGTGAGTCGGGTGCAATTGAACAAGATGCTGATTTAATTCTCTTTATCTATCGAGATGAAGTCTATAACCCTGATAGCCCTGATAAAGGAACAGCAGAGATTATTGTAGGTAAACAACGTAATGGTCCAATAGGTCGTGTTAGATTAACCTTTATCGGTCAACATACACGTTTTGAAGATTTTGCGAATGCTGACTATATGTCAGATGATTAAATAATGCGTCCGATTCAAGCAGTCATTTCAACTAGCGCATTAAATCACAATCTTAATGTTGTTAAGCAACATGTAAAAACAGCCAAAGTAATGGCGGTAGTGAAAGCCAATGCTTATGGACATGGCTTAATTCATACTGCGCATGCTTTAATTGAAGCCGATGCGTTTGCAACTCTCAATATATCTGAGGCAATAGATTTACGCGAAGCAGGAATCGATAAGGATATCTTATTATTAGAAGGTGTTTTTGCAGAGGAAGAGTTGCGAATTGCGGCGAGCTTTGAAGTCAGTGTTGTGATACACAATGATGAGCAAATGCGCATGTTGGAGCAACTTGAGCTGGCTAGACCTATCAATATTTATCTGAAAATGAATACTGGGATGAATCGTCTTGGATTTAAGCCATCAGTGTTTTTATCCATATACGATAGATTAAAAAGCTGTACTAACGTAGCTAATATAACACTGATGACGCATTTTGCGACCGCAGATGAAGAAGTTGGTATATCAGAACCTTTAAAATGTTTTCAAACACATGCAAATGCTATTGATGCCCCAGTGTCATTAGCAAACTCTGCAACCATTTTAAGATACCCAGAAGCGCATGCTGATTGGGTGCGTCCAGGGATTATGTTGTATGGAGCTACTCCGGTAGGCGGCAAACCAGCAGCTCAATTTGGTCTAATGCCTGTTATGCAATTCAATTCAGCAATTATTGCTATACAAACATTAATAGCTGGTGAAAGCGTTGGATATGGCGCGAAGTTTACTGCAGAAAAAGAAACGCGGATTGGAGTCGTTGCTTGTGGTTATGCCGATGGTTACCCTAGACATGCGCCAACAGGAACGCCAATTGCTGTTGAAGGAAAACTAACCAAAACAATTGGTCGCGTTTCAATGGATATGCTTTTTTGTGACTTGACAGAGATGCCTCAAGCCGATGTTGGGTCCCATGTTGAGCTTTGGGGTAATATTGTCCCAGTCGATGCTGTCGCTGAAGCAAGTGGTACCGTGGGCTATGAACTGTTATGTGCTCTGGCACCACGGGTGCCGATTGTCGTGAAGAGCTGAAAGTGACGCAATAGTGGCTAAGGCAAAAAGTGTTTATATCTGTACAGAGTGCGGAACAAGCGAACCAAAGTGGCAAGGGCAATGTCCGGGCTGTATGGCTTGGAATACCTTAGTTGAAGGAATTGCTGAAACGGCCACTACAAACCGATATGCCAATAAATTTGACAGTTTGGCTGCGACAGGTGAGCTTCAGAAATTAAGTGCTGTTGAAGCAGCTGATATCGAGCGACAGCCGACCAGTATTGCTGAATTTGATCGCGTGCTCGGTGGTGGATTAGTTGAGGGTGGGGTTATCCTCATTGGCGGCGATCCGGGTATTGGTAAATCTACATTATTATTGCAAGTGCTTTGCCACTTAGGTAAAACTAGCCAGGCAATTTACGTGAGTGGTGAAGAGTCGCCACAGCAAATTGCAATGCGTGCCAAGCGACTTGGTTTAGATGCAAGTGAGGTTGATTTGCTGGCAGAAATAAACTTAGAAAAAATTCTATCTACACTTCAATCTAATCGGCCTAATATTGCGGTCATTGATTCAATTCAGACGATTTATTCTGAAGCCTTGCAATCTGCCCCAGGTTCTGTGGCGCAAGTTAGGGAGTGTTCAGCGCAGCTAACACGGCTAGCAAAACAGCTTGGTATCACAGTGATATTAGTTGGGCATGTAACCAAAGAGGGTGCATTGGCTGGGCCAAGGGTACTTGAGCATATTGTCGATACAGTTTTATATTTTGAAGGTGATCAAAACTCGTCTTTTCGGTTAATCCGAGCATTTAAAAATCGATTTGGAGCTGTCAATGAGCTTGGTGTTTTTGCCATGACAGAAAAAGGTTTGCGTGAGGTTTCTAATCCATCGGCTTTATTTTTGTCTCATCACGAGACACAGGTAGCAGGAAGCTGCATCACAGTAACAATGGAAGGTACCAGACCTTTATTAATTGAAATTCAGGCATTGGTTGATGCTAGCCACTCTCCCAGTCCAAAACGACTATCAGTCGGTTTAGAGCAAAATCGTATTGCCATGTTACTAGCTGTACTAAATCGGCATGCAGGCATTGCATGTTTTGATCAAGATGTATTTATAAATGCAGTTGGCGGTGTAAAAATAAGTGAGCCAGCTACTGACTTGGCTGTTCTAATTTCAATAATATCTTCATTTAAAAACAAACCATTAGACAATAAACTTATTGTATTTGGTGAAGTTGGTTTGGCGGGAGAGGTGCGTCCTGTACAAGGTGGTCTTGTCCGTTTAAAAGAGGCGGCTAAGCTAGGATTTACAAAAGCAATCATTCCAAAAGGCAATGCACCTAAGAAAAAAATTGAAGGTATGGAAGTTGTTTCAGTGGATCGAATTGAACAAGCGCTTAACCACCTTAGAAATAGTTAACTAATATTAATCATATTGGCAGCATTAATACCACTGCGGATCGCCCCTTCAATTGTTGCAGGATATTCTGCATAAGTATAGTCCCCTGCAAGATATACATTCGGTTGTCGAGTACTTGTTGTTGGCCTTGGTAGATCAACATTGCAAGAGAATGTAGCCCTTTTTTCAGCAATGACTTGATGCCATAATGGTTTTTTAAAATTTGGAAAAGCTTGGTTGAGCTCGTTTGCAACCTTTAGCGCCAATGCATCATGTGTTAACTTTTGATGCGGACCTTGCGCACTAATGATGACAGCCATCAATCCATATTGACCACATAATGCGCCGCGATCAAACACCCATTGGCTTGTTGCATCTGCTAAACCTATCATAGGTTCTGAGAGTTTAGTTTCTTTTGAATACTGTAAATAGACTGTATATATCGGTTGATATTCATATTGTTTGGTTATTTCAATAGTGCCAGCTAGTCTATTTAAATCAGAAGCAACATCTTGTAGCCTTAATGCGGAAGTGGCAAAAATAATATGACTAAATTGATACGTTTTATTTCCACTATTGACTTCAAAACCATCATCAATTGCACTTACAGACTTGACTCTGTGGTGCGTTAGAATCTGCCCATTTCTAGATTGAAGATAATATGTAATAGGACGTCCAAAAAGATCGGTAAGTCCTGTTTTTGGTAAAAGCAGTTGACTGTCAGACTTTTTGCCATCAAACGTATCTTTGAGAATATTTAAAAAAACTTTGGTACTGGCTTTGCGCAATGGCGTATTTAAAGCAGCTAAACACAACGGCTCCCACAAAAGGCGGATGATATTTGCCGATTGCCGCTGATTGTTTAAATAGCTATCCAATGGTTGATCCGTTGGTAGATGAAACCCAGACTTTTTGAGACGTAATATAAAACTTAATAGCGAAAATCGCTCAGTTAAACTTAGACCCTGACAGAATAAAAACCCAAATGCCTGGTTGATTGGGAATGGCATCCCATTAGGGGATACCAATTTAAATGCTGTTTGATGATGAAGTGATTGAATATTTAATGTGAGTGGCAAGCGCATTAGGACTTGCGATTCATCGACACCAATTAGTTTTAATAGGTTTAACGTTTCATGATAGGCGCCTAATAATATATGTTGACCATTATCAAGTTGTACAACCTCACTATTGAACTCAACCGCAACATTTCTAGCTCTACCACCTAATTGTGAGCCTGCTTCAAAAACGGTCGTTGCTATGCCTTTTTCGGCAAGTTTTGTTGCAGCAGCCAACCCTGCTAACCCACCGCCAATGATGCCTACATGAACTGTTTTTGACATGCTGCTAAGAATACTTAAAAAAAGCTTTGATTGCCAATATTAATTTTCTAATGGGTGGAATAGAAAGCTTATGCGTCAGTACATTTTCAGCACCATCTGTTTTGATTTCACGAAGCATGGTGCGGTAAATTGCAGCCATTATCAACCCTGCGCGTTGTTGTTTTGTATCTTCTGTCGGTAGCTGTTTTAGTGCTTTATCGTAAAAGGTTTCTGCTCTCTCAATTTGATACTCAATTAGCTCTTTTACTTGATCACTTTTGTGACTATTCAAAATATCTTCTTCGGATACATTTGCTTTTTTAAGCTCGTCTAAAGGTAAGTAAATACGGCCTCTACGCGCATCTTCACCAACATCACGTATGATATTTGTTAATTGAAATGCCATGCCTAAATCATGTGCGAATTTAAGAGTATTGCGATTTTGATAACCAAAGATTTGAGCACTTAATAGACCCACAACACTAGCAACGCGGTAGCAATAAAGTTGAAGTTGTTTAAAATCAGCGTAGCGGTTGAATCTTAGATCCATTTCCATACCATCAATAATCTCTAAGAAATGTTCTTTGGCTAAGTCAAATTGTTTAATGACTGGCTGCAATGCAAAACCAACTGGGTGTTGTGGTTTGTTATCGTATAAATTTTCAATCTCACTTTTCCACCAATTTAACTTGGTTTGAGCAACATTGTAATCAGTACATTCATCTACAACATCATCTACTTCTCGACAGAAAGCATATAGCGCTGTCATGGCATTACGTTTTTCTTTTTCTAAAAAAACGAAACTGATTGTAAAACTTGAACCACTTTGTGCTGTTTTTTCTTTGCAATATTGCTGAGGTGTCATAAATTATTAAAGTAGTGCTTTAAGCAAAATCAAAGGCCAATCCCAAGCCTTAAGGGTGGGGCGATGTTTAAATATATCACCTCTTACCTTTTTTAGCTTGTAAATAATTTGCTCACCACCACCAATAATCATGCGCATTTCAAGACCCATTCGACCGGGTAAAATGCTTTCTAACGGTTTGCCAAGTTTCAGCATTGCTTCTGCACGCTCAATATTAAACATCATAAATTGCTCCCAATGTAAATTGACATGTTGGCTAGCAATCTGTGCTTCAGTCACTTGAAATTGTTCCATTTCGTCTTGGCATAAATAGATACGTTTTTTGTGATAGGTTGAATCAAAGTCAATGGCGACATCTTGATAAAAGTTGATTAACTGTAATGCGGTACAAACATTGTTTGAATAGGCCAGACTTTCAGGGGATACTTTATTAAATAAATGTAATAGTAAGATGCCGATTGGGTTTGCTGAGCGCTCACAATAGTCCAATACTTCATCAAAGTTTTTATAGTCCGTTTTTGTTATGTCTTGACTAAATGCCGATAGTAAATCGTAAAATGGTTCTAACGGTAAGCCTTCTTGGCGAATCATTTGACCAAATTCTATAAAAAATGCAGAGTTACTTTTCTCATTTGCACTAATAATATCGAGTTGTTTTTTATAGCCCTCCAGCATAGCAAGCCTGTGTTCCGGTTTATAATGACCTTCATCAGCAATATCATCTGCCTGTCTAGCAAAGTTATAAATTAAGGCCACAGGATGTCGCATACGCTTTGGCAATGCGATGGATGCAACTGGAAAGTTTTCGTAGTGTTGACGCGCTATTTGATGGCTGTCTTGCGTGTCTATTGATAAATCATCTGTATTCATAAAAATAGTATGCCATAGATTGCAGCTTAGCTATAGAGCCTGAATAGGCTATATAATAAGCAAAAATAGTTGAGGTTGAATATGATAGGTATTATCGGTGGAACTGGGTTAACACAATTTGAAAACTTGCAAGTGATTAGAAGGCAAATTGTTCGTACGCCTTATGGTGATGCATCTCAACCTTTAATCTTTGGGGAACTTAGTGGCGCAGAAGTTGTTTTTTTAGCTCGGCATGGTGGTGGTCACAAAATTCCACCACACTCAATAAATTATCGTGCCAATATTTGGGCATTACAGTCGGTAGGTGTTCAAAGCCTGATTGCTGTAGCCACTGTTGGCGGTATTGATCAATCACTGATGCCTGGTGATATTGTGCTTCCTAATCAACTGATTGATTATACCTATGGTCGAGATAACACTTATCATGATGGGGTAGAAAAACCAGTGATGCATATTGATTTTACGCAACCTTATACAGAATCATTACGTCAAGTTTGTATTAAAGCGGCTAATAATATTCAGCAAAATTTACGTGATCAAGGCGTTTATGCTTGTGTACAAGGACCTAGATTAGAGACTGCAGCCGAAATTAATCGTTATGAAAAAGATGGGGCACATGTAATCGGCATGACAGGTATGCCAGAAGCAGCATTAGCGCGTGAATTAGGTATGGATTATGCTGCATTATGTCCTGTCGCAAACCATGCTGCAGGCCGAGGGGAAAGTGCTGAAAATATCCAATATAATATCATGTTAGAACGGCTATCCATTACCATGGAAAAAGTATGTAATCTTATGAAAGAAATTGTGAGAGTCTATTAAGCATATGCCGATAAAGCCAGTCCTGCAAATGGGAGACCCCATCTTATTTAAAACAGCTTCCCCTATAGAAGCTTTTGATACACCAGAGTTACATGCATTAATTAAAGATATGGAAGAAACCATGTTGCATCTAAATGGTGCAGGTCTGGCAGCTCCTCAAATAGGCATTAGTCAGCGTTTGGTCATATTTGGGCAAAAAGAAATCAATAAAGTCAACCCAAGGTATCCTGATGCAGATGAAGTCCCCTATACGGTATTAATTAATCCTGTTATCACGGCTCTGGATGATGAGATGGAAGATGGCTGGGAAGGCTGCCTGTCTGTACCCGGTATGTTAGGTGTTGTTCCACGTTACATTCATATTCATTATTCAGGTTATAACCAGTTCGGTGATGCGATTTATCGGACTGTGCATGGCTTTCATGCTAGGGTTGTTCAGCATGAGTGTGATCACCTTAACGGGGTCTTGTATCCAATGAGAATAAAAGATTTTAAACAATTTGGCTTTAAAGATGCACTTTTTCCTGATTTGGATATTCACGACACCTAAATCTTTGCTATAATTCGCCCTTTCCGGAAGAGTGGCAGAGCGGTTTAATGCAACAGTCTTGAAAACTGTCGTGGGTTCACGCCCACCGTGAGTTCGAATCTCACCTCTTCCGCCAAAACATAAGAGCCATTAAAAGCCTCGCTTTTAATGGCTCTTTTTATTAGTTTTTATTGCGCTCATCATTCAAGAGTTTTCGGTAGCTTTCCAGTTTTTCCTCATAATGTTCAGCATCGCCATAGTCTAAGAAGTGAATATAGCGTTGATGAGTGGCTAGTATCTTGCGCGCATGTTTAATAGGGCAGAAATATTGTTCTGTCCTAGCAACAATTTCATTGATATACGCTACGACACCAGCCCCATACGCACAATAGCTGCAGTGAAATTTCTCTATAAAATTTAGATAGTTAAGATATTGTCTATCAAATATAATATAGTCGTTACGTGATACTTTTTTTATGCCATAAACAGGAAAGCATGTTATTTGATATATAGTGATAAATACATCTGCTATCACTAGCGGAATAATCATACTGTATATCATAGGGCCTGTTATTAAGTTTTGAGGGCGATTTGTTACAAGCCAGCGAAAAAAATTTGTTTTTAATTTTTGGTGAGTCTTTTTTATTGATTTTTCAAACTTAATCCGCTTACCATTTATTTGAAAAAATATACTTGATGGTTGCTCACTTAGTGCGACACGCAACTCATCTTCTAGTCTAGTAATTTGGGTTAATAATTCACTTACTTTGTTGCTCATATGCCCGCCAATTAAGTATTTCTGCTTATTAAGCTATTGAGGTTAACAGATTCTAAATAGTCAGGTATATAAGTTTCCCAATCTAATTGTTCCTTAATCTTTAACCTGAGTGAATCAGCTGCTACTGGTTCACCATGAGTGATAAACGTAATTTTTGGTGGTTGATTAAAATGCTTGAGCCAAGTCAAAATCTCATTAGCGTCAGCGTGGGCTGATAAGCTATTAATTGAGGTTACTTCAGCACGTACTGGAAAATACTCACTATGAATTTTTATTTCTTTTGCACCATCAATCATGGCTGCACCTCTTGTCCCACCCGCTTGGAAACCAGAAAATAAGATAGTATTACGTGCATCTGGTGCAAATGCCTTAAAGTGGTGGATAACTCTACCTCCAGTACCCATGCCGCTACCAGCAAGAATAATCATTGGGTCTTTGCGAAGGTTGAGTTTTTTAGAATCCTCGACATTTGTAACGATTTTAGGTGTTTTGCACAGTGCTGCGGATTGTTCGACAGATAACCTATGCTCCCCTGGGTGATTATCAAAAATAGCAGTAGCTTCTAAAGCCATTGGGCTATTGAGGTAAACAGGTAGATCATTAGGAATAATATGTTTCATTTTTAGCAAATGAATGTAATACAAAAGTAATTGAGCTCGTCCAACGGCAAAACTAGGAATAATCACTACACCACTACGTTGTATCGTGCGATTTATAATATCGCCTAGTTCATTTAGTGGATCCTCTTTTTCATGTATTTGATTTCCATAAGTAGACTCGACAACTAAAAAATCAACATTTTTTACAATTGCTGGCGGCTTCATGATTATGTCGTTCTGTCTCCCCAAATCACCTGAGAATAAAATAGATTTATTGCCCACATTAATGTAAACCATTGCTGCACCAAGAATATGACCAGCGTTTATTAAATGGAAACTTAATGAGTTACCTAAAGATTGCTCTTGAGTTAAATCAACAGTTTGTATCAGTTGCAAGCTATGTAGAGCATCATCAGTTGTATAAAGTGGGAGAGCCGGCTTATGCTTAGATAATCTATGCCTATTCATATAGGCTGCTTCTTGCTCTTGCAGTCTGGCGCTATCCATGAGCAACACTTCGCACAAATCAAGCGTGGCCGAAGTGCAGTAGACAGGACCATTGAACCCATTTTTTACTAGTAGTGGCAAATATCCAGAGTGATCGATGTGTG
>CAYGSH010000025.1:0-27213 GCA_964352515.1 uncultured Methylophilaceae bacterium | reverse complement strand
TTGATTATTGATTATTGATTATTGATTATTGATTATTGATTATTGATTATTGATTATTGATTGTTTAGCTTAATTAAATAAATGGCATATAAAACAAAACCCACAAAACTAATTAAACCCATTTGCGGTAAAGTAAGACCTAGAAAAGTCCAATCAATAGCGGCGCAATCGCCTGTCCCTCGAAATATCAATTTAAATGCTTTTTGCAAAGGAAAGTTTTCAAACATATAGTCAAAACCGACACCACAATCAGCAATCATACTTTCTTTATTGGCTTGTAAGTACCAATGTCGAATAGCAACACCAGCACCACCTAAACCCACTAAAACTTGTAAAAGAGCAAACACTTTTACTAATACCTGTTTTGGCGGAATAAAGGCTGCGACTAAAAACAAAACGCCCAAAGTCATGAATATAATCCGTTGCGAAATACACAAGGGACAGGGCTCTAAATGGTATTGAGTTTGAATTACCAATGCCAAAGCCACAATACCAAAACAAGTGACAAAACCTAATAAGTAACCTATTTTTCCTTTTACAACATTTTCAAAATCACGCATTAAAACATCCTATTTTTGATAATTTATATCACAATCACAAGATTGTAATAGATAATAATCCATATGACAGATTATGACAGCTTATCGCAACAAAAAATTCTTTCAGTCAGTGAATTAAACCGCTTAGCAAAAGATGTGTTACAAGCCAGCATTCCTCTTTTATGGGTTTCTGGTGAAGTCTCTAATTTCACAAGGGCTGCAAGTGGTCATTGGTATTTCTCGCTTAAGGATACGCATGCGCAAGTCCGTTGCGTCATGTTTAAAGGCCGCAACAGCTATGCAGACTTTTTACCACGTGAAGGGGAGAAAATAGAAGCCAGAGCGACGGTTACTCTTTACGAAGCACGAGGTGACTTTCAACTCACAATAGAGTCTATCCAGCAAGCTGGTCTCGGCGCATTGTTTGAAGCTTTTGAACAACTGAAAAATAAACTGCAATCTGAAGGTTTGTTTGATGCAATTCATAAACAAACGATTCCGGACCAGCCCAAGACCATTGGTATTGTCACTTCTCCTGATGCTGCCGCATTACGTGATGTACTAACCACGCTTAAAAGACGTAACCCAAATACCCATATTATTATTTACCCAACCCCAGTCCAAGGTAAAGGGGCCGCACTATCCATTGCTAATGCCATCAATAAAGCGCATGAACGCAATGAAGTGGATGTCCTAATTATTTGCCGAGGGGGTGGCAGCATTGAAGACTTATGGCAATTTAATGAAGAGATGGTAGCAAGAGCCATTTTTAACTGTGCTATCCCAACGATTAGTGGCGTGGGTCATGAAACTGATTTTACAATTTGTGATTTTGTAGCAGATTTAAGAGCGGCAACGCCCACAGCTGCAGCCGAGCTTGCTTGTTTAGATGTGAGCCAGCTCAAACAAAAACTGAATCAACTCCGTCAACATCTTGATCGATTAATGACTTTAACATTGAATCAATATGCACAAAAGTTAGACTTTCTTTCACAACGTCTTATTTCACCATCACAAAATTTAAAAGCACAAACAAGCCATTTAAAACAGCTTCATACGCGATTAAATTATTTAATAACGCATAGTATAGAAAAGAAACAACAGCACTTCAAACAGTTAAAATCCAGTTTAGATCAATTGAGCCCGCAAGGGGTGCTTGCAAGAGGCTATGCTATTATCTCAAGCAAACAACAAACTATTACAAACAGTAATCAACTGCAAATTAATCAAGAGATCAAAATTCAATTCCATATTGGTGAAGCACAAGCAAAAGTGACGCATAAGTCTTAATATTACACAGACTCATTCATTTATGAACAACGATCATACTCAAGAGAAAACGCCCGCATTAGCCTTAGCTGCATTAGGTGTTGTATTTGGCGATATAGGCACAAGCCCACTTTACACTTTAAGAGAGGTTTTTTCATCCAACCACCACCCTATTGCGCATACCGCAAGCAATGTCTATGGGATTTTATCCTTGATTACTTGGGCATTAATTTTAATTGTTTCCATTAAATACATTGTATTTATTATGCGGGCAGATAATCACGGTGAAGGTGGCATCATGGCATTACTTGCATTGGCGAGCCGCCATGCAAAGCAAGGCAGCAAAAAAAGAATGAGAATTATGATAATAGGCATTTTAGGTGCCTGTATGTTTTATGCAGATGGCATGATTACACCAGCTATTTCAGTTTTATCTGCAGTTGAAGGTTTAGAAGTTGCCGCGCCCAGCTTACATCAGTTTATTGTTCCAATTACTCTAGTTGTTTTATTTACCTTATTTTTTGTGCAAAGCAAAGGATCTGCATTAGTGGGCAAGCTCTTTGGGCCTGTTATGTTACTTTGGTTTACCACGCTAGGAGTTCTGGGCATCATCAACATTGCCCATGACATCACCATACTTAATGCCTTAAACCCCGCTTATGCTTTTAACTTCTTTTGGCAAACACCATGGTTGGCATTTGGCACATTAGGCGCCGTAGTTTTAGCAGTAACAGGTGCTGAAGCTTTATATGCTGATATGGGGCATTTTGGTCGCTTCCCTATCCGCCTTGTTTGGTTTAGTTTAGTGCTACCAGCGCTTTTACTTAATTATTTTGGCCAAGGTGCTATTATTTTGCATGATCTAGAAGCCATCAAAAACCCTTTTTATTTTTTAGCCCCTAAGTGGGCACTATTTCCTCTTATTTGTTTAGCAACACTTGCTACTGTGATTGCATCACAAGCTGTGATTACAGGCGCATTTTCAGTATCACGGCAAGCTCTTCAGATGGGATTTATCCCTCGCATGAATATTCAACACACCTCTGAAAGTACAGAAGGCCAAATCTACATGCCTCGCATCAATTGGGCATTAATGATTGCCACAATGATATTGGTGATTAGTTTCGGAAGCTCAGGTAACTTAGCAGCCGCATACGGTATCGCAGTGACTGGCGATATGATTATCACTAGCTTACTGGCTGCTATTGTGTTTCATGAAATATGGCGTTGGAGCAAGCTTCGTACTGGCTTACTTATTTGTCTGTTTTTAATTATTGATATGACCTTTTTTAGCGCAAACATATTGAAAATACCCGACGGTGGCTGGATTCCGCTGATGATTGCTGCTGTCGTATTTACCTTGATGTTGACTTGGAAAACTGGTCGTTCAATTCTTTATAAAGGTCTAAAACAAGAAGAAATCAAAATAGCGACATTCCTTGATTCAATTGATATGGAAACAATTCCTCGTGTTGAAGGAACAGCCGTCTTTTTAACACCTAATAACACTGGTATACCCCGTGTCATGCTACACAATTTAAAACACAATAAAATTCTGCATGAAAATAATGTCATCCTAACCATAAGCTTTCTAGACTTACCTTACACCAGCATTGACGAACGCGTAACCATTGAAACATTCCCGCACTCTTTTTATAGAATTGCGATTAATTATGGTTTTATGGATGAACCCAACATACCTAGAGATTTAACCTTGTGCGTTGCAAAAGGTTTAGATTTAGAGCCATTGAATACTTCTTTTTTTGTTGGAAAAGATATTCTAATTAGCACAAAAGAACAAAATATGGCTTTATGGCGCAAGAAAATTTTTATTGTACTCTTTCGTTCATCAGAAACTATTATCAATCAGTTAAAATTACCCCCAAACCGTGTTGTTGAATTGGGTGCACAAGTAAATTTTTAATAAATGTTTCAACCTTTTGCTAAAATCATGCGTTATACGATTTAGAATTTGACAATACGTAAAATGAAGGATGTCTAATGAAAAATATTATTGCCATACTAGTTATTGCTTTTAGCTTACAATTTGCAGGTTGTGCCACCACCACAAACAGTAGTGTTGCAGGTGTCAGTCGTTCGCAATTCTTGCTATTACCCGCTTCAACTGTTGATCAAATGTCTGTTAAAGCCTATACAGAAACATTAACTTCAGCCAAACAAAAGTCGACTTTAAATGTTGATAAAGCCATGTATAACCGTGTCAATAACATTTCACAACGTCTCATTGCTCAAGTAGGTATTTTTAGAGAAGATGCAGTCAAATGGGACTGGGAAGTTAATGTTGAGAAAAATGATCAATTAAATGCATATTGTATGCCTGGTGGTAAAATCATGGTGTTTTCAGGATTAGTTGAAAAACTGAATGCAACAGATGATGAACTTGCTGCAGTCATTGGTCATGAAATTGCCCACGCGTTGCGTGAACATGGGCGTGAGCGTATGTCTCAGGCATATGTGCAGCAATTTGGGTTGCAAGCCCTTGCGGCAATGGTTGGTGGCACTGCAGGGAGTATGGCTGCGCAAGGCGCTGGATTAGGCTCTCAGTTGTTCTTTGCCCTACCAAATGGACGTGAACAAGAACGTGAATCAGACCGTATTGGTTTAGAATTAGCAGCACGCGCTGGCTTTAACCCTAATGCCGCAGTGACGCTATGGGAAAAAATGAGTGCAAATAGTAATGGTGCACCACCAGAATTCTTAAGCACGCACCCTGCGAGTGAGAATCGTATTGCAGACTTAAAAGCGCTAGCGCCAAAAGTCATGCCTTTATATACCGCAGCCAAAGCAAAAAAATAAATTAAAATCTTAGTAATTTCAAAAACGTGCTCATTAATTGAGCACGTTTTTTTATGATTTTTGTAGTAGCAAGGTTTAGGTTAAAATAGCGCCTTTGTCATTACAACTATTTTATTCATCTGGAAACTCTTATGGACCCACGTCAAAGTATTATTGAAGCGGCTTTCGAAGACCGCGCAAACATCAACCCATCAAATGCTTCTGCTGAAATTAAAGCAACAGTAGAAAGTGTGATGGCAGATTTAGATGCTGGCACATTACGTGTTGCATCAAGAATTGGTGATACCCAACAATGGGAAACACATCAATGGCTTAAGAAAACGGTCTTATTATCATTTAGATTAGAAGATAATGTTTTACTTGATGATGGCGTTACCCGTTACTTCGATAAAGTACCCACGAAATTTTCAAATTACACAGAAGAAGATTTCAAAGCAGGTGGGTTTCGTGTTGTCCCAAATGCCGTTGCGCGAAGAGGATCTTTTATTGGTAAGAATGCCGTTCTAATGCCTTCATATGTCAATATTGGTGCTTATGTAGATGAAGGAACAATGGTGGACACTTGGGCTACTGTTGGCTCATGTGCGCAAATTGGTAAAAATGTACATCTATCAGGCGGCGTAGGAATTGGTGGTGTATTAGAGCCTATTCAAGCTGGCCCGACCATTATTGGTGATAATTGCTTTATTGGCGCACGTTCAGAAGTGGTAGAAGGCGTGATCGTTGAGGACAACAGTGTAATTTCAATGGGTGTTTACATTGGGCAAAGTACAAAAATATATGATCGCGAAACGGGTGAAGTGCATTATGGGCGTGTCCCAGCAGGCTCAGTCGTGGTTTCTGGCAATCTGCCATCAAAAGATGGCAGTTACAGTCTATACTGTGCTGTGATTGTTAAAAAAGTGGATGCTAAGACTTTAGGTAAAGTGGGAATTAATGAGTTGCTCCGTGGTATTTAACTAATGCCTTACTGATATAAAAAATAGACGCATTTAGCGTCTATTTTTTTGTCATAAAGTCATCATTGTTGTAAGCATAAAACATATTATAATTTGAATAACACCACGAAATAGTAGCCTTATATATTGTTAAAACATATATTAATCAATGCTTTAAATTAATTATGTTGATTAGAAAAACGAGTGGCATGCTACTTGCTTTTATAATAACACTATTAAAATTGTAAAATGACATGCCAGTTCATTACGATCTATCACTATTAATTATTTCTGTTTTCGCAGGAACCGCAACCATCTTCATAGCCCTAGGCCTGATGGAAAAGGTTTCTCATGCCGCAGAAAAGGTGTCTGGACTTTCCTTGGCTGGCTTGTCGACAGCCATAGGGGTAGGCATTTTAGCCAATCATTTAATCTTATTATTAAGTACTAACTTAGGCGCACCAACATACTTATCTTGGCATTTACTGCATGCCTTTCTATTTTCAGTAGGCATCGCAACTTGCTTTGTTTATTTAACGATTTTACGTAAGCCCAAAATAACTAACCTATTGCTAGGAGGCTTTATTGGTGCATTGTGTGACTTAGGATTGTTTTATTCAAGTCGTGTTGCGATCAATGGTCTCGATGCAGTTACCTTGAACCCATTGATGACTGTTGTTGCTACCATATTTTCTTTTGCTGTTATTAGTCTTAGTTTATTGCTTTTTCAATGGATTAAAGCCTACTCTGGATCTCATCGTGCGCTTGCAAAGGGTATCGTAGCGATGGGTATTGCATCAGGCATTTTGAGCATTCACTTCGTTTTTAATGCTGCATTCTATGAAGGATTAACACATACAGTATTAATTAATAACAGTGTGACACCTTCCATTACTAAAATTACAGCCATTGCCATTGCCCTAAGCATGATTTGCTTATTTTTAATTGTATTTATCTTTGTATTGTATTACGAGAAACATGGTAAAAAAATCTTCAACTTTAGTCTGTTTAAATCAACTGAGAAAATAGCAAATGCCGAAAAATATAGCCTACAAGACAGCCTGACGAAGCTTCCAAACAGAAGAGCATTTGACTCCCATTTAGAAACAGCGCAAAAACGTTGTGTCCGCAGTGGCAAGTCTTTTGCAGTTGCTTACATCGATTTAGATTACTTCAAACCTATCAACGATAATTATGGTCACCATATTGGTGATGCTGTGCTGAGCATAACCGCAGAAAGGCTTAACACAGCTGTACGTGGATGTGACTTTGTTGCGCGAATTGGAGGAGATGAGTTTATTGCGATTATTGAAGAAATTGAGGATCAAGATGATGCAAAACCAATTGCAGAGCGCATCGTGAACTCAATAAAAGAGGCTTACTTTATTGATCACCTGACGATTGAACTTTCATGCTCTATTGGTATTGCAATTTATCCAAAAGATGGTGAGCTAGACAAATTGCTGATGTGCGCTGACGCCGCTATGTATAAAGCTAAAGATCAAGGCAAAAATCAATATCGCTTCTATGATTCAGAAATTGAATCAGCAAATGAACTGATGCTGAACTTGCAAAGCGATCTTTGCCTAGCTGTTGACAACAATGAGTTTATTCTTGAGTATTTACCAAAAATTGACTGTCATACGCTCACAGCAATTGGTGCAGAAGCATTAATACGTTGGAATCACCCGACTAAAGGGCTACTGCAACCAAATGACTTTCTTCCTGCTGCAGAACACTTTGGCTTGATCCATGAAATTAACAACTGGGTCATTCATGAATGCTGCAGCATGCTAGCAAATGCTAAAAAGTCTGGCTTAGATTTAAATATTTCAATCAATTTATCAAGCCATCAGTTTAAAGACCCTAACCTGGTCAAAAACATTATTATGGTCATGCAAGAGTATGATTTAAGCCCAAGCAGCCTTTCTTTCGAAATAAAAGAAACCATTGCTATTAATAACCAAAAACAGTTTAAATTATTATTAGAGAAGTTTAAAAATGCGGGTATCAAAGTTATTTTAGATGACTTTGGCCTACTGCCAATGAGTTTAACTTATTTGCTTGACCTGGATATTGATGAGATAAAGATTGATAAATCATTTATTGCCACAGTTAATCATGATCATAGTGCTAGACTGTTAATTGATGCGATCTTTAAACTTACTCACGCCCTTGGATTTAAAGCCACGGCTGAAGGCATTGAAGATGAGGCACAACAGGAAGCAATTATCGACTTGGGTTGTGATTACATGCAAGGTTATTTATTTTCTAAGCCAATTAGAGAAAAAGAACTGTTTGCTTTGTACCAAAAACTACAATTCAAGCAATTGCAAATCGATTTCAGCAATCCGCATCCAAAAATCAAAAAACCTTAATCTTTGTTATCAGCAAGCTAGCTGTTAAAATGGCCGTAACATTTCACAGGTAATCACTATGAAACTTTACGGCATCTCAAATTGTAATACGGTTAAAAAAGCGCGCGATTGGCTTGATAAACAAAGTATCAATTACGTCTTTCACGACTTTAAAAAGTTAGGGATTGATAAAACCACATTAGATCATTGGCTATCCCAACAACCATGGGAAAATCTTATTAATCGTGCTGGCACGACTTGGCGTAAATTAAGTGATATTGAAAAAGAAAACATCGTCGATAATACCAGCGCCGCCAAATTAATGGCAGAGAAAACCTCCGTGATTAAACGCCCTATTCTGGAAAAAGATGGCGCGATTTTAACCTTAGGATTTAAAGAAGAAACTTACCAAGAACTTTTTAAATGACAAAAACACTAGAACTAGCTATTGATTTAATCGCTCGTAATTCTGTTACACCAGAAGATAAGGGCTGCCAAGACCTAATGATTGCTCGGCTTGAGCCACTAGGCTTTAAAATTGAACGCATGCGATTTGGTGATGTGGATAATTTTTATGCCAGGCGCGGCACCCAGGGACCATTACTCGTTTTTGCTGGTCATACTGATGTAGTTCCGACAGGACCTCTGAATAATTGGCACACACCTCCTTTTGAACCAACCATTAAAGATGGTATGTTGTACGGCAGAGGCGCAGCTGATATGAAAGCATCATTAGCAGCGTTTATCACCAGCATAGAAGAGTTTGTTGGTGAAAACCCTGACCATAAAGGTTCTATTGGCTTACTAATCACTTCAGATGAGGAAGGAATCGCAATCAATGGGACAGTTAAAGTGGTTGAAGCACTTAAAGCACGAGGAGAGTTATTTGATTATTGTATTGTTGGCGAACCAACCAGCAATCAAGTTGTTGGTGATATGATTAAAAATGGCCGCCGAGGTTCTCTTGGTTGCAACTTAACTGTCAAAGGTATTCAAGGTCATATTGCTTATCCACACTTAGTTAAAAATCCTATTCATTTAGTTTCACCCGCGATTAAAGAGATGGTAGAAACCGTATGGGATGAAGGCAATGATTACTTTCCACCAACCAGCTGGCAAATTAGTAATATTAACGGTGGCACTGGTGCAACGAATGTTGTTCCGGGAGAAGTAAACATCCTTTTTAATTTCCGTTATTGTCCCGAATACAACAGTCAAGGTAGCACCGAAGAAAGTCTTAAATCACGCGTTCATGCAATCTTGGATCGTCACGCCTTAGACTATGATATTGAATGGGAACATAACCAAAGCTATATCACACCTAAAGGCAATCTTTCAGCAGCCATCAGTAAAGCAATTGAAGCAAGCTATCATGTCACTCCAGAACTTTCTACCACTGGCGGCACCTCAGATGGACGCTTCATCACTGACATTAGTAACGAGGTTATTGAGTTTGGCCCATTGAACAAAACGATTCATAAAATCAATGAATGTGTTGGCGTTGCAGACATTGAGCCGCTTAAAGAAACCTATAAAAAAACAATGGAAATTTTAATAGCATGACAAGTCCAATCACACTTGCAAATGAACTGACAACAGTAAGAGATTGGATACGCTATGCTGTCAGCCAATTTGAAAATTCAGATATTTTCTATGGTCATGGAGCAGACAATAGCTACGATGAGGCAGTCTGGCTTGTAATGAGTGGTTTACATTTACCAATGGATACCCTAGAAAACTTTTTAGACGCCAACATCACGACAACTGAACGCAAACATCTCGCTTTTTTAATAGCGCAGCGTGTAACAAAACATATTCCAACAGCTTATTTACTGCGAGAAGCTTGGCTGCATGACTTCAAATTTTATGTTGACGAGCGCGTTATTGTGCCACGATCTTTTATTGCTGAACTACTGCTTAATGATAGTCTCAGTACTTGGATTGAATTTCCAGAAATGATACAAAGTGCTGCTGACATTTGTACTGGCAGTGGTTGTTTAGGCATTTTGCTTTCCCATGCATTTCCTAGCGCAGCAATTGATGTTATTGACATCTCAGCTGATGCAATAGCCGTCAGTAATATCAATATTGCAAATTATGGCCTTGAGGCGCAAATCACTGCCATAGAATCTGACATGTTTTCTGCGTTAGCAGATAAAAAATATGATGTCATCATTAGCAATCCACCCTACGTTGATGCACCCAGTATGGCACAACTTCCAACAGAATACCGTAATGAGCCACAATTGGCTTTAGGTAGTGGCACGGCTGGATTAGATCATACTCACACCATCCTACAGCAAGCTGCAAACTATTTAACAGATGAAGGCATTTTGATTGTTGAAATTGGTCATAATCGCGATGCATTGCTTGATGCATATCCAACCTTACCATTTGTTTGGCTCGACACGAGTGGTGGTGATCAATTTGTATTTCTGCTAACTAAAGCACAGTTAGCTGGAATAACAAGTTAAGCACTTAAACTAACCTCTAATTCGACGATTTTTAGCAGGCTTTCTTTTTACACCTGTTGATGGGTGTGGTTTACGTGTGTTGTTTTCAATTGGTTTTCCATCAACTGAACGCTCTTTCGGTGGATGCTCCAATACGCCACCGCGACGCTTACGCACTTTTGGTGTAAATACAGTGGTCGCTTTATCTTTTTCACGTTGATTGAGCTGTCTTGGCGGTGCTTTAGGCACATCCAACCCGGCCCATTCCAATAAGCTAATGACTTGCTTTGCTTCAAGCTTCAACATACCACCCCGTTTAACACGTGAAGGTAAACTAATGGGACCAAATCGGACCCGCATTAACCGGCTAACGGGCATTTGAAAGGCTTCAAATAAACGCCGCACTTCACGATTACGACCTTCACGTAAGATGACTTGATACCAATGATTAGCTCCTTCACCACCCTGTGGAACAATAGAATCAAATGCTGCTGGGCCATCTTCTAGCTCTATGCCCTGCCGCAGCATCTCCATTTGTTCATCAGTTAGCTCACCAAATACCCGCACCGCATACTCACGCTCTACTTCGTAACGTGGATGCATAAACCGGTTTGCTAGCTCACCAGAGGTAGTAAAAATCAACAGCCCTGAAGTATTCATATCCAAACGACCAATAGCAATCCATTTCGCATCTTTGATTCTTGGGAGTTTATCAAAAACACTGGCACGACCTTCTGGATCATCGGCGCTCACAATTTCATCATCAGGTTTATGATAAATAAGCACTTGCGGTAACTCAGGCTCAAAAGACAACCGTACTGGTCGGTTATCGACTCGCACGACATCCTCTGATGTCACACCCGCTCCCAGCTGCGCAACATGACCATTAATGGTCACACGGCCACTTTCAATTAACTTTTCCATATCACGTCGTGAGCCGATGCCTGCTAATGCAAGTAATTTATGCAAACGTTGCGTTGGCAACTGTGCTGTATTTGCTTCATTCGATTTCGTATCTTTAGAAGCTTCAGATCTACGTGTATTGGGTGTGAAATCTTTTGGTTTTTTAAAAGGGCGAGCCATGAGTACAACTTAATATCGTTAAGTCTGTGATTTTACAGCAGAAGAGGCCTAACTATCTAATGGAATTTCACTCTGTGCAAAATCTTCAAATGGTGGCAGCTCTGATATTGAGCGTAAATTGAGGTCATCTAAAAAGTGTTTGGTCGTTGCATACAATGAAGGTCTACCAGGGACTTCTCGCTGTCCAACAACATCAATCCAATCTCGCTCAACCAATTGACGCATGACATTTGGATTAACGGTAACACCACGAATTTGTTCGATATCACCACGAGTGACTGGTTGACGGTAAGCAATAATCGCAAGTGTTTCCATTACAGCGCGCGAATATTTTGGTTGCCGCTCTGGGTTCATGCGGGCAATAAAGGCACTCAGCTCGGGCTTAGCTTGAAAACGATAACCTGTTGCAACTTGAACGAGCTCTAATGTTTTATCTTCCCAATCTTGCTTAAGCTCGTCTAGCAACATACGGAGTGTTGCGCGCTCCATGCGACCAGCAAATAACTTCAACATATCTTCCAAGCTTAGTGCTTGCCCTGCTGTTAACAGTGCCGCCTCTAGAATTTGCTTCATCTCTGTAATGTTTTCAGGCTCCCTCATTCTCCGGCACTCACTTGTAAGTATATGGTTGAAAATGCCGCTTGTTGCGTAATCTTAACCAAACCTTCTTTTGCTAACTCTAAAATCGCCAAAAAGTTGACGACTAATTTTGGCAAACCATCAGATTCCAAATCAAATAATTGTGCAAACTCACACATCCCATCTGTTTGCAAACGGCGCAATACGATGCTCATATGCTCTCTCACTGAAAGTTCTGCACGCCCTAGTTTATGATGGCTATTAAGTTTGGCGCGTTTTAACACATTTCTCCATGCTTCCACTAAATCATCTACACTCACTTCAGGGGGTTTAATATCTGCAATATGTTGATAATAGGCATGTGCAACTTGAAACTCTTCACCCACTTTTGGCATTTCATCAAGATTTTTAGCTGCTAGTTTAATGGCTTCATACTCCATCAACCGCCTTACTAACTCTGCGCGGGGATCATCTTCTTCTTCCACTTCTGCTGGCTTTGGTAAAAGCATACGTGATTTAATTTCAATCAACATTGCTGACATCAACAAATAATCGGCAGCCAACTCAAGCTTAATCGCTTTCATTTTCTCCACGTACCGCATGTATTGTACGGTCAAATCAGCCATGGGAATATCAAGGATATCTAAATTGTTCTTTCGAATCAGATAGAGCAATAGATCTAATGGACCTTCAAAAGACTCTAGGTAAACTTCTAAAGCATCAGGTGGGATATATAGATCTTTAGGCAACTCATATAATGCTTCGCCATTGACTTTAATGTCTGATGTAGTAATAAGCAAACTTAGCCTTTAACTATTATTTTGCAACAAACCACATCATATAGTATTTTTTTAAAATTAAAAATCAAAATATGCTAAAAAATAATATTTAATAATGATTACTTTTTAAGTGAAGAACGGCTAGTTTGTAAGCTAGCTTGATGAACTAGCCGTAATCTAAACCCATCACATCACGCACATCGCGCATGGTTTCACGAGCAATTTTACGCGCTTTCTCGCAGCCTTCAGACACAATGTTTTTAATAAGAGTTGGGTCTTCAGCATACTCAGCGGCACGCTCTTGCATTGGCTTAAGCTCTTTCAAAACACCATCAATGACGGGTTGTTTGCATTCAATACAACCAATTGAACCTTGCTTGCAACCCATTTGCACCCAGTCTTGAATGTTTTGGTCAGAATAGATTTCATGTAAGGGCCAAACAGGACATTTAGCAGGGTCGCCTGGATCGGTGCGTCTAACACGTGCAGGGTCTGTGGGCATGGTTTTGATTTTTTTCGTTACATCTTCTGGCGCTTCACGCAGTGAGATTGTATTGTTGTATGACTTAGACATTTTTTGACCATCTAAACCTGGCATTTTAGAGGCTGGTGTTAACTTATAGTCTGGTTCTATTAGAATAATTTTGCCACCACCTTCAAGATAGCCGAGCAAGCGTTCTTTATCACCCATACTCATGCCCTGCTGCTCTTCAATCAAAGCTCTTGCTGATGCTAACGCCTCGTCATCACCATTTTCTTGGTAGGCATTACGCAGCTCTTGATACAAACTTCCACGCTTATTGCCGAGCTTCTTAATAGCTGCTTCTGCCTTTTCTTCAAAGCCGGTTTCTTTACCGTAAATATGATTAAATCGGCGTGCAATTTCACGGGTGAATTCAATATGCGGAATCTGATCTTCACCAACAGGTACTTGCGTAGCTTTGTACATCAAGATATCAGCACTTTGTAATAACGGATAGCCTAAAAAGCCATAAGTTGATAAATCTTTGCTTGAGAGTTTCTCTTGCTGATCTTTGTAAGTTGGCACACGTTCCAGCCAACTTAATGGCGTGATCATGGAAAGCAATGTATGTAGCTCTGCATGCTCTGGCACCTTTGATTGGATAAACACGGTTGCACTAGCTGGGTCTACCCCAGCAGCTAACCAATCAATCACCATTTCCCACACACTTTCTTCAATAATTTCCGGAGTATCGTAATGGGTTGTTAACGCATGCCAATCCGCCACAAAAAAGAAGCATTCATGCTCATGTTGAAGCCGTAACCAATTTTTAAGTACGCCATTGTAATGCCCCAGATGCAAACTACCTGTTGGGCGCATGCCCGATAAAACGCGTTCGACCGCCATGAATTACCCTAAAATTTAAAATTGTTTAAATACAACATTATTATACTAAGAATGTTTATGCAAATACGCCTAAAATCAGTTGCCCAAAAAAATTAATAATTGGCGAAATAATACGACCCAATATACCGGTCATTAATAAGAAAATTAATATAAAAAATCCATACTTTTCTATCTGTGACAGCTTTACTGCTAAATTCATGGGCAATAAGCTAACTGCAATCCGCCCGCCATCTAACGGCGGCAATGGTACTAAATTCAATACCATCAATACTAAGTTAATCATAATGCCGACCTTACTCATTTCTAGCAAAAAATAAGCAACATAGTCGGGTGTAGCTTGTGAATATTTAAGGATGAGCACCCAAAAAACTGCCATGACAAAATTTGAAGCAGGGCCTGCTGCAGCTACCCACAACATATCTTTTTTAGGATTACGTAAACCAGCAAAGTTAACAGGCACTGGTTTTGCCCAGCCAAATAATATTGGACTAGACACTAAAAAAAGTAACGCTGGGAGTAAAACTGTTCCAATAGGGTCAATATGCTTGAGTGGATTCAGGGTGATTCTACCCATTTTTTCTGCAGTTAGATCGCCAAAATGTTTAGCGGCATAACCATGAGAAGCCTCATGCACCGTTATAGCAAAAATGACAGGAATAGCAGAAACTGCAATTGTTTGTATTAAAGTTAGTTCCATTTTCCTATTTACAATCCAAATGGGGATGCATCCGCAACTCCCTCTCTAATTAATTGGGGGGTATCGCCTGTTAAATCAATCACAGTAGTAAAACCAATATGTTGAATATCTGAATCAATCACCAAGTCTAGTTGATGCTCCAGACGATCACGAATTTCCCATGCGACATTCATGGGGGCTTCATCACCATCAATCTGCAAGGTCATGCTTAGCATGGGTTCGCCAAGCTCATCCAGTATGGCTTGCACGACAGCATGATCTGGCACTCGTATACCAACGGCATTACGTTTTGGATGTTGCAACCTGCGAGGCACTTCGCGCGTTGCATTTAAAACAAACGTATAAGCTCCCGGAGTATTAGCTTTTAATAGGCGGAATTGGCTATTATCCACCTTGGCATATAAGGCCAACTCACTCAGATTACGGCATATCAAAGTAAATAGTTGTTTATCACTGACTTGTCTGATCAGTCTAATTCTATCTTGCGCTTCTTTAAAGCCTATCATACACCCAAATGCATAGCTCGAATCTGTTGGGTAAGCAATCACACCACCTGCACGTAATATTTCAACAGCATGCTTTACCAACCTTGCTTGTGGATTTTGAGCGTGAATAACGAAATATTGAGCCATGTTTTTAGATGCAAATTAAAACAACTATTTAGTTGAGGTATTTGGCTTCTTCCCAATCTTGCCAAACAGGTACACAGCGTGATGGCAATTCTGAAATACATCCCATTTCCATGTAGGAAATACCTGGTCCGTGAAAGTCTGATCCAAGTGATGCCTTTAAACTAAAGCGATGCGCAATGGTAGCAAACTGTTCATATTGTGGAATGGTATGGCTGCCAGTCACAACTTCAATCGCCTCACCACCATACTTTCTAAATTCATGCATTAACAAATGCATATTAATTCTGCCCAAATCATATCTACCAGGATGCGCAATCACTGCAGCACCTCCACTGGCTTTAATGAGGTTTACGGCTTCTTCTAAGTTCATCCATTGATGTTCTACAAAGCCTGGTTTGCCTTTGACTAAGTATTTTTTAAAAACTGTTTTCACATCTTTTACATGCCCAGCTTCGACTAAATAGCGAGCAAAATGACTTCGTGTAATGATGCTACTACCAGCTATAGCTTGCGCACCTTCCAAACTTCCTTTAATGCCCACATCTTCTAGACCTTCAGCCATTAATCTTGCGCGATCTAAGCGTCCCTGCCTAACCAAATCTAAAGCGTTTTTTAATGGCACATAACTTGGATTAACCTTCAAACCGACAATATGTAAGGTCCGATTTTTCCAAGTCACTGAAATCTCAACCCCATTAACAAATTGCATGCCAAGCGGATGAGCAGTCTCTCGCGCCTCACCCAAACCACCAATATCATCGTGATCAGTGAGCGCAAGGACTTTCACACCTTGCTTATGCGCATGCATAACCAATTGCTCTGGTGAAAATAATCCATCAGAAATGGTAGAATGGCAATGCAAATCGATAGTCGCGGGCATTAAATGACAACTCAAGAAAATAAACAATGAACATTTTAACAAATTTAAGGACACTCTAGTACTAATACTAGCCCTGAAAAAACAACTCCTTAACAATTGCAAACATAGAGCTAAACTAGAAAGTAAGCATGAAAGTTTTTTTTGA
This sequence comes from uncultured Methylophilaceae bacterium, assembly GCA_964352515.1. Lineage (GTDB taxonomy): Bacteria > Pseudomonadota > Gammaproteobacteria > Burkholderiales > Methylophilaceae. Next base: position 10,676 of record CAYGSH010000025.1, on the reverse strand, counting down.
TTTATTCCCAGTTATATTATTTTTTATTGGCTTTAAGCTTTATAACATCTTTGTTGCCACTGCAATTGCAATTGGCGCCACTATTGCCATGATTATTTACAGCAAACTGCGCCATGGAAAAGTTGAAAAGATGCTCTTAATCAATGGTGTCATCATCTCAATCCTTGGCGGCATCACGCTGATATTGCACGATAAAACATTTATCATGTGGAAGCCTACGGTTCTTTATTGGTTAATGGCCGTTGTATTACTGATATCAAATTATTTCTTAAAAAAAAATCTGATTGAAAAAATGATGGGGAAAATGCTAAATCCACCTCAGTATATATGGACTCGCCTTAACTTGATTTGGGTCGCTTTTTTAATTGTTATGGGCATCCTTAACTTATATGTTGCCTTTAGTTTTACTGAAGAAGCATGGGTTAACTTCAAATTATTTGGAGTAACATCAATGATGTTTATCTTTATGATTGTCCAAACCTTACTGTTAAAAGATTATTTAATCGAAACGACTGAAGAGCAAAATAAGGAGTAAAACAATGTGGTATGCCATTATTGCTAAAGATACCCCAAACAGCCTTGAAAAGCGGATGGCGGCTCGCCCTGATCATATTGCAAGATTAACCACATTGCAGGAGCAAGGCCGGTTAATGGTAGCTGGCCCATTTCCCGCTATTGATAGCACTGATCCTGGCCCTTCAGGTTTTACTGGAAGCCTAATCATTGCCGAATTTGAAAATATAACTACAGCACAAAGCTGGGCAGATGCAGACCCCTATATTTCAGCTGGGGTTTATCAAGAAGTACAAGTAAAACCTTTTCGCAAAACACTACCCTAAGTCATCATGAGTTTAATCGAAATCATCAAAAATAGACTTGCGAGCTTAGAACCCACTTTACTTGAAATACAGGATGACAGTGCTGCGCATGCAGGACATAGAGGTAATATGGGCGGCGGGCATTTCAAGGTAAAAATTACCAGCTCGCATTTTTCAGATAAATCACAGATAATTCGACATCGTTTGATTTATCAAGCGTTAGGTGATTTAATACCGCAAAAAATACATGCACTCAGTATTATTGCAATTTCACCAAATGACCCAATATAAAAAAAATTCAGGGGAATTTTTTTAAATAACTAAGGAAGCTCATGAAAATGAACAAACTATTAATCACTTTAGCAGTCCTGTCTGCAATGTCACTTAGCCCAATAGCAAATGCGGCAGATTCAGCAGCAACTGTTAATGGCAAACCCATCAAACAATCTTGGGTTGACTTTATTATGAAAGATGCGCAAAGCCGTGGACAAAATGGTGAAGGTCTAAAGAATGCTGTTATCAACGAATTAATTGGTTCTGAATTAGCCTATCAAGAAGCTGCAAAAAAGGGTTTTGATAAAAAAGCTGACATCGAAACTGCTGCTGAAATTGGAAAACGTAAATTAGTGGTCAATGCTTTTTTAGCTGACTATATGGAAAAAAACCCCGTTTCAGATGCGGATACTAAAAAGGCTTATGAAGAATATAAACAAGAGTTAGGTCCAACTGAGTACAAAGCTCAGCATATTCTTGTTAAAACGGAAGACGAAGCAAAAGATATTCTAAGCAAAATTAAAAAAGGCGGTGACTTTGATAAACTGGCCTCAGAAAAGTCTATTGATCCAGGCTCAAAAACAAAAGGGGGTGATTTAGGTTGGTTCTCACCCGCTGGCATGGTTAAGGAGTTTAGTGATAGTGTTACTAGCCTTAAAAAAGGTGCTATGGTTGATGCACCTGTGCAAACTAAATTTGGCTGGCACATAATCAAAGTGAATGACACTAGACCAACCTCTGTACCACCTTATGATAAAGCGAAAGAAGGCTTAAAACGTACATTACAACAACGAAAACTTGAACAGTTAATGCTTGGCTTGAAAGACAAAGCTAAAATTGTTGTTCCTGGAATGACAGATAAATAACCAATCTTCACTCTTAAAAAGGCTTGCGATTGCAAGCCTTTTTTTATTACTTGTATAGAGACGTTTAATCAGAACTATGTAATAATAAGAACTATTCTTATTCTCAACACTCAAACAAATTATGAGCTTGTTATACGATTTAAAATCTGGTGATTTTGCTACGATTAGCGGCATTAATGCAGTTGGGTCAGACATTACACTGATTCAACGTTTAATTGCATTAGGTTTCCGTGTTGGTAAACAAATCAGAGTAATGCGTAAAGCGAGTTTCAATGGTCCGCTGCATGTAAGAATTGGTTCAACCGATATTATTATTAGGGAATCTGAAGCCAAATTAATTCAGATTTCTGAGTAAACCCATCAACTTGCTATTCATTTAGTAAAAGATACTGTTCACCATGAAAAGAATCGCCTTACTCGGCATGCCAAATACTGGTAAGTCCACCTTGTTTAACCGTCTATCTGGCGCCTCTGCAAGAGTCGGTAACTGGCCTGGTATCACCGTTGACCTGATGAGCGCTAAAATATTGGCTGGTGGCCATATTGCGGAGCTAATAGACCTGCCGGGATTATATGACTTACATGGTTTTTCTGACGATGAGCAAGTCGTACGTCACTTTTTAAGCAACAATGAAGTTAGCTTAGTTTGCATTGTCGTCAATTCCACACAAATCGACCGCCAACTGTCATTGGCACTTCAAATTCGTAGTTTAGGGATTCCTGCTATTCTGCTACTCAACATGCAAGATGAGTCAAAGCGTGCTGGTGTAACGATTGATGTTGATAAAATGGCTGAAAAAATTAGTATGCCTGTTGTGCAGATTAGTGCCAAATATGCTGATGGCTGGACAAACATGCTGCAAACCATATCTCAGTCGATTGAAGAAAATCCAAACAAAACTACTGTAGATGAAGTTGCAAAACGTTTAGAAGCCGATACACAAATAGAAGCAGAGATGCAATCTATCGTTCAAGAGACTGTGCAAATCCCTGCTGTTTTAAATAATGAAACAACAGATAACATTGATAGGGTATTGCTACACCCATGGTTAGGATTACCTATTTTTATTGCTGCTATCTTTCTACTATTTCAGTTTATTTTCACTGTAGGCGCACCTTTGCAAGATGCAATGGCTTGGATTTTTGATCAAACTAGATCAACAATCCTAGAGCCAGCGCTTTCTAACGCCCCTTCATGGCTAAATGGTTTGTTATTAGACGGCATTTACAATGGGGTCAGCACCGTGGCTGCCTTTGTCCCTATTATTGTACTTTTCTTCCTTGTCATGAGTTTAGTGGAAGATAGCGGCTATCTTTCAAGAGCGGCTTTTCTAATGGATGCATTCATGGCAAAACTGGGGCTTGATGGCAGAGGCTTTGTGATGGTGTTAATGGGTTTTGGTTGCAATGTTCCCGCTTTAATGGGCACCCGAGTGATGCGCTCAAGAGGAATGCGCTTATTGACGATGTTAACAATCCCACTTTCATTATGCTCGGCACGATTACAAATCTTTATTTTTATGATTGCGATTTTATTTAAACCTAACCAAGCTGCTTGGGTGATGTTTTCATTGTATATGATGAGCTTATTCACGATCTTTTTCACTGCATTAGTGTTCAAAAATCGGTTTAAATCGAATGAACCTTTTATATTAGAACTACCGCCATACCGATTCCCAACTGCAAAACAAATTTGGTCTAGAGGCTGGCAAGAGGTTAAGCATTTTTTAGTTCGTGCTTCTAAATTTATCGTGTTTGGAGTTGTGATGGTTTGGTTACTCACCAACTTCCCCAGCAATGTGCCTGCTGCTAGCACCCAAACGTATGCTGGCCAAATCGGCACTTTTTTTGCGCCAATATTAGACCCTATTGGGATTGATACACAATTAGCCATTGCCCTTATTTTTGGTTTTGTTGCAAAAGAAATTGTTGTTGGTTCATTAGCCGTTATTTATGGTCTTCAAGGTGACGCGCTGATGGCGCAAATGGCACTTAATTTAGACTGGGTACAAGGCATGAGCTTTATGCTGTTTAGCCTAATCTATACCCCATGTCTATCTACAATTGCAACGCTTAAGACGGAATCTAAAAGCACTGCTTTTATGTGGCTGTCTATTGTTTGGTCACTTGCCCTTGCCTGGGTGATTAGTTTTATATTTTATCAGCTTGCAAGAGCATTGGGATTTTAGCGCTATCTTGTAGAGAGTTTCTGATAAAATAGCGGTTTAAAAATATTGAAAATCAAACCGCAATTTCAAAGCAAAACAAGATGTCAAATCAAACCCAATTTTTAAGCCTTCGTGGTAGTCCTGCCCTCTCTCAGTTTCGTTTAGATAAGCTTAACGCAACCCTTAAAAAAAGCCTTCCTAGCATAGCCCACATTTATGCCGAGTTTATGCATTTTTCTTTTAGCCAAAAAACACTCAACTCAAATGAGCAAGCCACGCTAAAACAGATACTGACATACGGCCCAAGCGGTCAATCCGAATCCCCAAATGGTGAATTGTTTTTAGTTATCCCTAGGATTGGCACAATTTCACCTTGGGCATCGCGGGCAACCGATATCGCGAATAATTGCGGAATAACTGACATATTGCGTTTAGAACGTGGAGTAGCTTATTACATCAGCACTTCAAATGGTGAGCCGCTCAATCAATCAGAAAAAGCAGTATTAATTAAAATAATTCATGACCGAATGACTGAAACAGTTGTGTTGACAATGCAGGATGCGGAACAGTTGTATCACCACGCCAACCCTAAACCATTCAGTACTGTGGATATTTTACAAGGTGGTAAAAATGCTTTAGAAAAAGCCAATAACGAGATGGGTCTGGCACTCTCTCCCGATGAAGTGGATTATTTGGTTGAAAACTTTATCAAAATAAATCGCAACCCAACAGATGTGGAGCTCATGATGTTTGCGCAGGCAAATTCTGAGCATTGCCGTCATAAAATATTTAACGCAGACTGGATTATTGATGGTGTCCAGCAAGAGTTTTCACTCTTTGGGATGATACGCAACACGCATCGCTTAAACCCAGGACATACGGTTGTGGCTTACTCAGATAATTCCTCTATTATTGCGGGGCAAAAAACCAAACGCTTTTACCCGACAGAAGGTCATCAATATCAATTTGTAGAAGATCAAATGCACTACTTAATGAAAGTAGAGACACATAACCACCCTACTGCCATTTCACCTTTTGCTGGGGCAGCAACAGGTGCTGGTGGAGAAATCCGAGATGAAGGTGCAACGGGTATCGGATCAAAACCTAAAGCAGGTCTGACTGGATTTTCAGTATCAAATCTTAACATTCCTGACTTCCCGCAACCTTGGGAAAAAGCCTACGGCAAACCCGGGCGTATTGCTGACCCATTGCAAATTATGATAGATGCGCCTTTAGGTGGGGCAAGTTATAACAATGAATTTGGTCGCCCTAACATTACCGGTTATTTCAGAACATTTGAACTTGAAGTGCCGGATAGCAAAGGCAATCTAGAAGTGCGTGGCTATCATAAACCAATCATGTTAGCGGGTGGTGTGGGTAACATATCTGACAGCCATGCTTATAAAGATAAAATCCCTAGTGGAGCTGCACTTATTCAACTCGGCGGACCTGCCATGCTGATCGGATTAGGTGGTGGCGCAGCATCGAGTATGGATACAGGTGCAAATACGGAAAACTTAGACTTCGACTCTGTTCAACGTGGCAATCCTGAGTTACAACGTCGCGCACAGGAAGTTATAGACCGTTGTTGGCAAATGGGAGAAAAAAACCCAATTGTCAGTATCCATGACGTTGGTGCTGGTGGCATATCAAATGCATTCCCAGAGCTCGTCAATGATGCAGAAGTTGGCGCCATTTTTCAACTACGTGATGTACATAATGAAGAGCCTGGCATGAGCCCTAGAGAGCTTTGGAGCAATGAAGCACAAGAACGATACGTGCTAGCTGTTGAGCAGGAAAATTTACCGCTTTTTGAATCGTTGTGTGTTCGCGAACGCTGTCCATTTGCAGTCGTTGGCGTTGCAACTGAAGCGCGTCATCTCACTGTAGAAGATAGTCACTTTAACAATAAACCAGTCGATATGGATTTGTCAGTATTGCTCGGCAAGCCACCTAAGATGACCCGTGATGTTAAGTCGATTAATAAAGTCATATCTACTTTTGACACAAGCCATATTGACTTAAGTGATGCGGTATCACGAGTGCTTCGGTTACCAGGCATTTCAGATAAAACATTCCTCATTACAATTGGCGACCGCTCAATTACAGGACTCATTGCAAGGGACCAAATGGTAGGCCCATGGCAAATTCCAGTTGCAGATGTTGCAGTCACCGCGGCAGGATTTGAAACCAATGAAGGCGAAGCATTTGCTATTGGTGAACGTGCGCCTCTGGCATTAATTAACGCCCCGGCTTCTGGTCGCATGGCGATTGGAGAAGCCATTACCAATATTGCGGCAAGTGCCATTAGTGACATTAGTAATTTAAAACTATCTGCAAACTGGATGGCGCCAGCAGGTCATGAAGGTGAAGATGCAGCCTTGTTCAATACAGTCAAAGCAGTGGGAATGGAATTATGTCCTGCGCTTGGCATTAGCATTCCTGTTGGCAAAGACTCTATGAGCATGAAGACGATATGGGAAGAAAGTGGCAAGAAAAAAGCAGTCACTTCACCCATCTCACTTGTCGTCACAGCATTTGCCAATACAACGGATGTAAGAAAAACACTTACCCCACAATTACGAACAGATTTAGGCAAAACGGAGTTAATCCTTATTGATTTAGGTAACGGTAAAAATCGTATGGGCGGCTCAGCATTAGCACAAGTATATGATCATATTGGCAATATAACGCCTGATATTGATAATCCTGAGCAACTAAAAACATTCTTTACACAAATACAAAACTTAATAGCTGATGATAAATTATTGGCTTACCATGACCGCAGCGATGGTGGCTTATTTGTCACAATAACTGAAATGGCTTTTGCAGGTCACTGTGGTTTGCAAGTCGACATAAGTGCACTATCAGGTGACCTGTTAAGCGCACTTTTTAACGAAGAGTTAGGCGCAGTCATTCAAGTAAAGAGCGCAGATACCAATGCCGTACTAGATCAGCTGAATAAAGCTATGGACAATTGCGCTTATCGCATTGCAACAGTCACATCATCAAACGAAATTAATATTAAAAAAGACCATATTGTTTTTAGTGATACGCGCATCCATTTGCATCGCATGTGGTCAGAAACAACCTATCATATGCAAACTTTACGTGATAACCCTGTTTGCGCACAACAAGAATATGACCGCATCTTGAATGATGCAGACCAAGGCATTAAACCATTATTAAGCTTTGATATTAATGAGAATATTGCGGCACCATATATCAATACCGGTGTGCGCCCTAACATGGCGATCTTGAGAGAGCAAGGCGTTAATGGTCAAACCGAGATGGCGGCTGCTTTTGACCGCGCGGGCTTTAACAGTATTGATGTCCATATGAGCGACATTATTAATGGTAACGTATCTTTAAAAGACTTTATCGGTTTAGTGGCATGTGGTGGTTTCTCATATGGCGATGTACTTGGGGCAGGTGAAGGATGGGCAAAATCCATTTTATTTAACGCCCGTGCCCGAGATGAATTCAGCACATTCTTTAATCGAAATGACTCATTTGCACTGGGTGTCTGTAACGGTTGCCAGATGATGAGTAACTTACATAGCATTATTCCAAATACAAACAATTGGCCACATTTTGTTAGAAACAAATCAGAACAATTTGAAGCACGCTTTACGATGGTGGAGATTTTAGAGTCCTCTTCTCTCTTTTTTAATGGCATGTCTGGTAGCCAAATGCCAATCGCTGTTGCGCATGGTGAAGGTTTTACGGAATTTTCTGATCAAACCATGGTCAATACTTTGCTTGACAAAAAATTAGCAACGGTCCGTTATATTGATCATGCGTCAACGCCAACAGAGGTTTATCCGTTTAATCCTAATGGGTCAACACAAGGTTTAACGGGATTTACTACCCCTGATGGTCGTTTTAGTATTATGATGCCTCATCCTGAGCGGGTATTTAGAACAGTTCAGCACTCATGGCACCCCGATGATTGGCAAGAAGACGGGCCATGGATGCGGATGTTCCGTAACGCTAGAAAGTTTGTTGGATAACAATTTATATAATAATTATTTTTAGTTTGGAGAATGAAATATGCAATGGTTTAAATCAGTTTTACTAGCACTAGCATTGTGCGTATCTTTTAACGCTGCAGCACTTACTGATGAAGAAGAAGCTGTTTGGCGAGATGCAGTTACAGAAGGCGACATCAAAACAGCTGAAAAATTTGTAAAAGCGGATGCTAAGGTAGTGAACGAGAAAATTTTTGGTTGGGGCCCATTACAAATGGCAACGAATGCGCATCAAGTAGAAATGGTAAAGTATTTACTATCTAAAGGTGCTGAGATTAATTACATGCACCCTACAGCAGAGCATACCGCATTCCATTTAGCTGCTTTAAGTGGCGATACAAAATTAACGACTTTGCTAGCTAAAAGTGGTGCCGATGTGAACATTAAACTAAGAAACAACCTATCATTAATTCAGTATTACCGCGACGAAAACAATCCTGAAATGATAAAACATTTAACTGATTTAGGTGTTAAAGATGATGGTTGTAAAGGCGAATGGTGCTAATCAATAAAGCGCTTCTATCACACATACAAATAAGAAAATAATGGTTAGAATGGTGTTTTAATCAAAAAAAGTAGGATTAAAACACCATGAGAACAAACCTACGCACTATTGTTTATGCTGGATTAATATTTAGTATTAGTCCAGCCTTTGCATCTGACTTAGATGCAATTCACATTAGAACTCTTGCTGCTTCCTGTGCAGCATGTCATGGCACAAATGGTAATAGTCATAGCACGACGCCCGTTTTAGCTGGCTTAGATGCCACCTACTTTTCATCGCAAATGCTCGCCTTTAAAAATGGTAGCCATTCTAGTACTGTCATGCATCATCATGCAAAAGGCTTAACAACGGACGAAATTTATCAACTAGCCAATTACTTTGCTGAACAAAAACGCCTATCGACTCCCGAACTATCTCCACAAACATTGAAAGCTAAAGATGATGAATAATCCTAGTAATCAACCTTTTGATAGACGTTCGTTTATTAAAACAGCCGGCATTGGTGCTACTAGCTTATTACTATCAAGCAATGGATTCGCTAGAGGTAAAAAACCACCCATCGGCCATGTAGTGGTGATTGGCGGCGGCTATGCAGGCGCAACCGCTGCAAAATATATTCGCATGTGGAGCGCAAATAGTATTGCTGTTACTGTTATTGAAAAACAATCTCAATTTGTTTCATGCCCGCTTAGTAATTTAGTACTAGGCGGCACCAAAAGCATCAATGACCTCACGTTTGGCTATGATGCATTGCAAAGTAATTATGGCATTAATTGGGTACATGATGAAGTCACTACAATCAATACAGCATCCAAAAAAGTATCAATAAAGCAAGGGGTTATTGCTTATGACAGACTCATTGTGGCTACTGGCGTTGACTTTGTCTATGATGAGTTACCGAATCTAACCAGTGCTGATGCGCAAAAAGTAATTCCTCATGCGTGGAAAGCAGGTTGGCAAACAGTGAATTTAAGACAACAATTATCAGACATGGCTGATGGTGGTGTATTTGTCTTGACGGTGCCTAAAATACCCTACCGTTGCCCACCAGGACCATATGAACGCGTTTGCCAGGTTGCTAGTTATTTCAAAACACATAAACCAAAAAGCAAAATCATCGTTTTAGATGCCAACCCAGATATTGTCTCTAAAAAGGGATTGTTTTTAAAAGTGTGGGAATCTGAATACAAAGATATGATTGATTACCGCCCTAACAACATCATTACAGCAGTAGATGTAGCAAACAAAGTGGTAACGACTGAGTTTGAACAAGTTAAAGCGGATGTACTAAACATTATTCCACCTCAACGGGCTGGCAAACCTGCGCAAATCGCTGAACTAACAGAGCCAGACTACCCTTGGTGTGAAGTGAGCTTTATTACTTACGAATCGACACGGGTGCCCAATGTCCATGTTATTGGAGACAGTGTGGCGGCTGGTTTACCAAAATCAGCTCATATGGCAACCTCTCAGGCCCGTGTTTGTGCAAGTGCCATTGTTGAGATCATGCATGGCAGATCACCTGACCCGGCGCCAGTGTTTGCAAATACTTGTTATAGCTTTGTGGATGGAAAGCGAGCCATGCATGTAGCCAATGTGTATCGCTATGATGCTGATAAAAAAATAATGGTCTCAGCAGATGGTGGCGGCGTATCAGCTAAACCATCAGAGCAAGAAGGCAAATATGCACATGCTTGGGCAACTAATATATGGTCTGATGTTCTTACTTAATATACCAACAATCAACTAAAATAAGCCTATGTTACAAATGCTGCTATACAAAATAAAAACTTATATTACTCTAGGCATGTGTAGCTTGATGCCATCGATTAGCTGTGCAGCAGAGCCGCCTGAGACGCTTAACTTAAAGTTGCCAATCGGCTTTAGTGCAACGATTTTTGCAACACTTGAAGTCATGCCGCGTATGATGGCGTTTGATGCTAAAGGTAATTTATTTGTGTCTTCCGCCAAATCAAACCAAGTCATCATGTTAACTGATCAAAACAATGATGGTG
>CAYGSH010000024.1:0-29522 GCA_964352515.1 uncultured Methylophilaceae bacterium | reverse complement strand
CTTAATGAATTACATGATAAATTTAATCTAACTTCGCGGATATATTCCGCTTATTCGACTGAGGTCACTCAATGTATAAAAAAAATTTAATGCGCTATATTATAACGCTGCTAGCATTATGTTGCTTAAGTCTACAAGCATTTGCTGATGAAATTCAATTAAAAGAAAACCATCCTTACCGTCATGTAGTTGTAAAAGGTGATACTTTATGGGATATTTCAGCCACATTTCTTAAAGACCCTTGGTTGTGGCCAAAAGTTTGGCGAATGAATCGCGATCAAATCAAAAACCCACATTTAATTTATCCTGGTGATGTTGTGGTACTAGATACCTCTGGGGGAACCCCTCAACTAAGATTACTTTCTGAAACAACTACCTTAGATCCTAATATACGTGTGGAAGAGTTAGAAAAAGAAGCAATCAAAACGATTTCAGCAAACGCAATTTTGCCGTTTATCAACCAACCACTATTAATCGAGAATAATCAGCTAGACTCTTCACCAAGGATTATTGCCGGACCTGATGATCGAGTCATTTTAAGTCCAGGTTCTCGTGTTTATCTTAATGAAATTCAAGAAGGGGCTGGTGAACATTGGAATATATACCGTGCAGGTGATCCCTATATTGATCCTGATACTAAAGAAGCACTGGGTACTGAAGCAATTTATTTAGGAGATTTAAATATCACGCGCTACGGTAAACCAGCATCTGCTGACATCATTACAGCAAAAGAAGAAATATTAGTAAAAGACCGGTTAGTGCCTGCACCAGATGAATTTCAAAGTAGCTTTGTTCCACATGCGCCAGAAAATGAAATCAACGGCCGTATCATCCGTATACACGGTGGTGTTGAAGGCGGTGTTGCAGAAGCTGGTCCAAATATGGTGGTTTCAATTAACCGAGGCAAGCAAGATGGTTTAGAAGTTGGTCACGTATTAGCCGTCAGCCGTTATGGTCGCATCATTAAAGATCCTGAATATAAAAAATCTGAAAGTAGTACTAGCGCATCTGAATCATCTTTACCACCAGGACAAGTAAAGTTACCTGATGAACGAGTTGGTTTGATGATGATTTTTAGAACATTTGATCGTGTTTCTTATGGTTTAATTACAAACACATCAAGTTCTATTTACACATTGGACTCTGTTCATAATCCATAAATGCAATCGCTACAGCCTGAATCTGAAGATATTGCTAAATGGTTAGCGCTCAATCAGATTCAAGGCTTAGGCAACGCTAGCCTTCTACAACTTTTATCAAAATTTGGTTTGCCGGAAGAAATTTTTCGCGCTCCATTTTCTGCGCTCAATGAAGTTGTTTCTGAAAAAATTTCATATAAGATTCGTGAAGGTGTCCAGCAACCAGATATTCAAGCAACGCTGGAATGGCTTAAGAAAGATAACCATCACATTATCACAATCGCAGATAGTCAATATCCGCAACAATTACTGCAAACAAGCAACCCCCCTGCCATTCTTTTTGCAATTGGCAAGGTAGGATTACTCAATCAACCTTCGATTGCTATGATTGGTAGTCGCAATGCAACACCACAAGGCGAAAAGAATGCTGAAAATTTTGCTGAAAATCTTTGCGACCACGGTCTATGTATCGTCAGTGGCATGGCACAGGGCATAGATGGCGCGGCACATCGTGGTGCTTTAAAAAGCAATGGTGCAACGATAGCTGTAGTCGGCACTGGATTAGACATCGTCTATCCATCAAAACATCGTGCACTTGCCCATCAAATTGCAATGCGCGGATTGATATTGTCAGAATTTCCACTTGGCACACCGTCAAAGCCACAAAATTTTCCACGTCGTAACCGCATCATTAGTGGTTTAAGCTTAGGCTGCCTTGTTGTTGAAGCAAATAAAGACAGCGGTTCGATGATTACAGCTCGTTTAGCAACGGAACAAGGGCGTGAAGTATTTGCCGTACCAGGGTCAATCCATTCTCCTGTATCAAAAGGTTGTCACCACCTTATCAAACAAGGTGCAAAGTTAGTAGAAAACTCTTTAGATATTTTGGAAGAACTGAAAACCCTTTTACCAGACGTTAGCCCCAATGGGTCCATGACCCAAAAGGGCCAAACAGCTCCAGAAGCCTCTAAAATACTAGCTTGCATGGGATACGATGCTATTAGTTTTGACTCTTTACTTGAAGTCACAGGATTGACGGCTGACGCACTTTCCTCCATCCTTATGATGTTAGAGTTAGACGGTAAAATATCCACCATAGTGGGTGGATATTATCAACGGTTTATTTAATTTAAGAGAAAATATAGGGGTTATATGTTTGAAGTCTTAGTTTTCATGTTTGAAAATTACTTTGCAAACCAATCTATGCCAGACGATGTTACGATGGAACAAGAATTATCTGCTGCAGGTTTCGAACAAAATGATATTTTAGGTGCATTTGATTGGTTTCAAGAAATGAAATCTATGCTCAACGCACCTGAACTTGATTACTCTCATCATGAAAGATCAATACGACTCTTTACTATGAGTGAATTAAGAAGAATTAATACAGAAAGCTTAGGCTTTTTAATTTTCTTGCAACAGGCTAAAGTGATTAATGATGTCGAGCGTGATTTAATTATTGATCGTGCAATGGCGTTAAATAAAATCAAACTTGGTATCGAAGAAATTCGTTGGATTACCATGATGGCATTATGGAACCAAGGACGCGTTAAAGACTACTCATTTGTTGAGGATGCTTTATTTAATCCAAGAGGACTCACAGTGCAATAGTCATTAAACAGTCAATATTATTGACTATTTAAATTTGCATTGTTGATGATGTTTGAAATAACACCCGCCTGATTCAAAGTATAAAAATGAAAACTTGGTACACCTGCCGACTTCAATCTTTGGCATAACTCACTGATAACATCAGTCCCAAATGCTCGCAGTGAAGTTAAATCATCACCATAAGCTTCTAAGCGTAACCTTAACCATCTTGGTATTTCTGCACCACATACTGCTGAAAAGCGTGCAAGCTGAGTGTAATTGTAGATGGGCATAACGCCTGGCACGACTGGTACATGAATACCAGCTTTTTGACAAGAATCCAAAAACCGAAAATAAGCATCTGCATTATAAAAATACTGTGTAATGGCTGAGTTTGCACCTGCATCTACTTTTCGTTTGAAGTTCTCGATGTCTTTTGCTGCTGAGATCGATTCTGGATGAAATTCAGGGTAAGCTGCGACTTCAATATGAAACCAATCACCAGTTTCTTGACGAATAAAAGCAACCAAATCGACCGCATATTTAAAATCACCTGCACTCACCTCACCTGATGGTACATCACCGCGTAAAACAACTAAACGCTTTATCCCTTTATTCTTATAAGCGGTGAGTAGCTCAACAATTTCAGCTTTACTTGAAGATATGCATGAAATATGTGGCGCAGCTGGACAACCTTCATCCTGTATTTCAAAGACGGTATCCATTGTGCGATCTCTTGTGGAACCACCCGCGCCAAAAGTTACTGAAAAGAACTCGGGCTTAAACACAGCTAGCTTTTCTCGCGTATCACGTAAATTGCTAATGCCATCTGCAGTTTTAGGCGGAAAAAATTCAAAACTTAATGATGTATCATTCATATGTCAATTCAACTTATTATTTATTCTAAGATCGTTTTTTACTGATTAGCAAACTAGCAATTGCCCAAGAAAATAAGCTATACAGTAATGAGCCTATAATGCCAGCCATAATTGTACGTACTTCAAATCCTTGTAGATAATAGCCAACACCCCAAAACAAAAACCCATTAATCACCAAGATAAATAAACCTAGTGTAAGCATCGTGATAGGTAAAGTAAATATGACCAAAATCGGTCTTATTAGCATATTAACTAAACCAATGACTGCAGCAGCAATAAGCGCAACATCTAAACCTGCCATGTGAATATCAGGAATGAAATGCGCAACTAAAAGCAATGCTAATGCATTGAATAGCCAACTTAATAACAATTTCATTCCTGATTCCTAAACAATCAATTGATTAATAGCGATAAGTTTCTGGCTTATAAGGGCCATTAACAGAAACACCAATATAATTAGCTTGCTCTTCTGTAAGTTCTGTTAGTTCAGCGTTTAATGTTTTTAATTGCAATCTTGCCACTTTTTCATCCAAATGTTTTGGCAATGTATAAACACCCACTGGATATTCAGCCGTTTTTGTAAACAGTTCAATTTGCGCAATCGTCTGATTTGCAAAGCTTGAGCTCATTACATAGCTTGGATGTCCTGTACCACAACCTAAATTCACTAGACGCCCTTTTGCTAACAGGGTAATACGCTTACCATCTGGGAAAATAACGTGATCTACTTGAGGCTTGATTTCATCCCATTCATACTTTTCAAGGGATGCGACATCAATTTCGTTATCAAAGTGACCAATATTACAAACAATGGCTTCATTTTTCATTTTTACCATATGGTCATGTGTAATCACATGGTAATTACCAGTTGTAGTAACAAAAATATCACCATGAGCACAAGCATAATCCATTGTTACAACACGATAGCCTTCCATTGCAGCTTGTAACGCACAAATTGGATCAATTTCAGTTACCCATACTTGCGCAGATAAAGCACGCAAGGCCTGTGCTGAACCTTTACCAACATCACCATAACCAATCACAACAGCAACCTTACCGGCAATCATCACGTCTGTTGCACGTTTAATCGCATCAACCAAAGACTCTCGGCAGCCATATAAGTTGTCAAATTTTGACTTAGTAACAGAATCATTGACGTTAATCGCAGGGAAAGCCAATTTACCTTCTTTGTGCATTTGATATAAACGATGTACACCAGTGGTTGTTTCTTCGGTGACACCTTTAATTTGCGCCAAACGTGTCGAGTACCAAGTTGGGTCTGTTTTTAATTTTTCTTTAATCGCAGCAAATAAACAAGTTTCCTCTTCAGAACTTGGTTTTGCTATTAATGATAAATCTTTTTCAGCACGTGTACCTAAATGTAATAGTAATGTTGCATCGCCACCATCATCTAAAATCATATTTGAGTAACCACCATCAGTCCACTCAAAAATGCGATGTGTATAGTCCCAATACTCTGTTAAAGTCTCACCTTTAATAGCAAATACCGGTGTGCCACCTGCCGCAATTGCTGCTGCTGCGTGATCTTGTGTTGAATATATATTACATGATGCCCAACGGACTTCAGCACCCAAATCTTTGAGTGTTTCAATCAGCACTGCTGTTTGAATCGTCATATGGAGTGAACCAGTGATACGCGCACCTTTAAGAGGTTGTGTTTTTGCAAACTCTTCACGAATGGCCATTAAACCTGGCATTTCATTTTCGGCAATAGCGATTTCTTTACGGCCATAAGCCGCTAAATTAATATCAGCAATTACATAATCTTTAATATCAGCTACAGTATTCATATTGTCCCTTTAATAAATGAAAACTGAGCAAGGAAATAAATCTTTGGAAGCTATCGCTCACCTTTTATATTCCGTGCTCGCACAGTAAAAAGTGAACGCAGTTAAAACATTTCTGAGCCTGGGAGTCTTAGAACAAACCCTCGCAACGTTCCTCAGATGAACGACATTATATCGTTAAATTAATAAATTACAAGAAATCAGACACTTGGCATAACACATCGTTCAACAGAAGAGTTAATCCCAAATTTCAAATCGACTCCAAATATCATCAACATCCTTAATCCCCCATAGCAGAGGATCTTCATGTCCCAATATTTCTTCTCGTTCATTAGGCTTAGAAAGGTCAATTGTTTGAATCGGTATTCTTGATTTAGACTTCGTTGAGAAAAATACTCTAACAATTGGTTTTAATAATGACTGGGGGCTTTGATCAATCACAATCGCTAATCTGCCTGACTTTAATTTAATTGTTGAACCTATTGGATAAATTCCTAAGCTTTTAACAAAAGCTTTAAAAACAACTTCATCAAAATGTCCCTTCCATTGCGCCATACGTTGCAACGAAACGCCCGGATCCCAACCATCTTTATAAGGTCTATTAGACGTAATCGCATCATACACATCACAGACTGCACCCATTTTGGCAAACAAGCTAATTTGATCATCTTGAAGCTTGTGGGGATAACCTGAACCATCAATTTTTTCATGATGATGCAAACAAACATCTAATGCGACTTCATCAGTGACCTTTGCTGCCAAAAGAATTTCATGCCCCCTTTGCGGATGTAATTTAACGAGGGCAAACTCATCATTCGTCAATGCACCGGGCTTATTGAGCACTTCGTTTGGTATCCCTGCTTTACCTATATCATGCATAAGGCCTGCAAGGCCTGCTTGCTTAGTTTCTGATTCAGAAAGTTTTAATTGTCGTGATAATGCAACCATTAGGGCACATACAGCAACTGAATGCATGTAAGTATAGTCATCTTTAGTTTTTAGTCTGGCTAAACTAATTAATGCGCTTTCATGACGAGCAACAGATAATGAAATATCATTCACAACCGAATTAAGCGACTCTGTGTTAATGGCTTTGCCCATTCGCACATCTTTAAACATAGCTGTTATCGCTTTTTTGGAAGCCCCAATTGTTTTAGAAGCTTGCGCATGCTCTTCTCTTAAGCTGTTCCGTTTTACTGATGTACTCGTTTTGTGCTTATCAATTTTTGGGATCTCTGCTGCCTGTGGTTTAATGCTATCGGATGTAACTTTTATTTGCTTTTCCTCAACAACGTCTAATCCTTTGCTAATATCAATAACAACTTCCTTAACGCCACTTTCTTGTAATTTTTTTAGGTCAATAGGGTCATTAATAACAAATTTTGTTTTCCAAAAGGGATGATTCACCCACGCACCTGTCAGTGCATGAATGTGCATACCTAGTATTACTTGTTTAGTCGGAATCGTTTTGAGCATAGAAGACTATTCTTACAGATAATGTAAAAAATAAATGAAAAAAAAGAGGGCTAAAAAGCCCTCTTTTTACATTACGTTCAAAACACTTATATTCCAGCAGCTGCCTTTAATGCAGAAGCCTTATCAGTTGCCTCCCAAGTAAACTCTGGTTCATCTCGACCAAAATGACCATAAGCCGCTGTTTTTGTGTAAATCGGGCGAAGCAAATCGAGCATTTGCACAATTCCTTTTGGCCGCAAATCAAAATGTTCACGTACTAATTGCGTTAACACAGCATCAGATACTTTACCTGTACCATAAGTTTCTATCATGATAGAAGTCGGCTGTGCTACGCCAATAGCATAGCTCATTTGCACCATACATTTTTCTGCTAATCCAGCTGCTACGATATTTTTCGCCACATATCGACCAGCATAGGCTGCTGAACGATCGACTTTAGAAGGATCTTTTCCAGAAAACGCACCTCCTCCATGAGGTGCAGCGCCACCATATGTATCGACAATAATCTTACGGCCGGTTAATCCACAATCACCTTGCGGACCGCCAATGACAAATCGTCCGGTAGGATTCACTAAAAACTTAATGTCACCTTTAATTAACTCTTGAGGAAGTAATGGTTTAATTATTTCTTCAATGGTCGCTTCACGTACATCATTTAATGACATTTCTGGTGCATGTTGCGTTGAAACTAAAACAGTATCAATTTTGTATGGCTTACCATCAACATATTGCAATGTCACTTGCGCTTTTGCGTCAGGGCGCAACCAAGTCAAACGCCCATCTTTACGCAACTGTGCTTGTCGCTCCATAATACGATGACTTAACCATATCGGTAGCGGCATCAATTGTGGTGTTTCATTAACAGCATAACCAAACATTAAGCCTTGATCGCCAGCGCCTTGATCTAAAGGGTCATCATTTGCATTATCTACACCTTGTGCAATATCTGGAGATTGTTTGTCATATGCAACTAGGACTGCACAGCCCTTATAATCAATACCATATTCAGTATTATCATAACCAATCCGTTTAATTGCTTCACGTGCAACTTTTATATAGTCTACATTTGCAGTTGTTGTAATTTCACCAGCCAATACAATCAAACCTGTATTTGCAAGTGTTTCTGCAGCCACACGTGCTGTTGGATCTTGGGTTAATATTGCGTCTAAAATACTATCGGAAACCTGATCAGCTAACTTATCAGGATGACCTTCAGAAACAGATTCTGAAGTAAAAAGAAATTCATTCATTGTATGCCTTGAAAATAAAAATTAAAGAAGGAAATGACTCACACACTAAAGGCTAAAGCACGTGCATCAAACAAAAAACACTCTATTGTAGCTGAATTTAAGTTAATGCCATAAATAAATTAAACCCGCTTTTACTCAAAGCGCTTTCAATAAAGTATCATTTACACCATGAAAATCAAGTTTACAAAAATGCAAGGCACTGGCAATGATTTTGTCGTGATTGACAGCTTCACATCCAACGTTACATTAACAAAAAAGCAAATTCAATTTATTTCAAATCGCTATTTCGGGGTTGGCTGTGATCAGTTGCTCATCGTTGAAAGACCACAAAATACAAATGTCGATTTCAGATATCGTATTTTTAATGCTGATGGGGGAGAAGTAGAACAATGTGGCAACGGTGCGCGTTGTTTTGTCCGTTTTGTTGTTGACAAAGGATTAACAAATAAACATGAAATTGATGTGGAAACAGCTGGCGGTAATATTAAGTTATCATTACAGGAAAATGGGCAAGTCACTGTTAATATGGGCGCACCAAACTTTAGCCCGGCATCACTACCCTATACGGCGCTTAAACAAGCAATTCAGTATGACTTACCGCTGGATTGTACTGTACTTAAAATATCAGCAATATCGATGGGCAACCCCCATGCTGTTGTCATCGTGAGTGATGTAGAAACGGCAAATGTGAGTATTTTAGGGCCCCAAATTGAATCTCATGCACACTTTCCTAAACATGTTAATGCTGGTTTTATGCAGGTATTGAGCCCACATGAAATAAAATTACGTGTTTATGAAAGAGGTAGTGGCGAGACGCTTGCTTGTGGCACTGGCGCTTGTGCCGCAGTTGTCGCTGGCATACGATTAAATTTGTTAAAATCACCAGTAATTGTCAACACCCGAGGTGGACAACTCAATATTGAATGGGTGAATGACAAATCACCCGTTATGATGACAGGGCCAGCAGAAATTGTGTTTGAAGGCACAATCGAAATATAAATGTAGTAGTTATTTAACCAAGAAATTAAATGAATATTTAGGATTAAGAATGCAAGAAGATCAAGTTAGCACCTATTTGAGAGAACACCCTGAGTTTTTTGAGAAAAACGCTAGCTTACTCGCTGACATTCACTTACCAAGCCCGCACGGAAACGGTACCATTTCCCTTGCTGAAAGGCAGCAATTAGCGCAACGCGATAAAATTACAGCCTTAGAAGACCGATATGTTGAATTGGTTCTAAACGCAAAAGAAAATGACTTAATTGCAAATAAAATGCATCAATTCTTTGTATTATTGCAAAAGTGTTCGCATTTTAACGAATTGGCTAAACTTGTTAGCCAAGACTTACCTACAGCATTTAATATCGATGATTCATGTTTACGGGTTTGGAACAAACCTGAGAGTAATGTTGAGGCTGAACATACTATTTTCACTGAGGTGCCAGCGTCCATTCAAAAATGGGTCAAATCAATACATAATGTTTATTGCGGTGAAACGCCCACCAGTATTGTGATTGATGATTGGTTTAATAAGCCGGTGCAGTCAGTTGCAGTTTTACCCCTAAAAAATGATTCGGTCTATGGTTACTTGGCGTTAGGTAGCAGCGATGAAAAACGTTTTTATGTTGGGATGGGCACAGACTTCTTACAAAAACTAGACGATCATGTCAGTGCAGCATTTTCAAGATTTATAAAAGCATAACATTGGACTTATTAACTGAATATCTACACTTTTTGAACGTTGAGCGCGGATTAAGCCGTCTGACTATAGAAAATTATGCGCGAGATATCAATCAGCTAACAAATGATAAAAAAGCCAGCAATTTAGCAGAAGTTAATACATCAGACATTCGTAAGATCATTGCAAATCTCCATAGTAAAGGCTTGGGTGGCAAAAGCATTGCACGCATGTTATCAAGTTGGCGTGGTTTTTTCGACTTTCTGATTCAAAGAAAAGGTTTTAAGAGTAACCCTGCTAAGGGCATTCGTGCACCTAAATCTGCAAAATCATTACCAAAAGCACTTTCTATTGAACAAGCAATCAAACTAGTGGATATTCAAGATAATGATTTATTAAGCATTCGAGATCATGCCGCCTTGGAATTATTTTACTCCTCTGGATTACGTTTAAGTGAACTTGTTAATTTAAATGTAGAGCAATTAGACTTTACAGAGGGCACAGTGACCGTTCACGGTAAAGGCAATAAAACACGTATTGTTCCATTAGGTGAATATGCAATGAATGCAATTAAACAATGGTTGCCGTTACGCGAAACTCTACTAATAAAACATCCCAACGAAAAAGCCATTTTTATTAGTAAAAACGGCAAACGTCTATCAGCACGCAATATTCAATACAGGTTAAAGGAATGGTCAATAAAGCAAGGTATCAATACTTCCGTGAACCCACACATGCTGCGTCATAGCTTTGCTTCTCATGTTTTACAATCCAGTGGTGATCTAAGAGCAGTGCAAGAAATGCTTGGTCATGCCAACATTAGCACAACCCAAGTTTATACCCATTTAGATTATCAACATTTAACAAAAATATATGATAGCGCCCACCCAAGAGCAAAGAAAAAACTGTAGTCATTCCAAAGTAAAAATTTAGCGGAATTCACTTTATTTAAATAGCTTGCTTGATGCTTAAACCGCAACTTTATAATGGTTTTTATGTCATACTAAATATGGCAAAATAGTAAGTACAAGATTCAATAAAAGAAAAACATTCAATTCAATCGTTCACAAAAAAGGATTAATATGGAACATACTTTACCAGCGCTACCTTATGCACAAGATGCATTAGCACCACACCTTTCAGCAGAAACATTAGAGTTTCATTATGGCAAACATCACAATGCTTACGTTGTTAACTTAAACAAGTTAATCGTAGGTACTGAATTCGAAAATGCAGCGTTAGAAGATGTTATTAAAAAAGCGTCTGGTGGCGTTTATAACAACGCAGCACAAATCTGGAATCACACTTTCTTTTGGAACTGCATGAAGCCAAATGGTGGTGCAGCACCTACTGGTGCACTTGCAGACGCAATTAATGCAAAATGGGGTTCGTACGATGACTTTAAAGCTGCCTTCCAAGCTTCAGCTGTTGGCAACTTTGGTTCAGGTTGGACTTGGTTAGTAAAAAAATCAGATGGCACAGTTGATATTGTGAATATGGGGGCTGCTGGCACACCACTCACAACTGGTGACACGCCGTTACTTTGTATAGACGTATGGGAGCATGCTTACTATATCGACTACCGTAATGCTCGTCCTAAATTTGTTGAAACATTTTTAACAAGCTTAGTTAACTGGGATTTTGCAAGCAACAACTATTCCGCATAATTGTCAAAAATTGGTTAAAAGCCAAGCACTTTTTGCTTGGCTTTTTTAATACCTAAAACCAATCGAAAAAACCATTCCTAACATAAAACATCTTCAAACCTAAAAAGTAAAGTAAATTCAAGATTAAAACAATTCTAATGAACATCACATTAGTCAATGTGGGTTTTAAATAAAATACCGTCTTATGCTAGTATGCACACTTGAATTCAAGTATTCGGATCTAGATAATGCAATTACAAAATTTGGTTGGTCGACTTAATTTAATAAATGTTTTGTTTTTAGCAATCTTTTTAAGAATAGTATGGTCTTTACTAGTACCCGTTGAAACAACGTCTGATTCTTTTTTATATAATGCTTTCGCCCAAAGCATTGCCAATGGGAATGGCTACGCATTCCCTTCTGGGAATCTTACAGTCTATTGGCCTGTAGGAACCTCTGCAATTTATGCAATTATTTATAGTCTTTTTGGTATATCAACGACAGCTATTGTTATTTTCAATATTGTGATTGGTGCATCAATAGTATGGCTCACACATGAAGTTGCAAAGCAGTATTTAAACGAGAAAATTGCATTAATAGCTGCATTTTTAGTCTCTATATGGCCAGTTTTTATTCAATTCACAACGATATTGGCTAGTGAATTAATTTTTATTTTCTTACTATTATTTGCAATCTTTATTTGGGGACACCAAAAAATCCCTCCCGTAATAAAAGCGATTGCTTGGGGTGCGCTTATCTGCGGAGCAACTTTTGTGCGTCCTACTGCACTTGCTCTTATTGTACTTCTACCTATCTTAGAATGGATAAGTAAAAGAACATTTCGTGAATCGCTCCTTTCTTTATTGATAGCGGTTACTACTGCAGCATTATTATTTACACCATGGGTCTATCGAAACTATCAAGTATTTGGTCAATTTGTTTTGGTATCTGCTAATGGTGGTGCTAATTTATGGATGGGGAACCACGAAGGAGCTACCGGTGCTTACGCTTCCTTACCCGAACTAGATTTTAAAGATGAAGTTGACAGGGACCAGTATTTTAAAAAGCAGGCTATTGAGTTTATCTCTCAAAATCCAATTAAATATATTGAACTTGCCATTAAAAGAGCTGTTATTACCTATAAGTCTGAAACTATTGGCATTGTGTGGAATAGTGCATTAGACAAAAAACTTAATGATACCGGACTCTTTATAGCAAAATTATTATCTAGCTTATATTGGTGGTTGATATTTGGATTAGGCACTATTGGCGTTTTTATTATTTTAATAAAAAAAGAAATGTCTGTTTTCAATGTACTAATGGTTACATTAGGTTTTTTCTTTATATTCCCAATTCTGACTGTTGCACAAGACAGATACCACTTACCAATCAATCCATTGTTAGCGATGTTTGCAGCTTATGCTTTATACAATCAATTTAACTTTAGTAAGTCCATAAAGAATTTAACGCTAACATAAAACTAGCAAGATACAATTAACATTCATGAGAAAGACATATGAAATGAACCTTACCTTAATTACACTTATTTTATGCAGCATTTTATTGTCTTCGTTTGCTCAAATTGTCCTTAAAATAGGAATGAGCAACACTAACGTACTAGCTGCCATTCAATCATCTAATGCGCTAGAAATTATTAAAGCAATTGCTACTAACATTTCTGTTATTGGAGGCCTCGGACTATATTTTGCTAGCGCTGCCGTTTGGTTGTTGGTTTTAGCAAAAGTAGATGTCAGCTTCGCTTACCCTTTTGTTGGGCTAGGCTTTATTATTACCATGCTACTTGCCTTTTTCATTAATGGAGAAGTGCTTTCAATAACAAAAGTCATTGGCACTCTTTGCATTGCGCTGGGTGTTGCCATTATTGCTCAGGGATAAAAAATGACAGTGAAAAAATACCCGTTATGTATTGATTGTGATGGCACTCTGATTGCCTCCGACTTACTTTATGAAGCCTTTTTTTTAATGCTAAAGCAATACCCTTTAGGGCTTTTCCTGCTTCCAATCTGGTTATTAAAAGGTAAAGCCTATCTAAAACAACGCTTGGCAGAAAAAGTAACTTTTAATTGGGAAACGCTCCCATATCGAGAGGAAATGATCAAACTAATTAAAGATGAAAAATCTAATCAACGTAAAATAGTGTTAGCAACTGCATCACCAATGGCATGGGCCCAAGGAATTGCCAATCACCTTAATTGCTTTGATGAAGTACTTGCAACCTCAAAAACAAGTAACTTATCAGGGAGTAATAAAGCTGCAAAATTGGTTGAACTATATGGTGAAAAAGGCTTTGACTATGCTGGCGACAATAAAGTAGATCTTAAAGTTTGGCAACATGCAGCTGGCGCAATCGTTGTATCAAAAAATAATCATTTAGTTAACAATATATCTATACCTGTTTTACAGACAATCAAGCCTAAGGTTTCGAATTTCATTACTTATGTAAAAGCATTACGCGTTCATCAATGGTTAAAAAACATGCTTGTCATCATCCCATTGCTTGCAGCGCATCAAATTGGTGCACTTGAAAGCTTGCTTCAGGTGTTTTATGCTTTTATTGCTTTTAGTCTATGCGCCTCTTCTGTGTACGTGCTCAATGACTTATTAGACTTAGAGTCAGATAGAGTACATATCCGTAAACGTAAACGTCCATTTGCCGCCTGTACAATCCCAATCTGGCAGGGCATGCTGATGATACCTTTACTACTCATAATTGCCTTTAGTATTGCATTGCTTTTACCAAAGGCATTCCTTATTGTGCTTATCAGCTACTTCATTATGACGCTCGCTTACTCAATCAAACTCAAACAACAGGTTATAGTAGACGTGATGATGCTTGCTGGCTTATACACTATGCGGATTATTGCTGGCGCCGCAGCAACTGGCATTAAACCTTCATTCTGGCTACTTGCTTTTTCAATGTTCATTTTTTTAAGCCTAGCTATGGTCAAACGCTATTCGGAATTGTTAATTACCTTACAAGCCAATAAAAATGAGCCCGCAGGTAGAGGTTATACTGTAAATGATCTACCTGTTCTCATGGCGATAGGGGTCAGTGCAGGTTTAGGCTCTGTATTAATCTTTGCTTTATATATCAATAGTCCAGACACCAATCAAATGTATCAAAATACAATTTGGTTATGGCTTGTCCCGCCTATACTTTTGTATTGGGTGAGTCGGATATGGATGAAAGCACATCGCGGTCAAGTTGATGACGACCCTGTTGTTTTTGCGGCTAAAGACTGGCAAAGTATTTTTGTATTGATTGCATCAGCTTCAATTTTTGCTGCCGCATTTTTTTAGCATAATAACGTCATGATTGAGATACTCAGTCCAACTTTGCTCTGGGATCTCATTAAAAATGCTAGCCGGTGGCTAGTTAATTTACGACGTGCCAGCACAGCACGGCAAAAAGCTTCTGTCATTGCTTTACGAAAAGTCATCATAGCCGCTCGCAAAACGGCAGTTTATGTAAGACAGTTAAATGAAACTCAACTAAGACATTACCCAACAGAAGTTGAATTAGCAACCTTATGGACAGAACTAAGTTTCGCACTCGAAGATTTAAAAGTAGTGCCACTTGCTAAGCGCTGCTTAATTAATGGCAAGCAATGGGCTGACCCGAAAAGCATGGATGAAGACTTTTTACTAAAAGCAGATGCCGGTTTAGAGCGAATCGAACAACTTGCCAATCAACTTTTGGCCAATTTAAATCATACGTAAATATGATAAAATAATTATTATGTTGCAACGAATTTTTATCCACATCAGTCTGGTTTTACTATTTGCTTTAACGCAAATGGGTGTTGTTAGCCATCAAATTAGCCATTTAAGTGATAGCAAACAAACTCATCAGCAAGATAAAAAAAGTCATGAAAGTCAATGTAGTCAATGTCTAAGCTATAATCATGCATCGACAGCGTCAGTCGTCGAAGCTTTTTACTTTGATACCATTCCAGCAGATCATATTTATTCTGCTACTGAACTAAGCCATTCCCCTACAACCTCAGCTTATTTTTATAGCGCTCGCGCACCTCCTTTCATCTCACATGTTTAACTTTTGATATCAATCTGCTTAATGGCTAGATTGATTTCTTATTAATTTTATTGTGAGGATTACAACATGCTGGCCCAAAGACAACAATCGTGCACGCGCAATGCTGCACAAAACATATCTCGTAAAAAAATACTATTAGCTATTTCAACCATTTTTGCTCATTCTGCTATCTTTAGTAATGCAAGTTTGGCAGCGGAAGAAACTAACATTAATTTAAACCCTGTTGCTGTCACTGGCAACCCATTGGGCGTAGGTTCGGATGAGCTTGTTATTCCTGTTTCGGTGCTCAATGGGCGTGAACTGAGCTTGCGCCGAGAAAGCACGTTAGGCGAAACACTCAATGGCATTCCAGGGGTAACAGCAACGCAATTTGGCCCCAACGCATCACGGCCTGTTATCCGTGGGTTAGATGCTGAACGCGTTCGTATTTTACAAAATGGAGTCGGTATTTTAGATGCGTCCAGCTTAAGCTTTGATCATGCTGTTGGCATTGATCCATTGATTATCGAACAAATTGACGTTGTGCGGGGACCAGCAGCCCTGCTTTATGGCGGGAGTGCAATGGGTGGCGTTGTGAATGCAATTGACCACCGTATTCCAACAGAGTCGTTAGAAGGCATCGTTGGTCGTGCAGAGGCACGTTTTGGTGGCCCTGATGATCAGCGAAATGGTGCGGCAGTTATCGATATTGGCAATGGCCAGTTTGCCATGCATATTGATGCATTCAAGCGTAAAACAAATGATTTAAACATCCCTGGCTTTGCTGTTTCTCGTCGCAAAAGTGAGGCCGATGGGACACCAAGAGAAAACAATGGGCGATTAGTTAATAGCGATGCAGAAAGCGATGGCGGAGCGTTGGGCGCCTCATTGACCTTTGATAATGGTTATATTGGTGCTTCGTTTTCAACACTTAACAATAATTATGGCGTTGTAGCAGAAGAAGATGTGCGTATCGATATGAAAAGTGACCGTTGGGATTTAGCATCAGAATTTACTGATTTAGACACAATCATTCACCGCATTAAATTTCGTATGGCACATACAGACTATGCTCATAAAGAACTTGAAGGTACTGAAGTAGGTACTACCTTTAAAAATCGTGGTTTAGAAGGTAGCTTTGAAGCAGGACATCTTCCTATTGCTGGCTTAAATGGTGTGATTGGTTATCAATTCAGCAATACTAATTTTGAAGCCTTGGGCGACGAAGCTTTTGTCCCTAAGGTCAACACTCAAAATCAAGCGATTTATATATACGAAGAGTTGGCATTAGGCGGTAATGAAAATACGCCACACAAACTGACTTTCGGTGGTCGACTAGGACATACCCAAGTAGATTCAAAAGATAGCGCTAATTTTGGCTTGGGTCAGAATAATAGCTTTAACCCAAACAGCTTTGCATTAGGAGGCTTGTACGGGATCAATAGCAACTGGTCGCTCACTGGTAATTTGTCGCACAATGAACGTGCACCCAGTTACTTCGAGCTATATGCCAATGGTGCTCACGTAGCAACTGGGCAGTTTGAAGTGGGCAATACCAACTTCAACGTAGAAAGATCAAATGGTATTGATGCGCAAATACGTTGGAAAGATGCTAAAAATAGCTTCAGTTTAGGTGCGTATTACACCCGTTTTAGTAACTTTATTGGCCTATTTAATACAGGTATTGATATTGAAGTGGAGCCAGGTGAATTTTTACCTGAGGCACAATTTACAGCCGTACCGGCTACATTCAAAGGGCTAGAGGCTGAAGGAAAGTTTAATCTAAGTTCCAACTTAGACTGGACCGTACGAGGTGATTATGTATACGCGAAAGATAAGCGTAATAATGAGTACCTCCCCCGTATTTCACCATTACGTCTTGGTACAGGTCTGCAGTATCAGCATAATGGCTTGAGCGCTCGTTTCGATATTTTAAGAGCATTTGCGCAAAACAATACTGCAGAAAATGAGCTAAAAACAGATGGCTATACAAATCTGTCTGCACTCGTTGCATATAAATTACCAGTGAAGTTTCATATGGAGCTATTTGCTAGAGCGAATAATTTATTAAATGAGGAAATTAGGGAGCATGCTTCTTTCTTAAAAGACATTTCACCTGCAGGTGAACGCTCGTTAGTTGTAGGTGCTAGAGCAGATTTTTAAAAAAGCGCTATTTGGCATAGGGTTGGTATTCACCAACCCTTTTTTAACCTAATAAAATCAAACCCCAAGTCACCACAACATTTGTTAACGCAACAAATACAGCTGCACTGCCTATATCTTTAGCACGCTTAGCCAAGGCATGACGTTCAATAGATACGCGATCCACTACCGCCTCTATCGCTGAATTAAGTAACTCTACAATCAGAACTAAAAATATACTACCTATCATCAAAATACGATGCAATGCCTCACCCTCTAAATAAAGTGCAAGCGGAATCAAAAAGATTGCTAAAAATACTTCTTGCCTAAAAGCATCTTCATGTTTAAAAGCAGCTTTAAAGCCGTCTAACGAATAACCAAAAGCATTCATCAAGCGACGTAAGCCTGTTTTTCCTTTAAATGGGCTTTCTTCATGTGATGGCGAGTTTGAATCTAAATTGTTCATGATTAATTACCAAAAAATGTTGGATGCATTTTAACATGCGTTATCATGTTATTTTATTGAATCGTTAAACAGCAAAGGTTTTAAATATGGCAAGAATGGTGAATTGCATCAAACTAGGTAAAGAAGCTGAAGGAATGGACTTCCCGCCTTATCCTGGTGAATTAGGTAAACGTATTTATTTACAAGTTTCTAAAGAAGCATGGGCAGCATGGTTAAAACAACAAACTATGTTGGTTAATGAAAATCGCTTAAGCTTAGCTGATCCTGCTGCACGAAAATATTTAACTGAGCAAACAGAAAAATACTTTTTTGGCGAGGGAGCGGATGTTGCAGAAGGTTATGTGCCTGAAAACAAATAATCATATCTAAGCTTAATGAAAAGTATCATTTTTTTACTGGCTACTTTCTTTCTCTTTCAACACTTTTATCAGAGAGAACCAGTAACTGTTAGCGAAGTCAAGCATGATAATGTCATCCTATATGCAACTGCTTGGTGTGGTTATTGTAAAAGCATGCGGCAATTCTTGAATGAAAATCACATTCAATATACAGAATATGATATAGAACAATCAGAACAAGCTCGCAAACAACATGCTGCCTTAAATGCCAGAGGCGTCCCGGTGCTGGACATTAAAGGGACCATCATTTACGGCTACGACATAAAAAACACCAAGCACGCACTTAAAGCATTACATTTAATGTAGTCGTACTCTGTTAATAAAAAAACCCGCCTTAAGCGGGTTTGTATTGATTCTTTTTTTGACTTATTTATATGTTTTTACACCATCAGCCGTCGCTAATAACAACACATCTGCGGCACGTGCTGCAAATAAACCATTAGTAACAACACCAACGATTTGATTTATTTTAGCTTCCATTGCAATTGGGTCTTCGATGGTTAAATTGTGTACATCTAAAATAATGTTGCCATTATCGGTTGTGAAATCACGCAGCTTTGGCTGGCCGCCTAATTTAACTAACTCACGTGCAACCTGTGAACGTGCCATCGGCAGCACTTCTACCGGCAAAGGAAACTTACCCAACACAGGTACATATTTGGTTTCATCACAAATACAAATGAATTTTTTAGCCACTGCAGCGACAATTTTTTCACGTGTTAAAGCACCACCACCACCTTTAAGCATATGCATATGCTCAGTAATTTCATCTGCGCCATCAACATAAATATCTAAACCATCCACGTTATTCAAGTCAAATACTTCAATACCATGACCGCGCAAACGAGCTGCTGTGGCCTCAGAGCTTGCTACTGCACCTTCGATTTTGTGTTTTACTTTTGCTAACTCTTCAATAAAGTAATTAGCAGTTGAGCCTGTACCAACACCAATAATGCCCTCTTTTACATATTCAACCGCTGCTTTAGCAACTTGTTGTTTTAATTCATCCTGCGTATATGCCATTTTAAGTAAATCCTTAACAAAGTCTTTATAATGTAACAAAAGCATAACTATACACTGCTCTGCAAAAATTAAACATGTCAAAACTATCGTTAAAAGATTACTTAAGCAATATTGAAAGCGCACATGTTTACGATGTAGCGATAAAAACACCCCTCGATTTTCAACCTATTTTATCCAAACGTCTCAATAATCGCGTCTTGCTGAAACGCGAAGATATGCAGCCTGTATTTTCTTTCAAGCTTCGCGGGGCCTATAACAAAATGGCAAAACTATCTGCTGAACAGCTTCATCGAGGGGTCATTGCGGCCAGTGCTGGCAATCATGCTCAAGGCGTTGCCTTAGCTGCACAAAAGCTCAACTGTCATGCGATTATTGTCATGCCAACTACGACACCACAGATTAAAGTGAATGCAGTCAAACATCTTGGTGCTGAGGTAGTCCTATATGGAGACAGTTATTCAGACGCCTATTTACATGCGCTTACATTAAAAAAAATCGAAAACCTTACTTTTGTACATCCTTACGATGACCCTGATGTGATTGCTGGGCAAGGTACGATTGGTATGGAAATTTTAGACGCCCATCCAGATCCAATCGATGCGATTTTTTGCTGTGTTGGTGGTGGGGGCTTAGTTGCAGGCATTGCCGCATACGTTAAGGCAAAGCGGCCAGAGATTAAGATTATTGGCGTTGAAGCAAAAGATGCTGAGGCGATGACAAAGTCGCTTGTAGCGCAGCACCGCGTTACACTTGAACATGTTGGTTTATTTGCTGATGGTGCTGCTGTAAAACAAGTAGGCGAGTATACTTTTGCACTATGTCAGCAATATGTAGATGAAATGATTGTTGTCACCAACGATGAAATTTGTGCGGCAATTAAGGACGTGTTTGAAGATACACGCAGTATTTTAGAACCAGCTGGTGCATTAGCAACAGCGGGCATTAAGGCTTATATTGAACGTAAACAAATCCATAATAAAACACTAATTGGGATTGCCTCGGGTGCCAATATGAATTTTGATCGCCTTCGTTTTGTTGCTGAACGTGCAGAAGTTGGGGAAAAGCGTGAAGCTATTTTGGCAGTGACAATTCCTGAAAAACCTGGTGCTTTTAAGACGTTTTGTCGCTTAATCGGCAATCATAATATTACGGAATTTAATTACCGCTATTCTGATGAGAATGAAGCACATATCTATGTTGGCGTTGCCGTACATGACCCTGTAGAGACAGCAATGTTAGTTAAACACTTACAAGCTGAACTTTTACCGACATTAGACCTCACAGATAATGAGATGGCAAAAATGCATCTACGCCATTTAGTTGGCGGTCACGCTCCTTTAGCCTTAAATGAGGTTGTTTATCGTTTTGAGTTCCCTGAAAGACCGCAAGCCTTAATGAACTTCTTAAATAAAATGGAACACGATTGGAATATTAGTTTATTTCATTATCGTAATCATGGCGCTGATTTTGGTCGTATATTAGTGGGAATGGAAGTACCGCCAGCCGAAATTAATGATTTTACTGATTTTCTAAATAGACTTGGATACCCATACTGGGATGAAACGCAAAATCCTGCTTATAAACTATTCTTGGGTTGAACTTAGTTATTGTCTATTTCAACCACCAATTGGTTAAAATCAATCACTGATAACTATTGCTGATTAGTAAGTGATTGTTTTAATTGATCGCATTATATTAATAAACAAAGTATGATTTTTGCATATCAAATACATAGCACTATAAATTTAAAAGTAATTCTTTGGAGAACTAAATGAAAATTGATCAGATTTTTAATAAACAAAACATGAGCATATTATTACTAGCACTTGTTGCTAGCTTAGCAGGTTGTAGTCAAGAGAAAGCTGCAGAAGAAGAGTCCATGCCTACTGTTACTGAAGCACCTGTCGTGGATGAATCCAAGGGTTATGCCTATGTTACAAGTCAAAACTCAGATAAAGCTGGCGTGAGCGTGATTGATTTAGCAACTATGGAAGTGGTCAAAACAATAGACCTAAAAGCTGAGGCACCTCGTGGCTTAGGCATCACTGACGATGGGAAAAAACTGATCGTTGCTACACGAGAGAATGAAAGTATTGCTGTCGTTGACACCGAAACTGGGGAAGTTATCCAAACAATTAAAGTAGGTAAAAACCCTGAGTTTGTTCGCGTGCATGGCAATTTGGCTTTTATTTCATCCGAGCCAAGTGCTGTGGGTGGACCTCCTCCAAAGCCAGGTGCAAAAGAAGCTGAGGAAGATGATGATGATGACGAAGACAAAGTTCCAGCACGTATTGCAATTGTTGATTTAGAAAAAGGCGAGAAACTGCGCGAAATCGTTGGTGGTCCAGAAACAGAAGGTATTGAATTTTCTGCAGATGGTAATGAAATTGTGATTACCAACGAAGCTGATAATACCGTCACTGTCCATAATATTGAAACCGGTGAACTCGTAAAAACTATTCATACACATGAATATGGTGATCGTCCACGTGGCATTAAAGTTTCACCTGATGGTCAAACATATATCGCCACACTTGAGTATGGCAATAAGTTTATGGTGTTAGATAAAGACTATAACGTTATCCGTACAGTTGACACTGGCAAAGTCCCATATGGGATTTCATTTGACGCAACTGGCGAACACATCTATGTAGCTGCTAACAAAGAAGAAGCACTTCAAATCTTTGATGCAAAAACTTATGAGAAAATTAAAGACATCCCGACAGGAAAACGCTGCTGGCACTTTAGCTTTACGCCAGATGACAAACAACTTTTGTTGGCTTGTGGTAAGTCGAATGCTGTCTTTGTTATTGATACTGAGAAACAAGTAGTAACAAAAGAAATTCCTATTACCGATATGCCTTGGGGTGTTGTGACTTATCCAAAATCAATGGGTAGTTTAGATACCAAGCTTTAAAAAGACTTACAAAAAAAAGCCTCGCAATGCGAGGCTTTTTTCATCATGAGCGTTATTTTCTTGGTACGCTATCCTTTACCTTTCATTACAAGCTCGCCATATTCTTCAGGTGTAATCAAACCATTTTCTTGAGCTTTTTTTTGCGTTACCTCATCTAATACAGGTTGCAATGGCGCTATACGCTTCCATTGTGCCAATGGTGTTTCACAGTCTGTTTGTGGTACATACTTGCTTGTTTCTTTGCGCGAGTACTGGTGAATATATCGTGGGCAATTAACAAAAACCTCCTCAATTTCCACACGTACAATTAAATCAGCCTCTTGGAAATCGTTCAGCAATACATCTTCTCTGCTGACTGTCGCCGTACCATGTAACCGTAATCTATGTGGTGTTTCAAAATCAATAAATAACATACCAATTTTATTATTCTGAGTAATATTACCCATTGATAAAAACATGCCGTTACCATCGTAACTCGGAAATGCTAAGGTTTTGCTATCAACAATCTTTACAAAGCCTGGATTACCACCTTTATAAGAACAAGTTGGATAACCACGATGATCAACTGTTGTTAAAAAAAACATATCCCGACTAGAAATAAAACCTTCATGCTCTGGCATTAGCTCAGACACGACAATAATTGAATCAACGGCATCAGCTAAACCTGTCGTCTCAAATTCAGCTTGCATTACTCGATGCTGCTCTCCGTACAGTGAACTCATATTAGCTCCTAATATATATTTTCTATTTACTTATTCTAACCTTCTTCTTTTGGTATTATAAATATAGTTAATTATGTTTAGGTAAAAGCATGGCTAGAAATGTTTTAGGAACCAATTTACAAGTATGTAGTTTAGAACCCCTTACCGGATTTATCCGAAATGGCTGTTGTGACACAGGTCCTGAAGATATGGGAAGTCATACTGTCTGTGTACAAGTCACCGATGAATTCCTTGCGTTCTCAAAGTCACAAGGAAATGATTTAAGTACACCACGTCCTGAATTTGAATTTCTAGGGCTTAGAGCAGGTGATCGATGGTGTGTGTGTGCTGCACGTTGGTTAGAAGCTAGTGATGCTGGTTTTGCACCACCTGTCATTTTAGAAGCTTGTCATGAAAAATGCTTGGAGATTGTTAGCTTAGCAGATTTGAAGTATCACGAATTACGTTAATAAATTAACTATTGTTTGCTCTGGTGTTGCCTGAGCCGTTAATCCTGAACCAAAAAGTTCAGGTGGTAACAGCCTAAAGCGCATTAGGTTCACTCGCCAAGGGTCACTTAAAAGTAATCCCAACTTAGAGCGATCGCACCGCAACTTGATGAGCCGAAACCTATAACAAAGACTAGTTCAAGGAATATTAGACTCAAGCAACACCAGAAAAAACAACAAGATGTTAATTTAGAAGTATGACAGAATAATGATGATGCACAACTTAAAGTAGTTTATTTTGCTCTGCAATTGCTTCATCAATTTGACTCTGCATTGCGCTAATCCTACGCTTATAACCACCTATGTCAATATCTCCAGCCTTAGTATTTAACAATTCGTGAGATAGATTTAGCGCAGCCATAACCGCAATACGCTCTACACTAGAAATTTTACCCGCATCGCGAATATCGCACATTTTTTTATCAAGATAAGCCACCGCATCAAGTAGCCCTTGACGCTCTTCATCGGTACATGAAACGGTAAATTCTCGCCCCATAATTTGCACATCTACGGACTTTGTTGTACTCATGCAGCCTCTTCACCTTGTGGCATTTTACTCAGTAAGCCTTCAAGTTTAACACTTGCTTGCTCCATGTTACTTTTTAATGCAGCGGACTTCTCTCGCAACTCCGTATTTTCATTACGCAAAGAATGACACAAAGCAATTAACTTTGATATTTTTGCTTCTAATTCTTTTATATCTGCATCCATAAGCTCACTATAATTTAAAAAAATCATAATAGTCAATAGCTAACATCGACTATTCAAAGTAATTTAGTACATTTATTCTCTTGTGTTGTTTTAAATTTAGATTGTTTTTTAAAAAACCATGTTTATAATAAGGGCAAGTTGTTAGGTGCCTTTGTCTTTTTTCAATCGACAAGGTGAAACTGGGAAATAGGTGCATTAAATTTAATTTAATAAGTCCTATGCTGCCCCCGCAACGGTAAGTGATTGTAACTTATGATGATTTGCAACTAGCCACTGAGCATTTGCTTGGGAAGGCGCAAACCATTAATCACAAGCCCGGAGACCGGCCTCGCAATGACCTGCCTACTTAGGCACGCTAGTAAATACCGCGGGGTGTCGGTCATGAAAGCCATCAGACAGCGTTAAGCTGCACGCTTTTATTTCTTTCTCCCTTCTGTATTTTTAGCAATAAAGAACAGCATGCGGGGTCGCATGTAATAAGGGATAAGAAAATGAAAAAAACACTCATCGCCAGCCTAATCGGTCTGGCATTCACACCTGTTTACGCCAATGAAAACATTGAACTTGAAGATGTTGTCGTAACAGCAACACGCACACTGCAGCCTCGAGAAAGTGTGATTGCTGATGTAACCGTCATCGATGAAGTAGAAATTCAACGCAGTGGTCAATCAAGCTTAGTTGAGATTTTACAAAGACAACCAGGATTAGAAATAACCAATAACGGTGGCGCTGGAAAACTATCTGGTATTTTTATTCGCGGAGCAAACTCAGATCATATTGTTGTATTAGTCGATGGCATCAGGATTAATTCTGCGGCTTCAGGGTTAACTGCTTTTGAGAATCTACCAGTTGATTTAATTGATAGAATTGAAGTATTGCGTGGCCCAGCCGCCAGCTTATATGGTCAAGATGCGATTGGTGGTGTGATTCAAATTTTCACCAAAAAAGGCACTGGAAAGCCAAAATTTTATGCTGGCATTGGTTATGGCACCTATAATACAAAAAAGGCTCAAGCAGGCGCATATGGTTCCGTTGGCGATACCCGTTACGCGATCGGTGTATCAAGTCATGATACGGATGGGTTCTCAGCTTTTAAAACCAATGACCCCAACCTATCTGATAATGACGGTTATCGCAATTTATCCGTTAATGGCTCGCTTTCGCATCAGATTACTGATGGTCATGAACTTGGCTTGCAGTTCTTACATAGCAAGGGTCAAACGCATTTTGATAATCGATTCAATATTTTTGCTTTTGATCCGTCTTATCGAGATCACGCGCAACTTGAGCAATATAGCTATTCGTTTTACACAAAAAATCAGCTAACCGATAATTGGTTATCAACCGTAAAAATTGGTCAAGGATTCGATGAATATACAAATTATACTGGTCCAAGTGCATTTGTTCCTATCGGGAGAAGCCAGTTCAAAACAAAACTGCGCCAACTTTCTTGGCAACATGAAATTACACTTCCCATAGGTAGTGTAACGGGTGCTTACGATAGACTTGAAGAAAGACTTGAATCAACCACAGATTATGATAAGACTAGTCGTAATAATGACGGATTCTACATTGGTTATTTAGCCACCATTGAACAGCATACAATTCATGCTAATTATCGTAGCGATCATAATTCAGTATTTGGCAATAACGATACCCAAAGCATTGCATATGGTTACCGCTTTAATGATAACTGGCGCAGTAATATCTCTTATGGAAAAGCATTTAAAGTACCTTCGTTTAACTTTTTATACTTTCCATTTAGTAGCAATCCAAATTTGATTCCCGAGAAATCAGACAATATAGAAGCCAGCCTTCGTTACGAGCATCTTGATACAAATGCAAGCATCACACTTTACAAAAATAAAGTGCGAGATCTTATTCTCTCTGACGCTAGCACTGGATTTACTCCATTTAACGTCAATAAAGCAACGCTTGAAGGCATCACATTAGCTGCTAACCATCAAATGAATCATTGGAATCTTGGCGGCAGCATTGATATACAATCTCCTAGAAATGATGCAAATGACCAATTACTGCCTAGGCGTGCTAATCGTCATGCTAAAGCCAATATTGCTTATCAAAGTAACCAGTTTAGAGTTGGTGCAGAGGTACAAAGTAGTAGTAAGCGTTATAACGATGCTGCAAACAACCAACCATTAGCTGGCTATACACTGTTTAATTTAACATCAGAATATGCTTTTAATCCACAATGGAAATTACAAGCCCGTTTAAACAATGTCTTTGATAAAGATTATGCCTTGGCGTTTGAGGGTGATCCAAGCACAACTGGTTTCATTTATAACAATGCGGGTAGCAACTTATTTGTTAATCTTAGGTGGGAATCTAACTAATTAAGTAGGTAGCATACACTTAGTTCATTTTAAAAATGTTATGATGCTAGATATGACAACGGAGGAGTTTATGAAGCAATCACAAATCGTCAAAACTATTATTATTGCAGCAGCAATTGCGTTTTTTATGTTGCTTACACGCGGAAGCCATGTTTTGACAAGCGTAGCATTACCTGATGCCAGTATTGTGCTTTTTTTACTTGGCGGACTACTATTAAAGCGTAGTGGTTGGTTTGCACTATTTTTTGCGCTTGCTGCAGTGATTGACTTTGGAGCGGCTGCATTAAATCCTGCACAAGGCTTTTGTTTGACAGATGGTTACTGGGGTTTAATTCCTGCATACGGTGCCATGTGGCTAGGTGGTTTGTGGTTGAGCAAACAAGGTGATGCTTTCTCAACTGTTGAGTATGTTTGCGTCACTGCACTAACTAGCTTTATTGCCTTTGTCATTTCAACGCAAACTTATTATTTATTCTCTGGTCGGTTTCCGTCTAGCAATATAATAGAAAGCATACAACACGGCTGGAACTACTTACCTAGTTGGATGGGTTTTGCGGCAATGTACTTTGCTGTCATTTGGCTATCCGTTAAAACATTCCGCACCTTAAAAGCAACATCAGTAATTAAAGCTTAATAAACTTTGTTATAAAAAGCCGCTTAGAATAATAAGCGGCTTTTTTAATGAAAAGGACTACCATGATTGAATTTGAATTGAGAGGCGAATATATTGCCTTATGTGATTTACTAAAAACAGAAGGCATTGCGGAAAGTGGTGGTCAAGGGAAAGCCATGGTTGCAGAAGGAATCGTGACAGTAGATGGTGAAATTGAGTTGCGCAAGACGGCTAAAATTCGTGCGGGCCAAATCGTAGAATGCTTGGGGCAAACAATCAAAGTGATTGCAAAATAAGCGGGGTAAAACTGACTAACGATTCACATAATTGATCTTTGGAATATCATCGCTAAAATCAAGCTCGGTAACACTGCCATAATCAATATTAATTCTAAATAAACCTTTTAGCTGCATATTCAATACATGCGCTACTAGTGCACGAATCATTCCACCATGCGTCACTACTAGTACTTGGCCATGACGATAATCTGCCAGTGTCTCATTAATAAATGCCACACCTCTAGCTTGAAGTTCACCAAATGTCTCTCCATTAGGTGGCGCCATATGACCATAATTCTGTGCCCATTCATCAAAATAAGCTGTTGATACATCACTCCATGCCAGCATTTCCCAATCACCAAAATGTAATTCTTTTAAACGCTCATCATGAATCACATCATCTAGTTTAAGTGCATGCGCCAGCTTTACACAACGTTGTAAAGGGCTGGTAAAAACTGCATCTAATTCAAGATGTTTTATTTTTTCTTTGGTTGCAGCAGCTTCTTGAACAAAAGTAACCGCAACATCTATGTCGGTTTGACCATAACAAACGCCTTGAGGAATTTGTAAACTTGTGTGTCTAACTAAAGTTAACTTCAATGGTAAATAACTCCATAAGCTAAAATCTTCAAGCAAACGCTAAGAGTAACTGCATAACCTTTAATATATCGTTCGCAAAGACAAGCTAATAGTAATGTTTGTAGAAACTACACAACCATAAATGGTAAATAGATAAAAAAAACCCGCATGTGTTATTAAACAATGCGGGCTTATTAATAAAGTGTACTTATTAAAAATTAATTAGCAACTTCTTCTTCTGGTGCAGAATCAATTGCATCTGCAGCTTCAGTTTTTGCCTCTTCAACTGCCTCAACTGTTGCATCAACAGCCGCTTCTGCAGCTTCTGATGTAGCATCAACAGCGTCAGATACAGCCTCTGAAGCTTCATCTGCAGTTGCTTCAACTGCATCTCCAGCTGACTCAAGAGAATCACTCATGCTACTAGAAGCATCATCAACAGCCTCTTCCGCTTTTTGACTACAAGCAACTGTTAATGTTGTTGCAACTAAACCAATTAATAATGCACGTAATAATGAACTCATTTAAACTTCTTCCTTTTATAAATAAAAATACTAAGCTGGGATGCGAAGCATTTGGCCCGGATAAATTTTATCTGGGCTGCTTAACATCGGCTTGTTTGCCTCAAAAATTTTCATGTAAGCATTGGCATTACCATAAAACTGTTTTGCAATCTTAGATAATGTATCACCGCTTACCACTGTATGGAATTGTGCATCAGCTTCCACTGCTGTTACAGTCATATTATCTTCTACATTTTCAACACCTCGTACGTTACCGCAGCATAATAATATTTTTTCTTTTACTTCTTGTGTTTCCGCAATTCCAGCTACACGAACTGTACCCGTTTTACCATCAAAACCGATATCCAAATTCTCAGCCTCTAAACCCATTTTAGAAACATACCCTTTAATGGCATTTGCAGCTGCTTGATTTGCAGCAGCAACTTTATCTGCAGAAGCTTCTGCTTTAGCTGCTTCTTCAGCTTTAGCATCACCAATACCAAATAATTTTTCACCTGCATCTTTAATAAATGAAAACAAACCCATCTTTTTCTCCTTTTTAAATGATGTAAAGTTGCCAACTGTAGATTATATGCTTAAATCGACACTCAAATACTAGTCTAAACTATTTATTTTCGCCATATTTGAAATATTAAATATCATTAAGTGTTCCCAGCTGACTAATATTTGCTATAATGCGCGACTTGCAAATTAATAATATTAATCGCAAATGGCCCGATAGCTCAGTTGGTAGAGCAGCGGATTGAAAATCCGCGTGTCACTGGTTCAATTCCAGTTCGGGCCACCAA
>CAYGSH010000023.1:17403-29646 GCA_964352515.1 uncultured Methylophilaceae bacterium | reverse complement strand
TAAAGCATTCCGCCAGCGTTCAATCTGAGCCATGATCAAACTCTTCAGTTTAATTCACAACTATTACTTATTCCTCTTTCGAGGTGGTATTTCGCTTTGCTTTAATATCTCAAATTCATTTCCAAGGTGTGTCTTGTACGCATCAGTTATTGCTAACCAATGGTTATTACATACTTGTCATAAATTTAAGTGTAAGCATTTATATCTTGAGTACATTAAACATATAGTTTAATGCTTATGACCCAATCACAAACACCCACACTTATCAGTCATCCTAATTTTTAAAGAACAGTGTTAAAGCGGTTTAAATCTTGCTTCCCGTTTAACGAAGCGCGAATTATACAGGGCTTTTAGAGCCGGTCAAGACTTAATTTAAATATTATTTATATTAATTCTAAACACCGTATTTTTGTTGCGCTTTTCGCTGAATACCTCAAGCGAGGGCGCATTCTACCGTGGCTAAAAAATTGGTCAAGTGGAAATTGAATTTATTACAAATTAATTACAATTTTGTATTTAACAAACATATCTAATGGATATCGCCATTAATAATCATTAAAGACTATATGAATATTCCAACCATCGCGATAACTACCGTGATATCAAGAATAAGCGTGGTTGTTAAAACACTTACTTATTCATGGTTACATTAATAGCACCGCTTCTGACATGTAAGTCACGTTGTGGGAATGGAATTTCAATGCCCGCTTTAGCTAATTCCGTCTCAATGGCCCAAAGGTATTTGGCATGTACTTTTGAAGGAGATCTTACACCCTCTGTCCCAACCCAGACAATGAGCTCGAAGTCTAAACTACTATCGCCAAAATTAACAAGCCAAACATCCGCTTCATTTTGTTTATCATCCAAGGTGTAGCGGACTGATTTTGCGGCCTTGAGCGCACAGTCTTTAACGAGCTCTTTATCCGTCCCATAAGCGACACCAAAAGGAATATGCATGCGACGATTTAGGTTACCCAATGTCCAATTGATGACTCTGCCATTAATAAACTCTGAGTTAGGAACGATGATATCCACTTCATCATTGGTGGTGATGCGGGTGTAGCGCATATTAATTTCACTGACACGTCCCATTACACCAGATTCCAAGTCGACAAAGTCGCCTACTTTTAAGGTTTGCTCAACAAGAATAATGATGCCAGAGACAAGATTATTAAAGATGTTTTGCAACCCAAAACCAATACCAACACCCAAGGCGCCACCAAGTAAAGCCAAGCTACTTAAATTGAATCCAATAAAGTTTAAGCCAACAATAATACCAATGAATAAGATGATATATCTTGATATACGGCTAAGTGCATATAAACTAGAATTGCTGAGCCCAGAATTTACATTTTGACTGACTTTGTTATAGATGACTTTTTCAACAAGTTTTGCCAACCAGTTGACTGTGACAAGAATAATGATTAAACCTAAAACAGTTGATAAGGTGATATTAGTCTCACCAATTTGAAACCACTGTTTATTGAAAAAAATATCAATCCACTTTAAAAACGCATCTGAAAATTCCATTTGTAACCTTAATTAATCAGTCAATTACTTTACTGTTATTTTGGCAAATTTGCGCTTTCCAACCTGTGCAACTAAAGAAACACCCTTATTGATTTGCAAGTTTTTATCTTCAACTTTATCACTATCTATCTTTACACCACCTTGTTTAATCATGCGTATGGCTTCACTGGTACTTTCAACTAGGCCCGCCATTTTAAGCAGTTGTGCAATAGCAACATTTTCTTCTTCTATTTCCAATGTTACATGTGGCACCTCATCTGGGATACCCCCTTTTGCACGGGTTTGAAAATCTTGTAATGCTTTTTCAGCATCTGCTTGACTATGGAAGCGGGCAACAATTTCTTGTGCAAACTGTACTTTAATATTACGTGGGTTTGCTCCATCATCGACTTCTGATTTCCATTTGGTAATAGTATCTAACGATTCAAATGAAAGCAGCTCAATGTAACGCCACATTAACTCATCTGAAATAGACATGATTTTGGCAAAGATAATTTCTGGAGCTTCATTAATGCCAATATAATTACCAAGTGATTTGGACATCTTATTTACGCCATCCAAACCTTCAAGCAAAGGCATGGTGAGCACGCATTGTTGACTCATGCCTGCTTGCTTTTGTAGCTCACGCCCCATAAGCAAGTTAAACTTTTGATCTGTACCACCAAGCTCTACATCCGCCTTTAATGCGACAGAATCGTAACCTTGTAATAATGGATACATAAACTCATGAATAGCAATCGGTTGATTACTTTTAAAGC
The DNA here is from genome assembly GCA_964352515.1 of uncultured Methylophilaceae bacterium. Classification (GTDB taxonomy): domain Bacteria; phylum Pseudomonadota; class Gammaproteobacteria; order Burkholderiales; family Methylophilaceae. Next base: position 27,358 of record CAYGSH010000023.1, on the reverse strand, counting down.
GTTTTGAAAAATCATCTCGCTCTAGCATTCTTGCAACAGTCAAACTGGCAGCCAGCTTCAACATGCCTGCAGCACCTAAGTCTGTGAGCCAATGTGAGTTAAACACAATTTCTGTTTTGTCTTTATCTAGGATTTTAAATACTTGTGATGCATAAGATTCAGCATTTTCTGCTACTTGCTCTTTTGTTAATGGTGGCCGCGTGGCACTTTTGCCAGTTGGATCTCCAATCATGCCAGTAAAATCACCGATTAAAAATAAAACATGGTGGCCTAGATCTTGGAACTGACGTAGCTTATTAATTAAAACGGTATGGCCTAAATGTAAATCTGGCGCAGTGGGGTCAAACCCTGCTTTAATTCTTAATGGTTTACCTTTTTTGAACTTATCTATTAATTCAGATTCTATTAATAGTTCGTCTGCGCCACGTTTAATAATGGCTAAAGATTGATCAATATCCGTATTCACTTTATTTTCCAAATTTTGAAAGAATAGACTCTTAACACTGTGTTATTTTTTCAATAAAACAAAATTTCTGCTAAGATGCACCCTTAATTCAAGTACTTATATAATTTTTATAAAATTTATGCACCGTAAAAACCCAAATGCTAAGCGTTCTATTTTAACGCAAAACAAATTTATGTCTGTTAGCAAAGTGAAATTACACTGGTTGTTTTTTGCTTTATTAATGCCAATTGTGGTTTTAATTACCACTCTAAGCGCTGCTCCAGATACAGAAGCAGGTTATATTCCAATTAAAACTGTGGTTAATGATATTGTTTTACCATTACCTATACAAACTGAAAGAGAAACCAATCTTTTTTGGCAAATGGATGTTGTGAAGAATAAAGATACGCTACAAGATATTTTTGAGCGTATGGGTGTTCGCGATGATAATGCACTGAACTATTTAATATACAGTCCTGAGTCCAAAGCAATTAATACCCAACTGATTCCTGGTCGTACCGTTCAAACTAAGACTGATCAACAAGGAAGACTTCTGCATTTAGAATATGAACTTCCAGAAAACCAAGTGCTTGTTGCTAACTTAACACCAAGTGGCTATCAAGTAGAGACCCAAACGCCAGTATTACAAAAACATGAAGTCTATAAATCTGCTACGATTATCAGCTCTTTATTTGGCGCAACAGATGATGCGGGAATCCCCGATCAAGTAGCGTTAAAAATTGCTGACATCTTTTCTAGTCAAATTGATTTTAATGAAGATTTAAGATCTGGTGATAAGTTTAATGTTGTTTATGAAGCTTTTTACTACGATGGAGAACGCGTGAAAATTGGCGATGTGCTGGCTGTTGAGTTTGTGAATAATGGTAACAAATACCAAGCAATTCATTTTGGCAAAGCAGGCAGCAAATATGCATACTACACACCTGAAGGTAAAAGTCTGCACAAGTCATTTTTACGTTCCCCACTTGAGTTTACTCGCGTAAGTTCATCATTTAGTAATGGTCGATTCCATCCAGTTTTACATCGTGTTAGAGCGCATAAAGGTGTTGACTTAGCAGCACGTAAAGGAACACGTATAAAAGCTTCTGGTGATGGCGTTATAGCGTTTAAAGGTCGTAAAGGCGGATATGGTAATGTCATTATCATTAACCATCGAAATGGCATTAAAACACTCTATGGTCATTTAAATGGATTTGCCAAAGGTATTGAAAACGGTAGCCATGTAGCGCAAGGTGATATTATCGGCTATGTTGGGATGTCGGGCTTAGCTACAGGCCCTCATTTACATTATGAGTTCTTATTAAATGGTAAACACCGTGATCCAATGACCGTTGAACTGCCAACCAGTGTTCCATTAGAAGCTAAATATCGTCAAGAGTTTGATGAGCAAGCTTTAAATTATTTAGCTAAAATTGAAATGCTAAATCGCAATTTGATTGCTTCTAGCAACTAATCAATGTCACGTCCTCAATACTATATTGGTGTCATGTCTGGCAGCAGTTTAGATGGTATTGATATCGCACTTTGTGACTTTACTGACAAAGATTGCAAGCTCATTGCTACACATTTTTTACCCTATTCTGAGTCGATCAAAAGCAATCTTCTTTTGCTACATTTTTCTGCTGAAAATGAATTAGAAAATGCAGCTTTAATGGCAAACCAATTGGCTTGTTTATTTGCAGAGGCAGTCAATAGCTTGTTATCCAATAATGCTCTCTCACCTAAGCAAATTATTGCGATTGGTTGTCATGGGCAAACCATTCGTCATCAACCAACGCATAAAAGTGGCCTAGGTTATACGATACAGTTGGGCAACAATGCCTTATTAGCAGAACTAACAAACATTACAGTTATTGGCGATTTTAGAAGTCGGGATATTGCTGCAGGCGGTCAAGGTGCGCCATTAGTTCCCGCTTTTCATCAAGCCGTTTTTTCCAGCGATAATGTCAATCGAGCGATTGTTAATATCGGTGGGATTGCAAATATCACTTACCTTTCAAAACACGGTGGTGTGATTGGCTTTGACTCTGGGCCTGGCAATATTTTGCTAGACCATTGGGTAAAAAAAATATTGAATCAGGCTTACGATCAAAACGGTGACTGGGCTGCAACAGGCAAACTTGATGAAAATCTACTTAATGGCTTTTTAACTGAACCTTTTTTTGAGTTACCGCCACCTAAAAGCACAGGCCGAGATCTTTTTAATGAAGCATGGTTAACTCGCCATCTAAATGTTATAGAAAAACCAGAAAATATTGCGCGCACATTGATTGAACTCACCAGTTTGACAATCTGTAATTCAATGGCTCAATATTGTTCAGAGGTTGATGAAGTCTATTTATGTGGAGGTGGAGCGCACAACAAACTACTCGTCACAAGTATTCAAAAACAGTTACAAAATATCCACGTATCAACATCGAATGAACTTGGTGTTGATACCGACTGGGTCGAAGCTGCTGCGTTTTCTTGGCTAGCCAAACAAACCATAGAGAGCAACACGGGTAACTTACCTTCCGCAACAGGCGCTACTGGACCACGCGTTTTAGGGGCTATCTTTCCAGCATAAGCTATTTTTATGCTAATTTTACTCAACTTTTTAGTATGGTTGCGTATAATATTCTTAAATATTAATCAATTTAAGAGTTAGTCATGGCATCACATCCTACCAAAGCAACAATTACTTTTGATAATGATAAAGCGCCTGTAGAATTACCTATTCTGTCCGGCACTTTGGGCAATGATGTTATCGACATCAGAACCTTAGGCAATCATGGTATCTATACCTATGACCCAGGATTTTTATCAACTGCTTCCTGCAATTCAAATATTACTTTTATTAATGGTGAAAAAGGTTTGCTTTACCACCGTGGCTACCCGATTGAGCAGCTTGCAGAAAACTGTGATTTTTTAGAGGTTGCGCATCTACTTATCAAAGGTGAATTACCAAACACAGAACAAAATAAAACGTTTAGAACGGCCGTAGAGCGTCACACAATGTTACACGACCAAATGAATAATGTTTTTAGAGGCTTTCGCCGTGATGCACATCCAATGGCAGTAATGGTCTCAGTTGTTGGCGCTATGGCTGCCTTTTATCCAGAACATACTGATGTTTCTGACCCTAAATTACGCGAAATTGCAGCTATTCGCTTACTTGCAAAAGCACCGACTATTGCGGCCTGGAGCTATAAATATACCAACGGGCAGCCTTTTATTTACCCACAAAATAAGCTGAGCTTTGCAGATAACTTCCTACATATGATGTTTGCAACACCTTGCGAAGACTATGTAGTAAATCCAGTAGTATCAAAAGCCTTTGAACGCATTCTTATTTTACATGCCGACCATGAACAAAATGCATCAACCTCAACTGTTCGTTTAGTTGGCTCTAGCGGTGCCAACCCTTTTGCATGTATTGCGGCAGGTATTGCTTCATTATGGGGACCGGCGCATGGCGGTGCCAATGAAGCTACGTTAAAAATGCTGGATGAAATCGGTGATGTTAGCCGAATTGACGAGTTTATTGAGCGTGCAAAAGATAAAAATGATAGTTTCCGACTGATGGGTTTTGGTCACCGCGTCTATCGGAATATGGATCCACGCGCCGCAATCATGCGTGAAACTTGTCACGAAGTGCTGAACGAACTTGGCCTTAATGATGATCCAATGTTTAAACTAGCAATGAAGTTAGAAAAAATCGCCATAGAGGATGACTATTTTGTGAAACGCAAGCTTTATCCTAATGTAGATTTCTACAGTGGAATTGTCATGCGTGCTATGGGCATCCCAAACTCAATGTTTACTGCTATATTTGCTCTTGCTAGAACCGCAGGTTGGATTGCGCAGTGGCATGAAATGCATTGTGACCCAACCCATAAGATTGGCAGACCTAGGCAGCTTTACAAAGGCAATTCTAAACGTGATTTTTTACCTATAGATAAGCGCTAAATATCGATTTTTAGAGATATAAACAGATATTAATTTATCCGCCACCCATTTTGCGATACTGAAAAATTAATATTATTGATGTTTCCCATATGGTGATATCAATTACTGAGCTTTACTAGATACAACCGTCAACCATATATAGCCCAAGACTCCTGCTATAACAGAAGCAGAAAGAATGCCTACTTTAGCCATTATTAAGAAATCAGGATGAGATGTTGAATAAGCAAGCTCTGCGACAAAAATAGACATCGTAAATCCAATACCCGCTAATAATGCTACACCGGCTAATTGAGTGAATTTAACACCCGTTGGCAACTTAGATAACCCTAATTTTAGAAAAATCCAGCTAGCACCTACCACACCAACAAACTTACCAACGACTAATCCAAAGGTTACGCCTAATACAATAGGGTTAGTTAAGACTTCAAACCAAGACTCAAACTTTAAGGGTACGCCTGCATTGAACAAAGCGAATACTGGAATCACAAAAAAGGCAACTGGCACATGCCAATGATGTTCTAGATTTTGTAAGGGGGTTTGTACATTATTTACATCTGTTTCTAAAGACTGAGCTACATCTTGTAGTTCAGTATTTGTCATGATATTTTGACCTGAATCTAAACCTTCTTTAAATCTATCGATTAGTTCTCTAATGCGAGTCACAAATAGCGTAGGATCATATTTAGGTCTTGCTGGTACTGAAAACGCGCCTAAGACACCAGCAATTGTCGCATGTACACCAGATTGTAACAGTGCATACCAAAGCAGTACAGCAACAAGAAAATAGGGAATGACTTTACGAACACCAATAAAATTAAAGAAAACCAATACACCGAAAATAATGGCAGCAATCAGTATCCACATCGGCATCAATTCTTTTGTATAAAAAATCGCAATCACCAATACTGCACCTAAATCATCAACAATCGCTAATGCCACCAAAAAAGTAACCAGTGTTTTAGGTACTTTATTCCCCAACAATACTAAAGCGCCTACAGCAAATGCAATATCAGTTGCCATTGGAATACCCCATCCACGACTTGCATCCCCGACCGAATTAAAACTAAAAAATATCAACGCTGGAACCAACATCCCCCCTATTGCAGCTACTATCGGTAATGCCGCCTTACGTAAATCAGAAAGCTCCCCTACCAAAATCTCTCGCTTAAGCTCCATCCCTACCAAGAAGAAGAAAAGGGCCATCAACGCATCATTAACCCAATGATGCAAACTCATTTCAAGTTTCCAGTCCCCTATATTGAGCCCTATTAAGGTATGCAATATATGTGAATAAGTGTCATAAAAAAAACTATTCGCTATGATTAGTGCAATCACAGCACTTGCCATTAACAATAAACCACTCGTTGTTTGACCACGAACAAACTCATCAAATGGGGTTAAGACTTTTATAAACTTCTTTTCCCAAGGCGCATAAATCACACCCTCATTATTTTGATTAAGCGCTTTTGGCTCCTGCTTATTCATTGTTATAAAATCACCTTTTTTAATGACATACAAACAAAAAACTGCATTCTAGTAACGAATGCAGTTATAAAAATACACCGCTTAAAACATGCCGTCCAGCATGTTTCAGCTTATAAAGAAATCTCTACACAGAAAATGAAGAGCCGCAACCACAAGTCGTTGTTGCTTGTGGGTTACGAATGACAAACTGTGACCCTTGTAGATTGTCTTGGTAATCAATTTCAGCACCCATTAAGTATTGCAAACTCATTGGATCAATCAGCAAAGTAACTGTATCTTTTTCTACTTGCGTATCGTCATCATTGACTTCTTCTTCAAAAGTAAATCCATACTGAAAACCAGAACAACCACCTCCGCTAACAAAAACTCTTAGCTTCAAGTCAGGAGTCCCTTCTTCTTCAATTAACTCTTTCACTTTTTTTGCCGCATTATCAGTAAATACTAATGGCGCAGGCATTTCTATTTCTGCTATATCAACTGCTGTATTCATTTGTAACTCCTTCTATTCATTTTTTAACTATTCGTTTGACCATTAAATGGTCTCATCAGTTTCATTGTTCTCAGTATGCACCAGTTTTCCATCAATGACCGCACCCATATGCATTTCTAGCGATTTATAACGTAAATCACCCGTTATGCGTGCTTTTGTTTGCAACTCAATAAACTCGCCAGCATTCACGGGTCCAATAACAGAACCGATTAATACGATTTTAGTTGCCTTAACTGTTCCTTCAATACGGCCATTTTCGCCAACAATAATCGTTCCTTGTGAACCCTCTTGCTCACGGACATTTCCTCTTACAATTCCATCTACCCGCAGACCACCATTAAAAACTACATCCCCAGTAATCATTGTTTCTGGACTCACTAGTGTGTCAATGCGCGTATCGATTTTGTTAACTTTTTTTCCAAACATCACTACTTTCACCTTGTTTTCAGTTAAACAATTACATTAGCTACTTTTTTATCATTTTTTTATAGAATAACAAATCTTCTTTTGCTTTCAAGTTTTCATCTTGAACTTTTGCTAGGTCTTTAGCAAGATTATTATTCGTAGCTAACTCAATTTGCAATTCACGTTGTGCTTCAATTAATTTAAATTCCAACATTTTATTTTCATGCTTTATTTTTTCTAGTTGACTACTAACCGTTTCATAGTCACTACTTCTCAACATCAAATAAGCAAGCCCAAAACCGATGGCAACACAAATAAGTCCAATAATAAGGCGATAATACCATGGTCTATGAGCTTTTACCGCAACTCTTCTAGCAGTGTAACCATAATGGTTACGAACTCTACGTTCAATTTTTCTCATAATTTATGGCATTAAAGGTACAACGCCTAATCCAAGAGACTCTTTCAAATTAAACATCACATTCATATTTTGAATAGCTTGACCTGCAGCACCTTTCACTAAGTTGTCTTGAACGACTATAATCGTCAGATAGTTACCTGGTTGCGTTTGCAATGCAATTCTTAAATGATTCGACCCTCTCACTGACCGTGTTTCAGGCAACATTCCCTTGGGCAAAACATCAACAAACTCTTCATCAATATATCGTTGCTCATAGAGTAATTGCAAGTCTACCTTTTTAGCACTATCTGTCAATTTTATATGTATAGTTGATAACATGCCTCTTATCATTGGGATCAGATGAGGAACAAAAATAAACTGTAAATCACTACCAGCTAATTGCTTAAGTTGCGCATCAATTTCAGGATGATGACGGTGTCCACTAACACCGTACGCCTTCATATTATCACTTGCCTCTGAAAATAAAGTACCAACAGAAGCTTTACGGCCCGCGCCAGAAACCCCAGATTTTGAATCTGCAATAATCGGCATTGAGAAATCTATATATTCTTGCTCTAAAAGAGGTGTTAACCCTAACAAAACAGTTGTGGGGTAACAACCTGGATTAGCAATTACATTTGCTTTTTTAATCTGCTCACGATTAAGCTCAGGTATCCCATAAATAGCTTCTTTCAATATATCCGGACAGCTATGTGGCATGTTGTACCACTCCTCAAACATGGCAACATCTTGCAATCTAAAGTCTGCTGCTAAATCGATTACTTTCGTTCCTGCAGCCAACAATGCTGGTGTTTGACTCATTGCAACGCCATGGGGTGTTGCAAAAAACACCACATCACATACCGTTAAATCCACCTTTGCGGGATCACTGAATTCAACATCTATATAGCCACGTAAGCTTGTAAACATTTCAGCCACAGGCATCCCTGCTTCGCCACGCGAGGTGACTGCCACAACATCAACATTTGGATGGATGGCAAGTAGACGCAACAACTCAACACCCGTATATCCAGTGCCGCCTACAATCCCAACTTTTAGCTTTTTAATTGACATAATCTATCCAGTTCTAAGTATACATGAAACAAAAAAGGCCGCGCTAGCGACCTTTTCATATAAGCGAACCCCAAATAAACGAGGAGCCGAACTTGCCTTATCGTTTTGAGAACTGCTTACGGCGACGTGCTTTACGGAAACCAACTTTTTTACGTTCTACTTCACGCGCGTCACGTGTAACAAAACCAGCTTTTGATAAGTCACCTTTTAAGCCCGCATCAAAATCGATTAATGCACGTGTAATGCCATGACGAACAGCACCAGCTTGACCTGACTCACCACCACCAAATACATTAACTTTAATGTCAAAACTTTCCATGTTCTCAGTTAATGCTAGTGGCTGACGTAAAATCATACGTGATGTTTCACGAGAGAAATACTCATCAGCTGGTTTATCATTGATAATGATATTACCTTTACCAGATTTCAAAAAAACGCGCGCTACTGAGCTTTTGCGACGTCCTGTACCGTAATTGTATTTACCAATCATTTTTTTACCTTAGATAGTCAATGCTTGCGGTTGTTGTGCCGCATGTTCGTGCTGATCACCAGCATAAACTTTTAATTTTTTAATCATTGCATAACCTAATGGTCCTTTTGGCAACATCCCTTTAACAGCTTTTTCTAATGCTCGACCTGGAAAACGATCTTGCATTTTGCTGAAAGTTGTTGTTGAAAGACCACCAGGATAACCTGAGTGAGTATGATATTCTTTATCTGTCGCTTTGGCACCTGTTACTTTAATTTTCTCAGCGTTAATCACGACAATGTAATCACCGGTATCAACGTGAGGTGTATAAATCGTTTTATGTTTACCGCGTAAACGATGCGCACATGCGCTAGCTAAGCGGCCCAAAACTAGATCTGTTGCATCAATGACGAACCAATCACGTTTAACTTCATGGGTTTTTGCTGAGAACGTTTTCATAATATTACTACCAATTAATATAGCTAATTAAAATCAAGAGCGCGGATTATATGCTTTTGATAGCTTCACGTCAAACAAAATTACAAGCTAAATAAAATTATTTGTCTACAGTCTGTAAATTGAAATAGCAAATATAACTTTAATGATTTTGAATTAGAATAATAACATTACACTTTCAAGCAATATTAAAGTTGGCATGACATTTGCATGACATGTTCAACTATGCATTTAAGAAACGAGTAACATATGCAACATAACCATATCATTAAACATGCTGTAACAACAGCTTTAAGCGTCATGGTATTTGGCGTGCACTCTTCTTCTTTCGCGCTTGGTTTAAGTGACATTGATGTCACCTCTAACCTTGGTCAAAAGCTAAAAGCAAATGTCAATGTTTTAGGTGCTAACGACCTAAAAGACACCGCATGTCTTCGGCTGGGGCCAAATAGTGACTTAAATCATCTTAATTTATCTCTAGGTACAATAAATGGAGATATTGCAAAATTAACAATTACCAGTACCCATATTATTAATGAGCCAATTGTTAATTTTTCTTTAATTGCAGGCTGTGAAAACACTGTCCGCCGTGATTATGTTTTACTATTAGATCCGCCTTTAGTCGCTACCAATAGTGTTGAATTGAATACGATTGACGCTCCTGCAAACGTTGATATGATTGATACAACTGTTGAAATGGTTGACATAACTGTCGACAACTCTTCACCAGCCCCTATTTTAGAAGCTCAAAAACCAAAACCC
>CAYGSH010000023.1:0-17303 GCA_964352515.1 uncultured Methylophilaceae bacterium | reverse complement strand
AACTGTCGACAACTCTTCACCAGCCCCTATTTTAGAAGCTCAAAAACCAAAACCCAGCATTAAAAAATCTAAGAAAAAGTTGAGTGTTAGCCAATTTAAATCAACGAAAGATAACAAAAAAGTAAGTCCTGTTGCTGTTAATACGCAAGGCATTACGGATGTTCAACCTATTGTTGAAAGTGGCATTATAAAAAGTAACCCTGAAGCTAGACTGTCTATCTCTGGTGGTAGCTTTACGCCCACTGACATTAATAATATGACGTTACGTTTAGATAGACAACTTAGTTTTAATCCAGACTTAACTTCTGATACCGTTGCTACTGAGTCAGTTGCCATTGAAGACGAAATTACCGTCATGAATAAACGTCTTGCACATCTACAACAACAAATTAACGTTTTGCAAGAACAAAACCTTAAGCTTGCTTCAGATAATCAATTAAAGTCCGAGCAATTAATTGAAGCAGAAGGCCTAAGCCTAGGCAATGTGCTAGCAATTATAGGTACTGGTGCGATTTTATGGTTTGGTGGTTATGTAGGATTGAACTGGTTACGTCGTCGCCAGTCACTGCTTCAAACACACAATACGGAAGCGATTTGGATTAATACAGGAAAAGATACTGAATCGAGCCAGCCAAATACAAACGCTGAACGAAGTGACTTTGATGAAATCAATTTCGATATTAAAGAAAACATAAAAGACAACCAACTAATTCCGAACTCAATGCAGTCAACTTTTGAATCCACAAAAACAGAAGAAGATGCAATTTTTATGGAGGATGATCAAGAATTCTCTGTGTTGGATCATGCTGATGTCTTTTTATCTCATGGACGCGCTACATTAGCAATACAATTACTACAAAATCATTTATTAGAGTATCCAAAACAATCGGTTACGATTTGGCTATTTTTACTTGACTTGCTTGCGAAAGAAAATTTACAAAAGCTTTATGATCAAACAGCTGAAGATTGCAAACTGCATTACAATATTAATATTTCAGCATTCAAACAGACAGCATCATTGACTAGCGAATCACTTGAAGACTTTCCTCGCTTAGCAGAGGGTCTTGCAGCAGTTTGGAATACACCAGCAGCTGTGACTTTTTTAGATGACTTAATATACAATAATCGACTTGAGCCTCGCGCAGGTCTTGCTAAGAACCTTATTGAGGAATTAGTTTTATTACGTTCAATGGCACAAGAGAATGTTAACTCTGCTCAGGTGATTAGTTTAGACGAGAAAAAGTTAGCTCTAAATGAAGAAAAAGAAGCTTTACTCCAAGCAAGAAAAGCAGAGAAATTAAAAGAAATGGCTTTGGAACAAAGAAAGGTGCAAGCTGAAGTTGAGGCAAAAGAAAATATTGAAACAGAATTTGACTTTACGCTAGTGGAAAAATATTAAAGATAATACTCTGCTAACAACCCAAAAAATAAAGCGCAACCAATCCAGTTATTTGCAATAAAGGCCTTAAAGCATTGTGTCTTAATACGATCTTTTATCATTGCGTATTGCCAAAGAATCAAACTTGCAGTAATCGCGATTGAACAAAAATAATAAAAACCAAAATCAAGCTGATGGCCTATATAAACAAAAATTAATAGCATAACAAGGTAGCAACACATGATGGCTAATACATCGTAGCGCCCAAAAAAAAGTGCTGATGATTGAATGCCAATTTTAGCGTCATCATCACGATCTACCATTGCGTACTCAGTATCGTATGCGACTGCCCAAAAAAGATTAGCCAGTAACAACCACCAAGCTATAGGTGCTATGTGATTATTGATTGCTGCAAATGCCATTGGAATCCCAAAACCAAATGCTATGCCTAAATATGCCTGAGGAATCACTAAAAAGCGCTTTGTAAGTGGGTATGATGCAGCTAAAAACAATGCCACTATTGACAATAAAATGGTTAATTTATTCAAAAAAAGTACTAACATGAATGCAGCAACAATCAACGTTACTGATAAGAAAATTGCTTCCTTATTGCTAACATCTCCAGCCACCAATGGTCTATTTTTTGTTCGCTCAACATACCCATCAAAACGTTGATCAGCAAGGTCATTCATTACACATCCTGCACTGCGCATTAAAATGACGCCAGTTATAAATATGATAGTTACTTTCCAACTTGGATTGCCTTGCCCCGCTAATAAAAGCCCCCATAGCGTTGGCCACATCAACAGTAAAATTCCAATAGGCTTATCTAAGCGCATTAAACGTTCATAAGCATTAGTTTTATTAATAAGTAGTTGTTTAATCATGAATTAAGCATGGTAAAAAGACTTCTGTTACCAAAATTTTAGCGCAATTTAAACTAAAGACAGAACGCCTTGCCCATAAATAAGTTGGTGCTTGCGGAAGATGTTTGATTGATTGATGGTACAAGGCATGATTTTTTGATAATTTTTTAAATCTTAACGGTGTACGTTTCACACGAGGATTTTTGAATAACGCCCCACCCAGTGGACTTCTTCCCAGTCTTCCAAGCTGATGCCAACCACCACGCAAACTAGCGTACGGTAAGATACTATGCGCATAGACAACGGGTTGCTGGTTCCCCATTAAAATAACGTCTCTTACTATGGCGGTTTTGATATTGATTAAATTCAATAAAGCCACTTCATCAATCATTGGCTTGCTACGTTTTTGTTCTATTAATTGCACATTAAAGTCGGCATAACGTTTCTGTAGCCGAAATGTTAATGAGTTGCTGTCAACTAACCAACTTTGATAAGCTAATGAAGAAAATGGTTTTCTTAACCAATTTGAACGTAATCTGGAGTCATGTGGTTGAATTTTCACAAGTCGGATTATCGCATAAAGTATTAGATGATATATGGATTAAGACATCAGGATGTTTAAAAGCTTGCCGCTATATTGCCTCCATTAAACTTTAACTAAATCTATACCAAGTCGCATCCAGCGTTGCAGATGCGCATCAACTGACTGGGGATGCTCCTTAAGTAGCTTGTCGGCAATATTTTTAGCTTCTGTGAGCAATGCTTCATCTCGCATTAAGTCTGCAATTTTCAACATCGGAACGCCACTTTGCCTTGTGCCTAAAAATTCACCAGGGCCACGTAAATTCAAATCTGCTTGCGAAATAACAAAGCCATCTGTATTTTCGTAAATCACTTTCAGTCTTGCGCGTGCCATGTCTGAAAGTTTATTTTGGTACATTAAAATACAGGTACTTTTAACGGCGCCACGCCCCACTCTGCCACGGAGTTGATGCAACTGACTCAACCCCATTCGCTCAGCATGCTCAATCACCATCAAACTCGCGTTAGGCACATCTACGCCCACTTCAATGACAGTTGTTGCAACCAATAATTGTGTTTCACCAGAAACGAACAATTGCATCACCGATTGTTTTTCTGCTGGCTTCATGCGCCCATGCACAAGACCAACACGTAAATCAGAAAAATTCTCTTTTAAGTTTTCATAGATTTCTGAAGCAGTTTGCAATTGTAATGCCTCTGATTCATCGATAAGTGGACACACCCAATAGGCTTGACTACCTTTCATACATTCGGCTCGAACTCTTTGAAGAATTTCATCTCGTCGCGTATCCGATACCAATTTGGTGATGATTGGCGTCCTACCTGGTGGCAATTGATCTATCACAGAAACATCTAAATCTGCGTAATAACTCATTGATAAGGTACGAGGAATTGGCGTTGCAGACATCATTAGTTGATGAGGTTCTGGCTGCCCTTTTTTACGCAGTGCTAAACGTTGTTGAACGCCAAAGCGATGTTGCTCATCAATGATGGCCAATCCTAGCTTTTTAAAATGGATTGCCTCTTGGAATAATGCATGTGTCCCAACCGCCAGCTGTGCATGACCAGTAGTAATATCATCTTGTGCCTTAATTCTATCTTTTTTACTTTGACTACCTGTTAACCATGCAATCTTGATATCGAGCGGTGATAACCATGATTCAAACTTTTTATAGTGTTGCTCAGCCAATATTTCGGTTGGCGCCATTAATGCCACTTGCCATCCATGCTCGATTGCTTGCAAAGCAGCAAGACACGCCACAATAGTTTTGCCACTCCCAACATCACCTTGTAATAATCGTTGCATTGGATGCGATTGGGTTAAATCAAGACTAATTTCTCGACAAACTTTTTGCTGTGCTTTTGTCAATGAAAACGGCAAGTTAGAGAGTAGCGATTCAACTAAATGTCCCGAAGGTGCAATTTTAGGAGCAATTACACTGCGTCTTTTAGCATAATGTTTTCGCATCGAAAGTTGTTGCGCAAGTAACTCATCAAATGCTAAACGTTGCCATTCTGGGGTTAATTTTTGTTCTAAGGCAGTTAAATTTACATCTGGCTCTGGATAATGTAACGCCTTGAGACTGCTCGCAAAATCTGGCAGTTTTAATTGCCCATAAACAAATGCCGGCAAAGTTTCATCGAGAGCTTCCATCGCCATCACTAATTTAATGGCTTTACGAATTACTGGTTGTGATAATCCAGCTGTAGTCGGATAGATAGGTGTCAGTTGAGCGTTGACTTCAGATAATGCTTGAGCAACCTTACATTGCGGATGCACCATTTCATATCCAAAAAACCCATGCCTAATTTCTCCATAGGCTCGGATTGGATTGCCGACTTTTAAGGCATTAATTTGATTGGGATAGAAATGTAGGAATCGTAATGTCAGTTGGCCACTCGCATCTTCTAGTCTTACTATCAATGACTTACGTGGTTTATATGTTACTTCAGCATGCACAATCTCACCTTGCACCTGCACCTCATCACCCAATCGTAAATCACGAATAGCGACAATTCGTGTTTCGTCTATATAACGTAATGGCAAGTGCAGAAGCAGTTCTTGCTTTGTATGAACACCTAATTTGGCAAGGCTACTAATAAGCGCTTTTGAGAAGGATTTAATGTCACTTAACTGCATTTTTTGTGTAGAACATTAATCCTGTTAACGATTGAGTTTGATAGTTAACTAACTTAGCTCCATAACGGCATCAGCCTCAACCAATGCACCCTTTGGTAACGATGCCACACCTACAGCTGCTCGTGCAGGGTATGGCTCAGAAAAATACGCTGCCATTATGGAATTGACTAATGCAAAATGACTTAAATCTGTTAAAAAGATATTCAATTTCACAATGTCAGCCATCGATCCACCAGCGGCCTCAGTCACCGCTTTTATATTACTAAAGACTCGCTTAATTTGCGCATCTATCCCCTCGACCAACTCCATACGGTCTGGATCAAGCCCAATTTGACCTGATAAATAAACCGTATTACCCACTTTAACCGCTTGTGAATAGGTTCCGATTGCAGCTGGCGCTTGTTTCGTTTGAATAATTTCTCTTATAGCCATGAATAACCTCTATAAAAATGATGCTTAACGAACTTTTTTGTCACGATTACCCCCTTTAACACGATTAATACGCACAACTTCAGGTATTTTTCGTAAGTTTCGAATTAACTCAGCCAAATGCACCCGGTTATGCACTTGAACAGTAAAGTTAATCACAGAGTACTGGCTTCCATCAGGCTCTTCTGCACTCACATTATCAATATTTGATCCTGTTTCAGAAATGCCGGCGGCAATTTTTGCTAACATGCCACGCTCATTAACGACAACAATACGTAAATACACTCTAAATAAACGTTTATGATCTGCATCCCATTCAACATCTAACCATTTTTCTGGGTCTAACTTAAATTTACTGATTGCTGAGCAATCGTGGGTATGAATGACCAATCCCCGATCTTTATTAATAAACCCCAAAATAGGATCGCCAGGAATTGGGCTGCAACACTGCGCATATTGCACGGCCATACCCTCAGAACCTCTTATGGTAATTTTATCAAATGATTTCTGTTCTTTGATCCCAGCCGGTTCATCCTCATGTAAGCTTGCTACCAATTGATGAGCAACCATTAAGCTCACTCGCTTACCTAAACCTATGTCGGCTAAAATATCAGATTTTTCTTTTGCATCATAGTCGCGCATAACCTTTTTCCACTGAGCCTCTTGAATCTCAGATGGTTCTACATGTAAAGCTCTTAATGCAATATTGAGCATACGCTCACCTAAATGCGCCGACTCGGTGATTTTGATTGTTTTTAAATAATGACGCAAATGCGAACGGGCTTTACCAGTGACAACATAGTTAAGCCATGCCGGATTGGGTTTTGCTAAAGCAGAGGTAATAATTTCGACATGATCTCCATTTTGCATTTCTGTTCGCAATGGTGCGAGCTCATGGTTAATTTTAACAGCTACACAACAATTACCGACATCGGTATGCACTGCATAGGCAAAATCGACTGCAGTAGAACCTTTAGGTAATGCCAAAATATTGCCTTTAGGTGTAAATACATATACTTCATCTGGAAATAAATCAACTTTAAAGTGCTCAAGAAACTCATGACTATCATCGCTCTCTGTTTGTATTTCTACCAAGCGTTGAAGCCATTGATGGGTTTGTTGCTGCAGTTTTGTTAGATGTGCATCTGTTGTCTTATATAACCAATGTGCCGCAACACCTGCTTGGGCAATATTATGCATGGCATGACTTCTTATTTGCACCTCAATAGGGGTACCAAATGGTCCAAATAAAGTCGTATGTAACGATTGGTAGCCATTGACTTTAGGAATCGCAATATAATCTTTAAATTTACCTGGGATGGGCTTATATAAGCTATGTAAACTGCCTAATGTGAGGTAGCAAGTTGAGGTATCTTTCACTAAGACCCGAAACCCATAAATGTCGCTAACTTGCGATAATTTTACAGTTTTCCCTGTCATCTTCCTGTAAATGCTATAAAGATGTTTTTCTCTACCTTCTACATCTGCTTCAATTTGTGCATCTGCTAGTTGAGTATTAATTGATTCTAAAATTTTAGAAATGACTTCTTTACGATTACCCCTTGCCGTCTTAATTGCTTTTTCAATTACCTTAAATCGATTAGGGTAGATATACTTAAAGCTTAAATCTTCAAGTTCTTGATAAATTTCATTTAGACCTAAGCGATTAGCAATTGGGGCATAGATATCTAGCGTTTCATGTGAAATGCGCCTTTGCTTCTCTGGCTTCATGATATCTAAAGTTTGCATATTATGAAGACGATCTGCAAGCTTAACTAATATAACGCGCACATCTTGACTCATCGCCAAGAGCATTTTGCGTACATTTTCTGCCTGCGCTTGTACCGCTGTTTGTAATTCAATTTTATCGAGCTTAGTCAGCCCTTCAACTAAAGCTGCGACTTGATTACCAAACTGTTCTTTTAAATCAGCAATCGCTATACCAGTATCTTCTACTACATCATGCAGCAAGGCTGCAAGTAGTGTTGGCACGTCTAAATGTAACTTTGCCAGTATACAGGCAACAGACACGGGGTGTGAAATGTAGGGTTCACCAGATTTTCTGAGTTGCCCTTTATGAGCATGTTCGCTATAACGATAAGCTTCCCAAACTTGATCAATTTCTTCTTGGGTTAAATAAGCACGAAGTAGTAAGGTAAGTTGTGAGTCTTCGCTGTCAGCCGGTAGCAATGCCGGCTCGACAGGTTGATGGCTTTCCGCTGATGAATGTTTAGCGGCTTTTGTCATACTGCTTAAGAAATAAATCTAGCTTTTTTGCAAAAGCTCTAAACCAACTTTGCCTGCAGCAATTTCGCGTAACGCTGTTACAGTCGGTTTATCACGTGAGCCATGCATACTCACTAAAGGGTCTGAGCCATTTGAAATTTGACGAGCGCGATATGCTGCCACGAGCGTCAATTGAAAACGGTTAGGGATTTTTTCTAAGCAATCATCTACAGTAATACGTGCCATGGTTAACCTTTTATTTAAATTAATGTTTGAATCAGCGCATGATGGCGCTGTAGTTGAATGTTTGTTTTAAGACGTTGCGTTTGAATAATCGCAATTAAGTCTCGCAAAGCATCTTCAAATTTGTCGTTTATTGTAACATAGTCGAACTCAACTAAGTGACGCATTTCTTCTTGAGCTGCGGCTAAACGTTTAGCGATAACTTCATTGCTATCTTGTGCTCGTCCTTTTAGCCGATATTCTAAGGCTTCTAAAGAAGGTGGAACAATGAATATGCTAACAGCATTTGGATAAATTTTTCTGACTTGGGCAGCACCTTGCCAATCTATTTCCAATATCACGTCATGACCGCAAGATAATGCTTCATTGACAGCGCTTTGTGAAGTGCCATATCGAGCGCTGTGTACTTGGGCAGACTCTAAAAACCCCCCTGAATTGAGAATACTTAAAAAAGCATCTTCATTGATAAAATGATAATGGACTCCATTTTCTTCACCTGGACGAGGCTGTCTAGTTGTATGAGAAATAGACAGTGTTACGTCTGCATCTTTTTCTAACAAAGCTTTTACCAAGCTAGTTTTACCTGCACCTGATGCTGCTGTAATAATAAATAAATTGCCTGAAATCATCCTACTATTTTAGACGATTTTTACATGATTTAATGCTTAATTATTCAATATTCTGAATCTGTTCCCGCATTTGTTCAATAAGCACTTTTAGTTGCATGGATATCTGCGTTGTTTCAATTGAGACTGACTTTGAGCCTAAAGTGTTGGCTTCCCGATTCATTTCTTGCATTAAAAAGTCGAGCTTTTTACCGACCAATCCGCCCTTTGAAAGTATCCGTTTCACTTCATGCACATGCGAATCTAAGCGTGAAAGTTCTTCATCCACATCAATACGTTGCGTATACAATAACACTTCTTGACGAATACGATCGTCATCACAACTTTGCTGTGCATCTTGTAACTTAGATAATAATTTATCTTGATAGCATTTTACTAAGATAGGCATTTTTGGTTTTAGGTGTAACACTAGTGACTCCACTTCGGCTAGCCGCTCTAAAATCATGATTTTTAATTTTTCACCTTCGCGCTGCCTTGAAGCAATGAGATCGTCTGTAGCAGTTGTAATCGCAATCAAAACATCTTCATCAAAAGCATCTTGATTGGCTACATTTTGCAACATTACACCTGGCATACTTAATACTTCTAATATGTTAATTGCCTGTACTTCTGGAAAATATTCAGACGCAGCTTTAACTGATGTCGCCAGTTGTTTTAAAAAATCATGATTGAGCTCAATCCCTGCATCTTGCAAACCCGCTTTTGCAAGGTTGATTCGACACTCAACTTTGCCTCGACCAAGTTTTTCTTTTAGCAACTCGCGTAATTGTGGCTCTTGCGCCCGCAATTGCTCATCGATTTTAAACTGTAACTCTAGATAACGCTGATTGACAGAGCGTAGCTCAATTTGTAATACGCCATTATTGGTATCGCGATGATGGGTCGCGTAACCCGTCATGCTACTAATCATGTCTCTTTATTCACAAAAATATGCCGAACTCTTAAAGTAATTGCTGATAATTGTATCAAATCTATATGATTTTATGTCAGAATATCTTATTCTTTTCTCAATCAAATAGATATCTAGATAGTTTTAAATGGCAAAAGCTAAAAATCAAACATTGCCCGTTGGCTACATGCTTCAAGACTATATTATTACGAAAGTCTTAAGTACTGGTGGCTTTAGTTTCGTCTACCTTGCACAAGATGCAAACAAGCATACCGTTGCTATTAAAGAATATATGCCAACAGGCTTGGCGCTACGAGAAGATGGCGCAACGGTTATGTTGGACTCCGAAGATGATGCTGCAACCTTCAAACATGGACTGAAATGCTTTTTTGAAGAAGGGCTTGCTTTAGCAAAAATTGATCACAAAAATATTGTACGTGTGACAAACTTTTTTCGAGAAAACAATACCGTTTATATGGTTATGCAATATGAGCGTGGAAAATCCTTGCAAGAGTATATCCTTTCGCAACCCGAACCCGTGAATGAAAAGTTTGTAAGGCGTGTGTTTAACGAACTGCTAAATGGCCTGCGTGAAGTTCACTTACAAAAACTTTTACATTTGGATATTAAACCTGCCAATATTTATATTCGCTTGGATGGTTCACCTGTTCTACTAGACTTTGGCTCAGCAAGACAAACACTGACTTTAGCACAGCCAAAACTATCTCCAAGTTATACGCCAGGATTTGCGCCACCTGAACAATATTTTGATCGTCAAAAACTTGGGCCTTGGAGTGATATTTACAGTGTAGGAGCAAGTATCTATTCTTGTTTAGCTAGGTCGGCACCGATTGCCGCCAATCAACGTGTGAAAAAGGACTTCTTAGCGCCAGCTACTAAAGTGGGAAAGGGGATTTATAGTCAAGAGTTGCTTTCCCTTATTGATCACTGCTTAGAATTAGATTATTTAAAGAGACCGCAGAGCGTATTTTCCTTACAAAAGAGTTTGGTTTATCGTGGTTCTTCAAAACCACTCGAGAAAAAAAGTTTTGCGAAAAAAATTCAAGCAGCACTAACTAAGCCCTTATAATTTAATCATCATGAAATTCACGATTTATCAAAATAGTCGCCAAGGACCAAGGCCATATAATCAAGATAGACTTGCATATTCATATAGTAAAGATAGCTTATTACTCGTACTGGCAGATGGCATGGGCGGTCATCGTCATGGTGAGGTTGCGGCACAACTTGCGATTAAAACATTAACTGATGCCTTTCAACGTTTAGCCAAACCATTACTGAATAGCCCTGCAAAATTTTTAACTGATCACATCCAGCAAGTACACGATATGATTGAAAACGTCACTCAATCTGAAAGTTTAGTTGAGTCACCTCGTACTACAATTGTTGTGGCTGTTATTCAAAGAGGTTACTTATATTGTGCGCATGTGGGAGACTCACGTTTATACCACTTTAGAGGTAATCACCTATTGTTTCGCACTGA
This sequence comes from uncultured Methylophilaceae bacterium, assembly GCA_964352515.1. GTDB lineage: Bacteria > Pseudomonadota > Gammaproteobacteria > Burkholderiales > Methylophilaceae. Next base: position 6,459 of record CAYGSH010000023.1, on the reverse strand, counting down.
AGACCATTCTATTGTTCAGTCTTTATACAATAAAGGCATGATCAGTCATGAAGAAATGGGCACACACCCGTATCGCAATAAAATTTATAACTGCGTTGGTGGAGAAGCACCGCCTCAAATTGACCTCTCTGACAGAATAGAGTTAGCTGAAGGTGACACAATATTGCTATGCACTGATGGACTTTGGGGCTGTTTAAGTGACAACGAAATCAAAGATATTTTAAATAAAAATGTAGATGTGACTGCCGCAACAAAAACGCTTATGGATACAGCAGAAAAAGCTGCAGATGCGCACGGTGATAATTTAAGCGTAATTGCTGTGCAGTGGGGTGACAAACAACTTAGCCTTGACACTGTGTCTACACAACTCATGCCACTTGGTGAAACAACAACCATTATTAATGCTGTAACTAATCAATTTAATGATGGAAGCGATCCACAAGATTTATCTGATGATGATATTGAAGACACCATTGCAGAAATTCAAGCTGCGCTGATGAAAACCAAGCAAAAAGTCGGAATTTAAACGCAAGTCTATAAAGCATGTTTTATAATAAGCTTTTTTAAAAAAAGCGAATTTATATGTCAGCATCAAAACGACCCAGCGGTCGCGCAAATAATGCGTTACGCAATGTAGAGATAATCCGCCATTACACCAAACATGCTGAAGGCTCAGTAATGGTTAAATTTGGTGATACTCATGTACTTTGTACAGCCAGTGTTGAAGAAAAAGTACCTGGTTTTCTAAAAGGACAAGAGCAAGGCTGGGTAACCGCTGAGTATGGTATGCTGCCTCGCTCAACAGGTTCGCGCATGCAAAGAGAAGCCGCTCGTGGCAAACAATCTGGCCGTACACAAGAAATTCAACGTTTAATTGGCCGTAGTCTAAGGGCAGTCATTGATTTAAAGAAACTGGGGGAACGCACGATTCATTTTGACTGTGATGTCATTCAAGCTGATGGTGGCACACGTACAGCAAGCATCACTGGCGCCTATGTTGCAATGCATGATGCGATCACTTATTTACTAAATAATCATTTAATTACAGAGTCTCCATTAACCAATGCAGTCGCTGCGATTTCTGTTGGTGTTTACAAGGGTACGCCCGTATTAGACTTAGATTATATTGAAGATTCAGATTGCGACACGGACATGAATATCGTTATGACTAGTAGCGGAGGTTTTGTTGAGATTCAAGGAACGGCAGAGGGTGAACCATTTGACCGTCATACCATGCATGCAATGACTGATTTAGCAGAACAGGGTATTGCACAGCTTTTAGATTTACAAAAACAAGCCCTAATTCAATAATCAATTATGTTTAATCAGCTCGTTATTGCCAGTGGCAATCAAGGTAAACTTAGAGAGATAGAGACAATGCTCTCACCATTAAATATTGAAGTGTTACCTCAATCATTGTTTAATGTAACTGAAGCATCTGAACCACATTGCACCTTTATTGAAAATGCATTGTCCAAAGCAAGACATGCGAGTTTAGCAACAGGACTAGCAGCATTAGCTGATGACTCAGGCTTATGTTTAGAAGCGCTCAATGGAGAACCCGGTGTGCAGTCAGCTTATTTTGCCGGCAAACCTAGCAATGATGAAAACAATAACAACCATCTGATTAATACATTAAAGCAATATGAAAATCGTTATGCTTATTACTATTGTTGTTTGGTGCTTGTAAGAAGACATAACGATCCACAGCCCCTGATTGCGGAGGGTGTTTGGCAAGGCAGTATATTAAAAAAAGGCCGCGGCACCAATGGATTTGGTTATGACCCTTTATTTTTAGATAGCATTACAGGAAAGTCTGCGGCCGAATTAAGTCCAGAAATTAAAAACAAAGTTAGCCATCGTGGGCAAGCACTCCGAAAGATGCTGCACTTAATACAACACTTAACTTATTAAAATGATATTTTTAAATCATGGCAAAACAACTTTTACCTATATGGGTGCGTGATGATGACAGCATCGTTGCTTGTACAGAAAAAATCCGTGTGATGAAAGAGAATTTTGATGAAATTCAACAAATCACACAGGATGCGTTTGAAGATGGTTTATTGATGGAAGTTTCAGAATCTCAAATGCGCGATGCACTACATTTATTAGTTGATGCATTAATTAATCCTTATTCAAAAAAATAATATACAGCCGCAAAATATTTTTATGTTTTTCCTAAAGTTTGCAAAAGACCAGACGTTAAAGATTTATGCTGCAATACAGATTTAACAAGATTTGCTTTGCAGTTACTTTAACTATCACAAAGGAATTTATAATGAAAAAATTTGCTGCAGTTTTATTTGTATTATTCGCTGTTGTATCAAACGTTGCGATTGCTAATGACAAAGAGTGCCACCCAGAAAAAGAACATTGTGAGCATCACTAAATAAATCTTGTTGGCGGTTTGCAATGATGCTACCGCCAACAATTTAACTTCTTACACTTTAGCTTTACCTCTCACTTTTCTCGTTCTTTCATTTAAGTTTTGCGTACAATACGCAAAATGTTCATATTTAATTTACGAATTCACTCCCTTTGCCCTTGCAAAAAAAGGTCTCTGTTTGCTTAAAGCAATAGATATATTAAAAACCACGTTTGGTTACGATAGTTTTCGTGATCAACAACATGCTATTGTTGAACATGTGATTTCGGGTCAAGATGCTTTAGTATTAATGCCAACAGGCGGCGGCAAATCCTTGTGTTACCAAATCCCAGCGTTAGCACGTAATGGTTTAGCCATTATCGTTTCGCCATTAATTGCGCTTATGCAAGACCAAGTAGAGGCATTACAACAATTAGGCGTCAATGCTGCTTTTTTAAACTCAAGTTTGAATGCAGAGGACAATGCGCATATCACTTGCCAAGCATTAGCTGGTGATATAAAAATATTATATGTCGCGCCTGAGAGACTTACTGTAAATAGCTTTTTAAGTCTACTTGATGAAGTTAACACTCATGTTGGCTTAGCGTTATTTGCTATTGATGAAGCGCATTGTGTATCGCAGTGGGGACACGATTTTAGACCAGAATATCGCCAACTGACTGTCTTGCATGAGCGTTTTCCTTATGTGCCGCGTATCGCCCTCACTGCAACGGCTGATGCACCTACCCGAGCTGAGATACTCTCACAACTGGCATTAGAAAATGCCAAGCAATTTGTGTCGAGTTTCGATCGCCCAAATATTCGCTATCATGTCACCATTAAAAATAATGTTCGCCAGCAACTACTCACTTTTTTAGAGCGCGAACATCCTGATGATGCAGGTATTATTTATTGTTTATCACGTAAAAAAGTAGAAGACACCGCCGCTTGGCTTACTGATAAAGGTTGGGATGCGCTTCCATACCATGCAGGTTTACCTGGTCAAATACGCGAACAAAACCAAAGACGCTTTTTACGTGAAGAAGGTATCATTATGGTTGCCACCATTGCTTTTGGTATGGGTATCGATAAACCTAATGTACGTTTTGTCGCACACATGGATTTACCCAAAAGCATGGAAGGCTATTATCAAGAAACAGGCCGTGCTGGCCGCGATGGTTTACCTGCCAATGCATGGATGACTTACGGCATGGGCGATGTCGTTTCTATGCGTCAAATGTTGGATAGCGGTGATGCATCAGAAGAACGCAAACGTTTAGAACAACACAAACTGAATGCCTTACTCGGCTATTGCGAATCAACTGACTGCCGTCATCAATCCATCTTACGTTACTTTGGTGAAATACATGCTGGCAACTGCGGACAATGTGATAACTGCCTAAATCCTGTTGATACTTGGCTAGCCACCGAGGCCGCGCAAATGGCACTCTCTTGTGTATTTCGCACTGGGCAACGCTTTGGCGCGGGACATTTAATTGATGTACTCATGGCTAAAACTACACCGCAAATAGAACGCTTTAGACACCACGAAGTGAGCACTTACGGTATTGGTCATGCCTTTAATCAAGCACAGTGGAGTAGCGTTTATCGCCAACTAACTGCTGGGGGATTTTTAGAGGCCGATGTTGAAGCCTATGGTGGTTTACGCTTAACCGAATCAGCAAGACCAATTTTAAAAGGTGAGCAAGAAATTTGGTTACGCCGTGATGCCACTCCAGCAAAGCGCGTCAGTAATGCAGAGCGCTCGGCTCGACTCAAAGAAGCTTTTGAAGACGCGAATGACGACCCTTTATGGCTAGCCCTTAAAACCAAACGTATGCAACTCGCCAAAGAGCAGGGTGTACCACCTTATGTTATTTTTCATGATGCGACGCTGATTGAGCTCTTGAATCAAAAACCACAGAATTTATCTTCTATGGGCCAGATTAGTGGGATTGGACAAGTTAAATTAGAACGGTATGGCACATCGTTTTTATCTGTTATAAAGGAGTTTGGTCCTTTAAACAATTAATGCTTTGCTATGCTTTGAAACATATAAAAATAATTTTTACCGTATTCATCTATTCTTTGATACATTTCTGTTATTGGCATTAAAGTTATCCAAATGCGAAATTATTTTGAAAAACTGTTAAACGTTCAAAGTCTGACTGAAGACGCAAAGCAATATCTTTTTGTTCAACTTTGTAAACACGTACAAATTACTATATTAATAGCTTGTTTTACGGCCGTTATCTTAATGCTCTTTGAACAGAGAAAGCCACTGCTGACTTTCTTATGGCTAGCTATAATGCTAATCATGCAAATAATTCGTTATTTTCTTGCGAAGCTCACAATAACCGACCCATCAAGAAAACGTCGGCATGTTTTTCTGATGGTAGACTCTATTACAAATATATGGTGGCTATCCTACTTGTATATCTTTGGTTGGCAAACTAACAGTATATTTGAATATACATTTAGAGTATTTCTGGCTTATATAATTATCGTTTTTTATCTAAGTGTCATGCGCTACAATCTAACCTCATTACTCACAAACTCAGCGATTGTTTTCTCGGGTGTTTTCATTTATTTAAACCTATTCACCCAAGTACCCATTGATTTTAAATGGTCGATGACATTATTAAATATATTTGGCTTTTTCTCTTTAATTTATTTTGGTCGCATGAGCTATGTTTTAGCTTATGAAGAATATGGCCTTATCAAAGAAAATCAGCAACTAATCAAAAAATTAGATGGCTTACTGATGGAGGATGAACTCACTCGCCTCCCGAACAGGCGCTACTTAAATGCTGCATTAAGTAAACAACTTTTGCTTTATGACAGAAATCACCAACCGTTTTGCTTAGCCATATTAGATGTCGATTTATTCAAGCAAGTGAATGATACGCACGGTCACGATGCAGGTGACTCAGTATTAATAAAGCTCGGACAGTTTATCCTTAACCAAATTAGAAATACCGATATATTTGGCCGATATGGCGGTGAGGAATTTGTGATTATTTTGCCATCATCCAAACTAGAAGTAGCTATAAAAGTATTGAATAAGCTGCGTATAAACTGTGAAAGTAAGGCATTTATGCTTAATGATTTACAATTAAAGCTAACCATTTCTATTGGCATCACTGAAGTCGAGAAATTAGATGATGAAAGCACTATCATAAAAAGAGCAGATTCGGCTTTATATAATGCCAAACAAAATGGCAGAAATCGCATCGAGGTAGTGCAATCCAAAAACCACTTATATTCAGTTAAATGATGTTGTAAGCTTTGAAAATTGAATTTACTCGTTTAATGGCCACTCAATCTTGCTGAGCATCATCATGGAAATGAATTCAATAGCCAGTAATTAAATAAGTTGTTGGCATTTAATCATTACGATAAACATTCTAAATAATTAACACACTCGACATTTCACTTAAGAACAAAATAGCATTTATAAGTCAGGTTGTCAGATTAAATTATGTATTGTCACTTAGTAGAATTGGCTAATTTTCTCTTTTATTTACTCTGTTAAGTACTCTGCTGTATAAGATATCATTTATCAAGAATGACGAGAAAGCTATAATATCGCTATGATTCCTATCATTCCAGTCTCAGACTTAATTACCAACAATAAGCATACGCCAACCACTGGTAGCCACACCAAATCTGGGCTTAAAAACTCACCGCCATTGTCTTTGTATATCCATATCCCTTGGTGTGTGAAGAAGTGTCCTTATTGTGATTTTAATTCGCATGAGAGTCGAGCGGAGATTCCTGAAAAGCGATATGTGGCAGCGTTGATTGCAGATTTGGAGCAATCTGTTCCTCGAGTGTATGGCCGCAAAATGAGAAGTGTCTTTTTTGGTGGCGGCACGCCCAGTTTATTTAGTCCCGAATCGATAGCAGAAATCTTGTCTGCAGTGAATATGTTAACGCCTTTAGAATATGAGGCGGAGATTACTTTAGAAGCGAATCCAGGTACGGTAGATACAGCGCATTTTGCGGGTTATAAAGCGGCTGGCGTAAACCGGGTTTCTTTGGGCATACAAAGTTTTAATGCAGATTATCTACAAGCTTTGGGTAGAATA